>PLYB01000301.1 GCA_003151655.1 Gallionellaceae bacterium | reverse complement strand
CCCAGTACCAACTAAAAACCCCGCCGATTAAGGCGGGGTTTTTAGTTGGTACTGGGTGAAATTGTTGGGAGAAATAGGCCGAGTTTGTGAAACAGAAGGATTCCCAGAAATTATGTCCCTATTGTTTTCAGTCCTCCTGAAATAAGACGTTCAACATTTTAGTTTAGTGGCACACGTATACGTCGTCCGTCCATTCAGAACGCAATATCATCAAAACTATCAAAACCGCTGTTCTTCAACGCGTGACTGTTTTTTGATTGGCGATGTAGAACAAATCGTGATTCGTTAGCATCAATCCAAGTCCATCCACTTTCGGTAATGCGAATTCCATCATAGCGCTCACCATTATTTTCATCTTGGAGCTCTTCGAGTTTGATAAATGATTTGGTGACGAGCCGCCGAACACCAATATTGAAACCCATATTAGTAATGCCAGCACGTTCAGCATCTTGCTTTGCGCTGTATGCAGATACAGGGTTCGAAGGTAAAAAACTGCTTCCTGCTATGACGGCCAGCACGACTATTTCAGATTGCGATAAGCCTTCAACAGGAGCCACTGGATCATCATCAGCAAGTGTTTGTAATGCCTAACTTTTTTGGAGCAGTGCTTTGATGCGAGTTGTTAGACTTTCCCGTAATTTATCAAAGTCACTTGGAGCCTCAGCAAGATAATTAATTATGCTGCGGTGCTGTATGTCGAACGGATATTTCTTTCCAGTTCTTTCCTCAGAACAGACCATAACAACTGGGCGTCCAGCGGCAAATGCGAAACCCAATTCATACCAAACATTCGGATTGTCGGCTGTAATATCTGCGAGACAAACAGAAGCCTTGCGAATCCCTTCCTCAATGGCATCAATCGGTACTGATACAGAAGGGTCTTGGTCAACTCGGTAAGCGTTGAGTCCCGCTGCTTCAATTGAGGGCTTATAAATATCCGTAAAACGTTTGTCGAATTTTCCTGAGTCGAAAGGTTGAATCACAAAGCATGTTGCCATAGAGAACTCCTAAAGACATATCAGTTATGAAGCGAAAACAAAGAAGAATGAAGAATAGGGGGCCACGGTTTCCGTGAATCGATTAAATCTTGGCTCTATTATTATTTATCGTAACCGTGCAACCACGGCTTAACCTGGCATGCGAACGATGCGAAATTCGGCAGGATTAACCTTTGAAATGAGCTTGGTGAGCTGCTTTGCTGTAAGAGGGTTTTGCCGCAACATCTTTTGCAAGATGCGCAGAGTGACGTGCGCCTAGCTTCACAGGCTTCGTTTTATTCTCAACGGCATTGGCAATTGCTTTTTTCATAACGGCATCCTAGCACGTTAAGTCAGAATCATTCAATACAAGCGGCAATGGAATTCTGACCATCGTAGCATTGAGCATCCAACGTCGTTGGGCGAATAGCAAGGAGAGGCGGCTCCCTATTGTTGCGGATTTATGACGACAGAAAAAGTAAAGTATACTTTACTTTTATACGGATCATAACTATACTGCTGAGCATGGACATTTCAACGATTGGAGCCATTATCAAAAAAGAGCGGGAGGCCTGCGGTTTGACCCAAAGGGCTCTGGCTGTGGCATCGCATGTCTCTAGGGTGACTATCGTCAACTTGGAGAATGGCAAAGTTGGCGACATTGGCGCTGTCAAGCTTTCCGAGATTGCGGAGAGTGTCGGAACCTCATTGTTTTCGATAGGGAAGAAAGTGGATTCGATCAAGATGACGCTCGGTAATGTCAACACGAGCTACAAGACTGCCATGTCCGTATCCGACTTGGAAAAGTTCATGCTCAGCGGCAAGATTCCGTCAGGACTGGAGGGGCAGGTGTTGCACTTGATTGATGAGACACCCACCGCTCTGGTCGCCAGCGCAGTAAAGCAGATTGCCGCGAAGAAAAACATCAAGGCCAAATTGCTCTGGAAGAATCTGGCTAAGGTTGCCGCCGAGATCAAATCACCAAACAAGTTCTGGAACTGCATTGGTTAAGCAGCCATTAAACTTTCCAGACGGCCCATGGAAGAGTCTTCTGGAAAAGGCTTTCTGGCTCATGGATTCCATCCAATCAGATGGATTCGCCCTTCCACGCTGGAGCCTTGGCGGGGGTACGGTGCTCATGTTTTACTATGGTCACCGCAAAAGCAAGGACATTGATATATTCGTCCCTGATCCACAGTTCCTTGGCTATGTGAATCCACGCTTGGGTGGCAGAGGTGAGGAAGTCACTACCGATTACAAGGATGGCGCAGAATTCGTAAAGCTGTTCCTGCCTGAGGGGGAAATCGACTTTGTCGCATCAGCGACGCTGACTGAAAATCCGTTCGAAGAGCATGAGGTGCTCGGCAGAAAAATTCTGCTTGAAACTCCGATCGAGATTGTAGCCAAGAAATTATGGTACCGGGGTGACAGGGCTACGCCGCGTGATCTGCTCGATCTCGCTTTGATAATCGAGCACCACTACAGCGAAATCCTTGACCATAGCGACGTGTTCGCGAAGAACATCGAGGCATTCACTGACCAGTGCGATTCACGCAGAGCTATCATGTTGCCTGCGTTCGACACAATCGAGAAGATCGAATTCAAGCTTAGCTTCGATGAATGTCTGGATCGCGCAAACGGCCTCAAGGCGGATCTATTAAAAACCCCAAAGCCGATGGCTAAGGAGTGAGCTATATGGCTTATTTCCGTCCTTATATGCTTACCGCAGGTTTTGAGCCACAAAATACTGACATTTAACAAATTTGCATTTAGTCCGTAGGATGGGTATCGCTACGCTCCACCCATCCTACAAAAACTACAAGCCCTTCGTGCTTCTATCTCGATGCAACACACCAGCTTGAAACGATTCCGTTACGAAAAGTATTTTTATGAATCGCAATTGGCGATACGCATACGTATCTTGAGTCGCTGACGTAAGCGTTTAGTGGCGCGGAAAAAATATGCTGATGCGGGTTCCTGTGCCGCCGCTCCCCGCGTCCAGTTTTAATTCTGCGTTATGCCGTTTGGCGACTTCGGCGACGATGGCGAGCCCGAGTCCGCTGCCGCTTTGGCCGCTGCCGAGGATGCGGTAGAAGCGTTCGAACACGCGTTCGCGGTGTTGCGGTTCGATGCCGGTGCCGTTGTCTTCCACGCTTAATTCCGCGCCCTGTGGAGTCGTGCTAACGCCTACGGTGATGAGGCCGCCGGGTGCGGTATAGCGGATGGCGTTGTCGATCAGGTTGTTGAGCATTTCCAGCAGGCTGTTGGTGTCTCCCTGTACTGTCACGGTTGCGGAAGCGCCTTCGTAGCCGAGGTCGATATTTTTTTCCTGTGCCATTGGCAGCCAGTGGAGCGTGCCTTCCTGCGCCAATTTGGTGAGATTAAGTGCGGTGAAATTATCGGCATTTTGGCCGCCCGGTTCATTGCGCGCCAGTGCCAGCAATTGGTTTACCAGGCGGATGCCGTGTTCGGTGCTGGTGTGGATGTATTCGATGGCATGTTGTTTTTGTTGCGGCTCATTGCTGCGCAGGGCAAGTTCAGACTGGGTTTTAAGACCGGCCAAAGGGGTGCGCAGTTGGTGGGCGGCATCAGCGACAAAACGTTGCTGAGCGGCCATGACTCGTTTGAGCCGTTCCAGCAGATCGTTGACAGCATCAATCAACGGACGAACTTCGGCGGGGGCTTCGTCGCCGTCGAGTTGTCTCAGGTCATCCCGTTTTCTGTTCAGTACTTCATGGCGTAGTTGTTCGAGCGGGCGTAAGCCTTGCTTTAATCCGTACCAGACCACGGCGAGGGCGATCAGGGTGAGTAGCAATTCCGGGATAACGATATTGGCCAGAATGCCGCGTATGAGCGCCTGACGCTGTTGTGTGGTTTCGGATACATGCAATTGCAGAATTTTGCCGTTGGAAGAAAAGGTCAAACTTACCATGCGGGTTTTTTGTCCTTCGCGTTCGCCGTTGCTGAACAGCGGGCCGGGGCGGTCGCGCCGGTAGGAGAGGGGGCGCAAAGTGTTGCCGTTGCCCGCGAGCTTGATGCCTTCGCTATCGGTGACGGTGTAGACCACCCGATCCGGCATGCCCAGATCCGAGCCATCCGGCAGGAACGGCACGACATCCAATTCTTCATGTCCGCTGCCCAGTTTTAGTTCGGCGGCTACCGCATTGGCGCGTTGCAGCAAGACCAGGTCGTAAGGCTGGTTGGCATAGTTGATGGTGGCAAAGTAGCCGACGACCGTGCTGACCAGCCATAACAGATAGAGCGAGATCAACAACCTCTGCATGAGGTAGCTGCGCAGGGAGCGGACATTGTTTTTCATGCGGCTCAAGCAGCGAGGTTTTCGATGATGTAGCCCAAGCCGCGCACGGTGCGTATGGTGACTCCGGCAGGTTCGACTTTTTTGCGCAGACGGTGAATGTAAACTTCGATGGCGTTATTGCTGGCTTCTTCCGAATAACTGTAGACGCGTTCGATTAGCTGCTCTTTGCTGACGACTTTGCCGGTGCGCAGTATCAATGCTTCGAGTACGCTTAACTCGCGGGTAGTGAGCTCCAATGGTGTGCCGTTGATGGTTGCGCGCCGCTCGATGCTGTCGAATATGAGTGCGCTGCAAACGTACAAAGGATTGACACCGCATTGCCCGCGCCGTATGAGCGCGCGAACTCTCGCCTCCAGTTCGGGCAGGCTGAACGGTTTGATCATGTAGTCGTCCGCGCCCAAGTCTAACCCTTTGACCCGGTCGCCTTCGGCATCGCGGGCTGTGAGAATGATGACCGGCACTTGCCGGTTGTTCTCGCGCAAACTGCGCAGCACGCTAAACCCGTCCACTTTAGGCAGACCGAGATCGAGGATCACCAGATCGAATGGTTGTTCGCCACTGAGGATGAGTTTCGCGGCCAGCCCGTCATTGACGCAATCGACGGCATAGCCCAAATGGCGCATGGAGTTGCATAATCCGTCGGCCAGTACTTCATCGTCTTCAGCAATCAAGATGCGCATAGTGGGTTAAGTATGGTTTATCCGGCCAAGGCCGGGGTGGCGATATTTTAGGTGCAAGAGTTGAATTGTCCAAACGCAAGGTTATAAATAATCAAGGCGGAATCCGAAAATGAATTATTAATAATGCTTGATATATTAAGCGTATTTAAATAATATGATTAATATGAAAAGCAAATTAAAAGAATTTTGCCCCGAAGAAGTTGCCCAAATCGCTCGCCAAATGGGCGAGCGAATCAGCACGGCCCGGAAACGCAGGAAATTGCGCCAAGAAGATTTGGCTGATCGTACGGGGCTTTCTCGTTCAACCATTCAATCTATCGAGCGCGGTGAGATTACGTGCTCGGTCGGCGCGTTGTTCAACGTACTGTGGTCACTCGGTCTTGCGGAGGGGTTGCAATTAATCGCCGATCCCGGGCTTGACAGGGAGGGACTGACTTTGTCGATCAGTGCTGATAATAAGCGCGTATTTGTTCCAAGGGCGGTTAACAATGAGTTCTGAAATCTTATTCGCGTGGATATATTTGCCGCAGGCACATGAGCCTGTCGTGGCGGGGCGGCTTGATGTTATTAGATATTCCACCGGTACTGTTGGTCAATTTACTTATGGCAAAAGTTATCTGGGTCGCGCCGATGCAATCCCGCTTGACCCGGTGGCGCTACCGTTAGGCACAAGTGCCGTAAATTTAGTTACATTAAATGGACTCCCCGGAAGTATCCTCGATAGCTGCTCGGACAAATGGGGGATCAAGGTGATTGATCGCATAGAAGGCACCAAGGAATACCCGGTGTGTTACTTGCTGATGAACGATCCCGGACGCGCAGGCGCGCTGGCATTTTCTACCGGGGCAGAGATTAAGCCTGTAGAGTTGCATAGCCGCGAGTTCACTCTACCTGAATTGCTACTTGCTGCCGAAGGTGTCGAAGCGAATCGTCATGTCGATCCGGAACTTTTGAGGGCACTGCATCCGGGTACCGGGGGCGCTCGTCCAAAATGCAACATTACGGATGATGACGGGGTGTGGATCGCAAAATTTCCCAGCATTAACGATGAGGGTATCGTCAGTATTCCCCGGCTGGAACATGCCACCATGCAACTGGGCCAGTTGTGCGGCATTCGCACGGCAATGACACGAATCGAGAACATCGGTGGCAAAGATGTATGCTTCGTCAAACGCTTTGACCGTATCGTAGACAATCGTAGCGGAAAGCGTGAGGTGTTCCGTAAGGCTTTTCTGAGTGCGCGTACGGTGTTCTATGCCGACCCTGCATTTCAGTCAGTTGGCACGGGATCATATGGGCGATTGGCGCGCTGGATGCAACAACGTTATGGTTGCCCTTCGGGGCAGCGCCATGAGCTTTATCGCAGGATGGTGTTCAATGTTGCAGTTAGAAATTCAGACGACCATGAACTGAATCATGGGCTCGTGCATCGCGCCAAAGAAAACTTTGAACTTGCTCCCGCCTTTGATATTGTTCCCGTATTAACGCGCCACAAAGTTCATCATCATGCACTGCTTATTGGAAATAGCGCGGCAGGTACCGTAGAAAATTTGCTCAGTAATGCAAACGCATTTGGCCTTGAGCATGATGAAGCTGGAGCAATCATCGCGGACATCGAATCGGTCATTGAAAATAACTGGCGGGATGTTTTTTATGAAGCCGGATTCGGCGACGAAGATTTTCGTAAAATTGAGAATATATTTAGTCCAATTCCGCAGGATGAATCAATCTCAAGGACGGGTATTTAATAGGCTGGAAAGTGGCGTTATCTGGTTACTGGTAATCTACGCTAAGGCGGTTCGCGGAAATATTCCGGCACACCTTCTCAGAACAATTAAGGAGACGATAGACCATGGCTGAAAAATCAATGACGGGTAAAGAACTTGGCGAAAAGTTGCTCGAATCAGTTCGCCAAATGAAGGCCGGAGTGGGTACGGTAGTATATTCGCCGATCATTGCCGCACGACAAAAATCCGGTTTGTCGCAGTCGCAATTCGCTGAACTGATGGGTGTGTCGTTGCGCACTCTGCAAGAATGGGAGCAAGGACGACGCAACCCGTCCGGTGCTGCAAAAACGCTGCTGCGTGTCGCAGAATCACACCCCGAGGTGTTGCGCGAGTTGGTGGCGGAATGACTTGTTCTCATTTGATCAAAACCTATTCTACTGTGTTGTTCATCGTTTCCTACTTCGTAGTTTTCGGAAAATCCGTGGCAGTTATTATTATATAATCCGGTGCGCATACCCTGTCTACAGGAGGTCAACATGAACACCCTTGTTATTGAACACGTCAGCGTTAGCGAACTACCCAAGGCGTGGCTGGCTCAATTAGACTTACCAATCACTAATCGAGTCACTGTTCGAATAGAAGAAGAAAGCTTGCCTGCCAACAACGCAGAGCCAAGCAGTCAAACCAACCCTCTGTTTGGATTATGGCGTGATCGAGATGAAATGAAAGACGTGGACGCTTACGTTAGGGCGCAACGGGCATCACGTTTTTAAATCATGCTAATTGACTCTGACATTCTGATTTGGCTTACTCGCGGTCACGCGGGAGCACAAGCAGTGCTGGATAAAATTAAGCCGT
>PLYB01000051.1:2119-2841 GCA_003151655.1 Gallionellaceae bacterium | reverse complement strand
CCTGTGCTTTACTTGAGCCGCTACATCAACCAAAACAAAGCCGACTACTATCGCCTGCTGCAAACCACCCGCGATACCGGCAACTGGGAAGGCTGGCTGCTGTATATGCTCGACGGCGTGGAGCAAACTTCCCGCCAAACCACCGTGCTGATCACTGCCATCGTGGCACTGATGCAACAGCACAAGGAAAAACTCCGCACCGAACTGCCCAAAATGTACAGTCAGGATTTGATCAATAACCTGTTCCGCCACCCGTACACCAAGATCGAGTTTGTGATGGACGAGTTGCGAGTTACCCGCAAAACCGCCGCAAAATATCTCGACGAAGCGGTGCGCATCGGCTTGCTCTCTAAACCCAAGTTGGGCAAAGACAACTACTACCTCAATGACACACTGTATGTGCTCTTGCAAAATGTGAGCGTCAAACCCGAAGCACTGATATGAGTACAAAATAGCTATTCCTTACCCATGACAAGAATAACATGGGTAATAAATTGCAATACTTACTCATGATGTGCGGAACGTGCTACCAAAACGGCACTTTTGTGTGCACGTTCAATTTCTCATGCACACGAAATGGCGGTTTTCTGACCATGAGACATGAAAAGTTAGCCGCTGCTTGGCCGCACGATTTCAGAATTGATCAATGCCATGCGCCAGACTTTTCATTCAGAAGAGCAAGGCAGCATTTCACCGCATCAACCGCTATAATGCCGCAAATC
>PLYB01000051.1:0-2104 GCA_003151655.1 Gallionellaceae bacterium | reverse complement strand
GACGATACCGAAGACAGCGATCTCGACCTGCTGGTCGAACCGACCGCCGAAACTACGCTGACGGATATTGCCAGGATACAAGTCGAGGTGGCGAAATTGCTCAATGTCAGTGTGGACGTATTAACCCCCAATGCACTACCCGACAAATTTCGAGCGCAAGTAATGACCGAAGCCGCCACCGTATGAGCAATTCATCGCTTAAACAAATTCCCCATAGGGTGTAGCGATGACTAATAAAAACGAGATTGCATCGGTGAGACAGATTGAATCCAAGATTCTGCTCATACGCGGGCAAAAGGTCATGCTGGATACCGATCTCGCGGAACTCTACGGGGTGGAAACCAAACGCCTGAACGAGCAGGTACGCCGAAACATAGAGCGATTTCCGGAAGATTTCATGTATCGGCTTACTGCCGAGGAGAAAGCCGAGGTGGTCGCAAATTGCGACCACCTCGGCAAACTCAAGTATTCGCCGACTTTGCCACATGCCTTTACCGAACACGGCGCGCTGATGCTTGGCAATGTATTGAAATCAGCGCGGGCGGTGGAGGTAAGCCTGATGGTCGTGCGCACCTTCGTCCATCTGCGCGAGTTGGTTTCCGGGAACAAGGAACTTGCGCAAAAGCTCAACCAACTGGAACGCAAGGTTGGCGCGCATGACCGCGCCATTGCCGAGATAATTAACGCCATCCGTGAACTAATGACACCCGCCGACCCCAAAAAGAAACATCCCATTGGTTTTGCGCCGTGGGAGAAAAAATGATGCCGATTCTTTAAGCTTCTTGGGCCACCCCAAATCTTAGGTTTGCTCCAAATGCTGTTCAGGTTATCATTCGTCCATGACTAACCAGACTAAAAAACGAGTTTCCGTTTTCGACAATCCGGCTTACCCCGTAAGCGAAGTTGCGCGCATTCTTAATATGCCCGCAGCAACCGTAAAGGCATGGTGCTTTGGTCAAACATATCGTTTGGCATCCGGTTCGCCGAAGCGATTCAAATCTGTAATACAGCCAGCCGATGCAAGCGCACGACTGCTTTCCTTTGCCAACTTGTGCGAACTGCATGTCCTGTCGGCCATTCGTCGGCAACACAAAATTCCTTTGCCCAAAGTTCGCGATAGCATCGACTATTTGCAAGAAAAACTCGGAACCGACAGGCCGTTGATAGACCGTCAATTCAAAACTAACGGCATTGACCTGTTCGTTGAGCACGCTTCAAATTGGCTGAATGTTTCAAAACAGGGGCAAGAGTCATTACGGGGTGAGTTCGCCCTGGCGCTTGCCCGCATAGAACGGGATCGCAAGGGTACGCCTATTCGCTTATTCCCTTTCAGTCGCAGCTCTGCGCCGGATGCGGAACAACCGAAATCCATCGTGATTGACCCCCGGCTTTCCTTTGGACGTCCGGTGCTCTCCGGGGTGGCCGTACCCACGGAGATAATTGTTGGTCGTTTCAGGGCGGGCGACTCGATGGTCGAAATGGCAAAAGACTACGGCGTTGATGAAAAAGAAATCGAAGAAGCACTCCGCTTCGAACAACGCCGCGCCGCCTGATACACCGGCGCTATTCATTGACCGGTGCGCGTGGAGCCACAAGCTCGGTGAAGCACTGACTAAAATTGGCGCGCCTTTCATCCCGCACCATGAAAAATTTGAACCGGCTTGCCCGGATGAAAAATGGCTTGAAGTCGCGGGCAAGCAGGGCTGTAACCAGCGACTTGCTGCGGTTTGTGCAGCTTAGTCGAGTGGCTAGTAGTTTCATCAGATTGTGCTGACACGCGATAAAAATATCCGGAGAAAGCCCAATGAATTACGCGCGTTCCGGGATCACGGCGTGATTGGTTTTGTGCTTACATCGGGCGACGCTTCCGCCACCGATACCGCCGCACTTGTTACCGCTATTTATCCAAAACTGATTAGAAAAGTGCGCGGGGTTAAACCGCCCGCCATGTTTTCGATAACACAGGCGGGGGCGATGACTCCAATCAAGCTATAGGCAGGAAGTGCGGGCATCTCATCGATTTTGAGTTACTGCGGTAACGCAAGTTACAATCCATTAACCGTATTAATTTGGCAGGACTATTTTGAATCATTTTTTTCAGCAA
>PLYB01000045.1 GCA_003151655.1 Gallionellaceae bacterium | reverse complement strand
TTGAATCCCGGATTGCATCCGGGCTACGCTGGCTCACCCCTAGCCTAATCACGCGTCATCTAATCCACTCATCGCCTATTTCTTCTCCGCGCTCTTGGTCGATCCATAGTTTCTTGTCAGCACCTACTATAACGTCGCTCCTATGATGCCCGTACTTAATTGATGTTGTTGAAAACAGCCTGATGCTATCGAAAATGTAGGACACGCTAAATGCTTCATCCAAGGAGCCAGTAAGCAGATCGGGTTTAGCAAACAGCACTATATTTGTTCCATTCTCGCGCTGGGCAGAGGCGAACAGAATGCCGTCGAACGGATTTTGGTGCACATGCGCAAGGTATTCCGACATTGCTTGAGTGATCAAGTAATCAGCTTCTCGCTTCGGCACGACAGGCTGAGAAATGAGCCGGTGTATGTGCCGCAGGAAGGCATGCTTCTCAACTTGCTCTGTGTAGTCAGGATCAAAATAGCTAAGCGTCCCGTGTGCTCGCTCAAGGAGGGAGAAGTCAAGGATGCGTAACGGTGCAGTTGTCTCCAGGGTGATGATTGCTATCTCATTCGTTAGCGCGGGTCGCATTTCAGCGAGACAGGTCTCCTCATCCATCGCACCATAAAATACAGCGACACCTTCTGCATTCATCCTGCCCGCAGGGCGCGGCTTGTTTTTTGGAGGTGGGCCAACATGCTGGAACGGGTTCTTGTAGAAGTCTTGCAACTCTGATCGTGAATCACAGATGCGCGCGCGAAATAGCTCGGTTCCGACAGGCAGACTGCGCATCACAGGTTCGAGTTTGAAAGGTTTTTCACCAGAGGCTTTACATGCTTTCATGTTTCCGACATCTTTAAACAGCTTGCCAAAGAGAGTTTTGGCAGCAGGGCTGAAGAAACGCCTGTTGCCTTTTAACTCATCGAGCGTGCGCTGCCACTCGGCGAAATAATGCACAGGTTTGACGCGGTGTTCAATATAGGTACTGGTTTCGTTCCAAAATGGCTCATCGCCATCACCTGGCCGACAAAACTCAGAATCGATTACTGCGTCAACGATCTCGTCATCAAAAGTAAAATCCTGGCGCATTACTTCCTGCACGACCGTCAACATCGAATCGCCATTCTCGCCTTGCGCGGGGCAGAAGTGTTCACGCATAATGGGTTCAATCCGTTTCCCGAGTTGCTCAACAGTGAACGCGTTGTTGTTCTCTTCGCCACAAACCGAGCATCGCAGAGGTTCGCCCTCGTCATTGATGATCTCCTTCAGGTAGGAGTCCTCAACACAATTAAAGCAGACTGCAGTAGTCATCCGTTTCCTCTATCTTCTTGCGCAATATTCAACTCGCATTAAGGCGTAATACTGGGGAAGCAACAAGTGATGCACATTGCACCGAATGGTGGACAAATCACCCATCCCTACACCCTATGTACGATAGTCGTTGCAGCAAGGCGACTCAGGATGAATGCGAGCTATATCTTTGATGGAGCCAATCAACAGCTTCTTTTCAGCCCCTGCACCGGTTTTCGCTTCTGCCTGAAAATCGTAGCGCTTGCTGATCACAATTTTTGCCCCACGCGGATTGATAAAAAATGATTCCTTCCCCTTGCCATATGCGAAACGAAACTCCTTTTGATATGCGTAGGAAATGTCTTTTGCGAACGTAATCTTAGTGGGGTTCTTTACATCAAACTCGACACTCTTGCCTGGATCATAATACTTGGCTGGCGCGCGAAGCAATCCGATTGATTTGTTTGCGGAAACCAGCGACATAACTTTTCGCTGCATTCGTTTGGCAAACTCATCGGGGTTGTTTATTTCAATACAGCAATCCGCCTCGAAGGCATGGAATAGCGCATTATCAAAAATTTCTGAGGTGCAGAACACGAACACCAAATCAGAATCAATTTCGTTCAAGGATGTAAAGTCGCCATTGATCGTTCTACCTCCACCTCCACTCAAAATCTCAATAGTGGAGTCTGTTTCAGGTCTGTCGCGGTGAATGCCTTCCGTTGCATCTCCCCTATGCCTGCAATCTGATTGCTTAAAATAGGATAGGTTTCTGAACAATATCTCCCCTCGCAAAAACGCATCGGCATATTGTGACGGGAGATATTTATAGAGAGCCATGCTTTCACTCAACTCGCCAAACCCATCCGGGTAATGCTTCCAGCCACGCTTTGCGCTCCGCTGACATGCTGTCTTTTGTTGTTCGCTGAATACCAACCCACTGACCAAGACGATAGCCATTTTCTGTTGTGTAATTTTTAGGCACCTTGATATGACCTGTTTGTTCCGTGAATTCCTTGAGATGGCGAAATCCTTCTCCCCACTTATCTGACAAAACATCCCAACTCCATCCGAGCAGTGCTTCCAGCCGAGCTTTGCGTTCCGACGACAGGTTGTCTTTTGTTGTTCGTTGACGACCTACCCAGTTACCGATTGGATATCCATCTGCCGTTTTGCAATCATCAGGAACCGTGGTATGCCCCTCGCGGTCTGAGAATTCTTTGAGATAGCGAAATCCCACTTCCCACAGTTCATCAATTGCATTCCAAACCCAACCGGGTAAGGCTTCCAGCCGTGCTTTGCGCTCTGGTGACATGCTGTCTTTTGCTGTTCGTTGGGACAATATCCATCTACCGACTGTATATCCATCTTCCGTCTTGTAACGATTAGGGACATTGGCATGCCCCTCTCGATCTGCGAATTCTTTGAGATAGCGAAATCCTTCTTCCCACCTATCCGAAAATGGATCCCAACTCCAACCGGGCAATGCTTCCAGCCGTGCTTTACGCACTGGTAACATATTGCCTTTTGCTTCTCGTTGTAAACTTACCCAACTTCCGATTCGATATCCATTTTCCGTTATATGTCGCGCCTGAACATTGGCATGCCCCTCACGATCCGCGAAGTCTTTCAGGTAACAAAATCCCTTTTCCCAAGCATCATCAAGAGTATTCCAACTCCAACCAGATATTGCTTCGAGACGCAGTTTTCGCTCCGATGATAAATTGCCTTTTTTTGCTCGTAGGACAGCGACCCACTGACCAAGGCGATATCCGTCTGCTGTTTTGTATTTGCTAGGCACCTTGGCATGCCCCTCACGCTCTGCAAATTTTTTCAGGTCACGAAATCCTTCTTCCCACTGCTCCTCAATTGCGTTCCAGCACCAACCGGGCAGTTCTATTAGCCGTGCTTTGCGCTCCGGCGACATACTGTCTTTTGTTGTTCTTTGGTTTCTTACCCAGCTACCGACTCGATAGCCATCTGCCGTTTTGTAATCATTAGGAACATTGGCATGTCCTTCACGTTCTACGAAGGCCTCCAACAACCCCATCCAGAAGTTCCAAGATGCTGTGACCTGTTCAACCAGATAGGTACGCAGTGCGCTACCAAAATTCGAACTTACTGTGGCTGGCAGATCAATCCTGATTTTCCCCAACCATTCCGCGCTGATACTCGTGCCGGGCTTCCTACCCATCTCAGTCCTGACCTGATCCAGCTCGCAAGCCAACACATCATCATGCGCCTTCAACGCATTCAGCACATCCCAGATCGGTTTGAAGTTGCTCGCCTCTATGGTGCTTGCAGCATCTTCGCCAGCGGCGATAAACACCGGTAATACAATCGTGCCGACCTTTTTGTCCGGACTCAGGCGAATGGCGCGACCCACGGCCTGGATGATGCCTACCTGGCTGCTGCGCGGGTCAATGAACGCCACACCATCGAGGGATGGCACGTCCACACCTTCAGACAGGCAGCGCGCATTGCTCAGCACGCCGCGTCCGTTTGCGCTCAAACTCTTGAGTTGATCGAGTTTGATTTTGCGTTTGTTGGCGGGCATGTTGCCGGAGACGAAGTCGGTGCGCAGGGTTCCGCTGGGGCGGTGTTCGTCGCTGATCCACTCCATGATTTGCCGGATGTCGGTGGTGAAAGCTTCGGCGC
>PLYB01000222.1 GCA_003151655.1 Gallionellaceae bacterium | reverse complement strand
GGGGGAGGGCTAGGGAGGGGGTTGACTCGTTGGAATGCCATCGCCTTACACCTTGAAATCTCCCAGTTTTTTAGCCACAGCCAGATTTTTGAGTTGCACATATTGTGGCAGACCGTCTTTGAACGGTGGATAGTCTTCGCCCTTTATTAACGGAGCAAGATAGCTGCGGCATTTATCGGTGATGCCGAAGCCGTCTTTGGTGATGAAGCTGCGCGGCATCATCTTTTCCACGTTGGCGACTTTGCTCAGTTGTGCGACACCGATCTTCCATTTATAGGGTTTGTCTGACACACGATCCACGGTGGGCATCACCGCGTTTTCGCCGCTCAAGGCCAATTCGACGGCCTTTTTTCCCAGCGCATAAGCTTGTTCGACATCTGTTTTTGAGGCGATGTGGCGCGCGGCACGTTGTAGATAGTCGGCAACTGCCCAGTGAAATTTATACCCGTGCGCATCTTTGATCATGTTGGCGATCACCGGTGCTGCACCGCCTAATTGGGCATGGCCGAACGCATCGCGCACACCCTGATCGGAAAGGAACTTGCCATCTTCACCCTTGACACCTTCCGATACCACGACGGAGCAGTAGCCATGTTTATTGACCATGGCCTTCACTTTGGCGAGAAACTTCGCCTGATTGAACGCGATTTCCGGGAACAGAATGACGATAGGTAATTCGCAGCGCTCATCCGAGGCAAGCCCGCCCGCTGCCGCGATCCAGCCGGCGTGGCGTCCCATTACTTCCATGACGAATACTTTGGTCGAGGTCTTGGACATCGAGGCAACATCGAAGCTGGCTTCGCGCACGGATACCGCCACATATTTCGCCACCGAGCCGAAGCCGGGGCAGCAGTCGGTGATGGGCAGATCGTTGTCTACAGTTTTCGGCACATGAATGGCTTGCAGCGGATAGCCGAGTTTTTCCGAGAGTTGCGAAACTTTTAAACAGGTGTCGGCGGAATCGCCGCCGCCGTTGTAAAAGAAATAGCCGATGTTGTGAGCCTTGAATACCTCGATCAGGCGTTCGTACTGGAGCTTGTTTTCTTCCAGTCCTTTGAGCTTGAACCGGCAGGAACCAAATGCGCCGGAGGGCGTGTGGCGCAATGCCGCAATATCTTTGACAGACTCTTTGCCGGTATCAATCAGGTCTTCAGTCAATGCGCCGATGATGCCGTTGCGTCCTGCGTAGACCTTACCGATTTTATCCTTATGCTTACGCGCGGTTTCGATCACCCCGGCGGCTGATGCATTGATGACAGCGGTGACACCGCCGGATTGAGCGTAAAACGCATTCTTCTTAGCCATGTCCAACCCCTTTGTGTGTTGTTTATTTATGGTACATCTTACGCCATTTTTTTGCGCTTGTTATAGCTTGATAGCGGCTACGGAAAAATATTTTAGCGTGTCTGGGTTACACTTGTGTTTATGGAAAATTTATCTCAATGGAATCGGGACGAGTTGCTTGGATCTCCGCTGTTCGAACCTTTGTTCTCTGTGTTGCAACGGCTGGAGCCTGCTCGCTTGCCAGCGCTGAACGACCTTAATGCGCTGCTTGCTGTGCAGTCTGCGATTACGGTGCAGAGCGGCAAGCAACTTCGCTTTGTTGAGCAAGGGCTGGGTAAACTCGCTTTTGAGTCGCAATACGAACCGCGTTGTTATTTGAGCGGCGAAGTACAAACGCGTGAAAACAATCTGCATGATTTATTCAACGCGCTGGTATGGCTGATATTTCCGCGAAGCAAGGCGGCGATCAACGCACGGCATTTTCATGCGCTGACCGAGGTCGCATCCCCCTTGCAAACCCAGCGCGGTAGCGTACGAGATATGGCAACCTTATTTGATGAATCCGGCGTAGTGGTTGTCTGCGCGAATTCGCATCTGGCCAATTTACTGCGCGATTTTAAATGGATGGAGCTATTCTGCTCGCACCGTGATGAGGTCACTGCTACGATGGGATTCTATTTATTCGGGCATGGGCTATACGAAAAAGCCATGCAGCCATATGTCGGGATGACAGGGCAGGGCTTGATATTACCGGTGGAGAATGATTTTTTTACTTGGCCGATGCCGCGCAAAATGCAGCATGTGGATGAGTGTGTGGCAAGCTATCTCAATGACACGTCGCATTGTCGTGACACACGAGAATTAACTCCCGTACCTTTGCTGGGAATACCGGGCTGGTCAAAGGACAACTTACAAGCAGAATATTACGACAACAAAAAATATTTTCGCTCGGGCAGACATTGCGGCATATAAATTTCTGGGCTTTAATGTCGTCGCAAGAAGTATTTTATCGGGGGTATAGATACGGCATTAAGAGGATAAGCAGCATTTTCTTTGCAGTTCAAACAGATTTTTCATGATTGTTATTCCGATGCTTTCTTAACAGGAGGAAAAAATGTTTAATTTGAATAGAGTTATTCTCGCAGTATTTTTCTTATTCAATATGTTACCGGTATGGGCTGCCGACGAAGTTCCTATACCGGACGCTACCGCAAAGGATGTGCCTGCACAGGCGGCTGAAAGTAACAATCCAACTCCATCTGTTGCCCCTGCGGCCGAAAAAGATACTTCAGCGCCGCCACTTACGGAGGCTGTCGAAAAAACTCCCCCGACACCCGCAGCGTCAAGTGACATCGAAGTTCCCAGTTTGAAAAAAATACGGGCATTGACAGTCGCGCAGCAAATCGAATTATTTAGAACTACGGTTAAGGATACAACTCAAGAAAAGGGTATGTTTTCCAGAATATTTTCTTCGGACTCCAATCCCATTGATAATGAATTGCTCGCGGAAATGCACCAGTTCATCACTCGCTATGCCGGACTTCCGCAAACTGATGAAGTGTTCAATTTGGTGGCGCTGGTGCATAAGCGGACCAAGAACTATCCGGCGGCCGCGCTCAATTGGACATTGCTGAAGGTGATGTATCCGCAGTCGTCATTCGTGGCTACCGCGAATAAACAACTCAAGGAACTCAGCGGTGATCAGTTGTCGAAGCAGGCCGCGACGATAGAAAGAATAAATAAGCAAATAGCCTCGCTTAGCGGGGATATGGATCAACGTACCGGTGCTTTCATTGGATTTCTTGGAACGCTCAGTGAAGCGAGTTTTGCCACCGCAATTTCTGCCGAATCAGCTTTATTTCTGGCTAGAAATGAAACCTTTCTGAATGAGGATGAAATCGAAAGTGCGATAGCGCATCAGTCTATGCTGATAGATAACGATATCGCGCTATATAGATTCAATAAACTGTTGGCGCTTTATCCGGCCAGTACTCTGCGTGCCGATAGCTTGTTAGCCATTGCCTCTATTCAGCGTGAAAAACTGAAATTTTACGACAAGGCAGCCAAAACCTACCTCGTCTTAATTGATAAACATCCCGACTCAAACGAAACCAAGTTGGGCTATGAAGCGTTGGCAACAATGTACAACGAAGATATGCGCGACTATCCGAATGCGATCAAAACATATGATGCAATCATTGCCAAATACAAGAAAGATCCGAGTGTCTTGCACAGCCTGCTCATGCTGGAGAAGGTTTATGAGAATAAAACCAACCAATCGGATAAAGCCATTGATACCTATTTGAAGCTGGCAGATATTTTCGAACAGGGGCCGGAGGGGCTGAATGCATTGCTAGGTGCAGAAAATATCGCCATTAACTCAACCCGTAATTGGACTCAGGCAATGTCAATCAATGACCGTATCAGTGCACGTTCTCCCAACACTGAAATTGCCTTAAAAGCCATTTATTCCAACGCGGACATAACAGAAAACAAGTTGGGTGACAAAGACAAGGCGAAAGAGATGTACGAGAATTTTATCAAAGAACATCCTACCCACACATTGGCGAAAGATGCCCAAAAAAGACTTGACGCAATGGCTAAAAAAGGTTGACTAATTTAGTCAGTCGGGTTGGCGTAACGCAACCCGACTAAAAACGATAATGAATTTCCTCTCGCCCGAAAAACTTTTGCCCGCTCCTACCAAATGACGCACCCGGAAGGTGAGTAGCAAAGAAGCCGCGAGAATCAATAGGCATGCAGGATATGAGCGAAATATAAACGGCTAACTGCATTTGTAGGATTAACATCCTTGAAATGATCAGCCCACATCTTCAACCGACCTCGAATTCCTCGCGTCAGGCTCATACCACATTGGATAAGGCTCGCCATTGCAGACATTCAAAACTATCTCCATAGTGGACGCTCAACGTCTACCTTCGCCACCTTCTAGCGCAACGACCAAGACACTAGCGCATCGGCAAGCGTGTTTCCCCAATTTTCTTATGTCCCCCAGCGCACAGAGCGACATAGCCAGAAGAACTACTGTCCTCCGGGTATGACGAATTGCCTTGGTTTCTCTTAATTCGCTTTTTAATCGGGATAGATAAAACTGAGGCTCGTGCAACAGAGAAACGCGCCGGATCAAACACTAGCAAGACATTGCGTGATTGTGCAATGCTTTTCTGGATCCTATTTACGGAGAGACAAAATGAATGTATTCGAGAGTATTACGCTACCTGTAAGGTGGTTCATGACGTTACTGCTGGTATTTTTTGTGGCCGGATGTAATGGTGGTGGTAGTGGGGTAAGTCAAGCAGTCCCCACTGTGCTTTTCACGGTTCCTGCGAGTGCGTCCATCGGTGTAGCGCTCAACGCGAGCATCAACGCCACCTTTAGCGAAGCGATGGATCCTTTAACGATCACTTCCGCGACTTTTAGCTTAATGCAAGGAGCCACATCTGTTCCGGGCTCAGTGCGCAGCTCGGGTACGACTGCGGCTTTTTATCCCACCAGCAATCTTGTGGCCAGCACCGTTTACACGGCTACGCTTACCACCGGGGTCAAGGATCTGGCTGGCAATGCATTGGCTATCACTAAAACATGGAGCTTTACCACCGGTACAACGGCAGACATCACCGTGCCCACTGTCAGTTCTGTCATCCCTGCGAATGCGGCTGTTGGCATAGCGCTCAACGCGAGTGTCGCCGCTACCTTTAGCGAGGCTATGGATCCTCTAACGATCACCTCCGCGACTTTTACCTTAATGCAAGGAACCACGCCTGTTGCAGGTACAGTGAGCTACGTCGGCACAACGGCGACCTTCCATCCGACCAGTAATCTTGTGGCCAGCACCGCTTATACGGCCACGCTTACTACCGGGGTCAAGAATCTGTCCAGCAATGCGTTGGCAAGTAACTACTCATGGAGCTTTACCACGGGCGCAACGGTAGATACCACACCACCCACTGTGCTTTCCACGGTTCCTGCAAGCGCACTCACCGGTGTAGCGATCAACGCGAGCGTCAATGCCACCTTTAGCAAGGTCATGAATCCCTTAACGATCACCTCCGCGACATTTAGCTTAATGCAAGGAACCACGCCTGTTGCAGGCACGGTGAGCTACGTCGGCAGAACGGCGACCTTTACACCGACCAGCAATCTAACAGCCAGCACCGTGTATACAGCCACGATTACCACCGGCGTTAAGGATTTGGCTGGCAATGTGTTGGCTGCCACTAAGACCTGGAGCTTTACCACAGGAGCAACGCTAGACACCACTCCACCTACCGTGAGCTCCACAGCCCCCCTTGATGTTGCCACGGGTGTGGCATTGAATAGCACCGTCAATGCCACCTTTAGCAAGGTCATGGATGTTGCAACGTTTACCACTACGACCTTTACTTTAAAGCAAGCAACCACGGTCGTTCCGGGTGCGGTGACTTACGTCGGCACAACGGCGACCTTTTCACCGACCAGCAATCTTGTGGCCAGCACCGTGTATACAGCCACGATTACTACCGGGGTCAAGGATTTGGCTGGCAATGCCTTGGCGGTCACTAAAACGTGGAGCTTTACCACAGGTGTAACGGTAGCGAAAGGCCCGGCACCGGTTAACCTTGGAACCGCTGGCAATTTTGCAATTCTGGCGGAAACAGGGGTGTCAACCACTGGAACGACCGCCATCACTGGTGATGTTGGAGTGAGTCCGGTCGCCGCAACCTATCTAACTGGATTTTCATTGATTGCGGACTCCACGAATGTATTTTCAACCTCATCTTTGGTCACAGGAAAGCTCTACGCAGCCAACTATGCGGTTCCTACCCCTGCAAACATGACTACTGCTGTGAGTGACATAATGATTGCGTACACCGATGCGGCCGGAAGAACCCTTCCCGATCAAACTGAACTGGGTGCCGGGGATATCAGCGGGCTGACACTTGTCCCTGGTCTCTACAAATGGGGTACCGGGGTATTGATAAGTACGAATGTCACGCTCAACGGCGGCCCCAATGATGTCTGGATCTTCCAGATATCGGGAGATCTCACCATGGCGAGTGGTGCACGTATGGTACTAGCAGGGGGCGCTCTACCCAAGAACATCTTCTGGCAGGTCGCCGGTGGTGCTGGTGCGGTGCTTGGAACAACGGCACACTTTGAGGGCGTGATACTGACTGCCAAAGCGATTACGTTGAATACCGGCGCAACCGGAAACGGCAGACTATTAGCGCAGACTGCAGTTACTTTAGATAGCAATGCGGTTACGCAACCGGCTCCATAAAACATGCAGCTTTGATGTAATAAAAAATGGCCGTCGCGAGACGGCCATTTTTCGATTGCCATGAGGAACAGCCCACGGCTTCCAAGAACCGAATAAACCCTCGCGCAGCCCCTACTTTTTCATTAAAACACCCCGCAGCAAGCTACGGGGTATTTGGTAGCAGGATTTTCGTAGGTCGGGTTTCAACCCGACGTTTTTTCTTCGCTTCGCTAACACCGTCGGGTTGAAACCCGACCTACGAAAAACACTACGCCGCCAGCGGCGGGGAATTGAACCCACAGGGATTAAGGAAACGCAGATTGAATCCGTTCGTGGTGCACCCTCCAAGAGGTTCTTGCACCCTCTGGGTGTATCGAACCATTGCTTTCGGATGTTTCCTTAAGCAATTTCATTAATGTCCGTACATTTAGTTGAATAGATTCGGTTGTGCTGTAAAACTTCTTGATTCTGATTCCATTGCCACTTCAATAGCGCATTTTGTAGGTCGGGATTCATCCCGACATCACCAGTGTCGGGTTACCCCGCAGGGGTTCTTGCACCCTTTGGGTGAAACCCGACCTTGTATGATTTCTCTTTTGAAGTAGAAATGGAATGAGATGCTGTTTGATCCACTTGAAGAGCAGCTCGACCTGCCAGCGGCCGCGATATAGCTGAGCGATAGTCAGTGCAGGCAAATCGAAATTGTTGGTCAGGAAGACCGGATGCCTGTCGTGTTCGGCATCGTAGTCGCAGGTGTCGCGGGTAGTCCTTGCAAGCCTTCGGAGCGGTCAACGCAATGGTCTGATCGCAACGCAGACCCATGGCTTTGTCCACTGAGCGCGAGTAAACGCGACGGCAGAGTAGATTGGATTTGCCACGAATCACGAAGAACGCCTGTGCTTGATGCAAAGTGAACCAGCGAGCGAAATCGGTGAAGCCCCGATCCATGATGTAAAAGCTGCCTGCTTAGGGAACCAAGATGTCGAACACATTGACCTCTCCCATCTTGCCGTCGCTGATGTGAATGAAAGCCGGAATCGCCCCGCGCAAATCCAACAGCGTGTGCATCTTTACCGCCGCCTTGGTGGTGCGAAACGGGGCCCAGTCGAACAGGCTCAAGCACAGGTCGATGGTAGTGGAGTCCAGCGCGTAAACCGCCGCATCGAGTCCCAGCCCCGTCGATTCCTTGGCGTAAAGATCGCGAGCTCGCAAGATCAGGCGCATGGCCAACGCGTGATAAATGTGCCAATCCCGCTGATTCAGTGCGTCCGAGAGCGTGGATCTGGCAGGTACGCCGCTCAAGCCCATATGGAACAGCTTGCTTTGGTTGGCGGTCAGACAGGATTCGATGTCGCGCAAAGGCTCGCGCCATGTCAATTGCGAGAAAGCCATCACGCGAAACAAGTCGGCGCAACCCAAGGTGCGCACTCCAGAATCGCCGCCGTGGCGGTCGATGATGCGACCGAATGTCTTCCACGGCACGTACTCCATGACTTGCGCAAACAGCGTTTTGCCCACGTTCATACGTCACCCCAATTTTTTTAAACCCGGAATGATCGCAAATGCTCAATCCACGATTCAAATCGTGGACACCCATGAATCGCGTGAAACCCTTGTCTATATTGATGTTGCCGCCGACACTACCCAATTAAACCGGACACTAGTGAAAAAAGGTTGATTAACAAGTTGGCTGGATCTGCGTGATGAAATATAAAAGGCCGTCTTGCGACGGCCATTTATTTACTGCTTTACATCCAACGGGAATATCAAGTGTGGAACTTTAGATTCCCATTAATCACTGCATGTCTTACGGCTTGGTAACAACGTTGGAGAGCAAGGTCACGCTTCCGGCTGCCGCAAACAAGCTGCCGGTTATGTTGGCACCGGTACCTACCGCTATGGTTGCAGAATCGAATATATTTCCAATGAAAGTCGAGTTCGCGGCAATAGCCGTATTGCCAGCCACTCTCCAATAGACGTTCTTGGCCGATCCGATGCCGCCAACGAAGGCGATGTTCCCGTTTGGGGCTGCGCCTACGGTGAGAGTGCCGCTTATATTAAATATCCAGATGGCATTCGGATTACCCTGTGCATCGAGATTGAGCGTGCCTGTTGTTATGCCAACGTTGGATGCGGTCTTGTAGACACCGGGAATGAGTGTCAGAGTACCCAATTCAGTTGGACAAACCGTAGTTGCTATACCCGGATTGGGATCTGCTGCCAGAAAGGTACCTGCGGTGGTCTCATCGGTGCTGGACTGAGTTAGCATTGCCGCCGAAGTTGCCCATACTGCATGTGGCGAAGCAAATTTCAACGGATAAGGGAATGGCGCAGGGTTGGCATCATCAGGGGCATATGACGTTGACAGCATACCCGACCACGTTGAGCCTGTCAGTTGAGTGTAGTCTCCGGCGGCACCACTTGCGGTAAAGCCTGTTATGAAAGAACGTGCTGCAGGCGTTATGCCGATATCGCCATTGCTAACGGTACTGCCAGCACCGCCGGTGATTCCTGCGGAAGCCAGAATCACGAACCTGCCAGCCTCACCCAGAGTAGGTGGTACTGGTGCACCCAAGGATACAGTGACGGTATAGGTAGCCGAAGTGGTATCCGACGCAGTTACGAGGTAGGCGACCGGACTGGTGAAGTCATTCGTCGGTGCGCCACCGCTGGTCTGAACTACCGAACCGATTTTCACGCTTGGTGCCGCACTCGTGAAATTCGTGGTCAAGGCGGTAATGTTTGTTAACAGCGGCACCCTCACCACTATGGTCTTGGATGATTCAGTGATCACTCCAGGATATAAGGGATAACCGACAAACGAAAACGCAGTGATGGTTTTGACAGAACCCGACGCTAACACTATGGATACTTGGTAGCTAGCCGTTGTGCCGTCTGCTGCCGTTACCACATATGTTTGCGCAGTGGTGAAATTATTTGCCGTAGTGCCGCTCGTTTGCACCGCTGTACCAATCTTTACGGTTGGCGCAGTTGTTGTGAAAGAAGCTTTCAGTGCCGTTACAGCGGTTCCCGACGGTAGTGTCACCACAATGGTCTTAGGTGTTGTGGTTTCAGTTATGACACCTTTATTA
>PLYB01000162.1 GCA_003151655.1 Gallionellaceae bacterium | reverse complement strand
TGAGGTGCTGGTGATTCCGCCGGACTTATTGGACAGACTGAAAAAGAAAGGTGGACTCGAAAAGCTGAAAGGCTCGGTGCGCTTTTCGTCGTTGCAATATTTAACGATTAAACCGGTGGTGCGGATTCCACCTCCCCTGCAAGCAGGGGAAGGAAGCGAGACGCTGACTGTGCAGTTGGACAACTACGTTCTGCTTTCACCCGAAGCTATCAATCTGGACGATGCCAACCGCGTGAAGTTGCAGGCCGTTATCAATCAAGAGCCGCTGGCATTGATCGAATACTGGGCGGTTGATCCCGATTACGATGGACAGGTGTTTCGCTCGGTATGGCAAGACTATCGCGGCAATACCGAAAACGATGGCGACCCGTTGCGCGTGGTAACAAAAGCAGTTTTAACGCTGCCGTTTAAAACCGGTGCGCGCCGCGTGTGTGTAAGAGCGGTGGATGTATTTGGCTTTGAAGCGGAGGCAGTAACGACGGTGGATGTAATATGAGTGACTCCACCGTATCCAAGCAACCCGCGAAAGCCGAAGAGCAACTCGCGCTATCGGCGGGCCTCACCGCAAAAACCAACCAACTCTGCATCGGTCTGGAATCTGGCGTTGCCGATATTTTTGAGCTAGTCACGCCGACTACGGCGACTTTGTTGAAGTGGTGGTTTGGCGATGACATGATCGCCACGCGCAGCACGCTGAATTTTCATACAGGGCAACGGCAAGCGATTCTCAACGCGATTGTTGCGCATGAAGTGATGGGTGCGACAACGTTGCTCGATTTGTATCAGCAAGCCGCACCGGATGCGTTGTTGACTGGCAGCCGTATGAGTGAAGTGGCACAAGCCAAGCACGCGCATCCAAAATATTGTTTGAAGATGGCAACCGGCACAGGTAAGACTTGGGTGTTGCAAGCGTTGATGATCTGGCAATTGCTCAATAAAACGGCGGCATTGGCAGAGGGCAATGATGACCCGCGTTTCACACGGCAATTTTTGATCGTCGCGCCCGGCTTGATTGTGTATGACCGTTTACTGGATGCGTTCTGCGGCAAGCAGATTGCTGGCGTGCGTGATTTTGCCACGTCCGATGTGGCAAAATTTGCCGAGCTATTTATTCCCGAAGCATATCGAGAATCGGTGTTTGGCTTCGTGCGCGGCAATGTGTGCAGCAAAGCAGACATCGGCTTAAAGGCGACAGGCAACGGCATGATCGCCATATCCAACTGGCACTTGTTGGCAGATGCGGAAGAGCTGGAACTGGAAGAAGAAATCACCGCACCGGGTGCGATGCCCGAAGCGCAACAAGTGATTGCCGCCATATTGCCGCTCATGCCGGGCAAGAGCACGGGCAATAGTTTGGATGTACTGGATCGGCGTTATGCGCGTGGCAATGTGCTGGAGTACTTGGCAGGCTTACCGGATTTGATGGTGTTCAACGACGAGGCGCACCATATTCACGAACTGAAGAAAGAAGGCGAAACCAGCGAAGTTGAGTGGCAGAAAAGCTTGTCCAAAATTGCCGAGAGCAAAGGCCGTCGCTTTGTGCAGATGGACTTCTCCGCCACGCCTTACAACGATGTTGGTTCCGGCAAAAATAAACACAAAGTCTACTTCCCTCACATTATCACCGACTTTGATTTGAACAGTGCGATGCGCGCGGGGTTAGTGAAGTCGTTGGTATTGGACAGGCGCAAGGAGATCGGCGCGCTACCACTGGAATTCAAAGCGGAACGTGATGAGGATGGCAACCCGATCTTGAGCAATGGTCAGCGAGTGATGCTACGCGCCGGTTTACAAAAACTGAAAAAGTTGGAAGCGGACTTTGCTCGTATTGATCCAACACGACACCCAAAGATGCTGGTGGTATGCGAAGACACAACGGTATCACCCAAAGTTGCAACGTTTCTGCGTGACGAAGGGCTGAACGAAGACGATGTGATGTCTATCGACTCCGGCAAAAAGGCGGAGTTGGGCGAGAAAGACTGGGCTCCGGTACGGGAGCGGCTATTCAGCGTGGATCAACATGCCACACCGCGTGTCATTGTCAGCGTGCTGATGTTGCGCGAAGGCTTCGACGTGAACAACATTTGCGTGATCGTGCCGTTGCGCAGTTCGCAAGCTCAAATTTTGCTGGAACAAACCATCGGGCGCGGCTTGCGCCTGATGTGGCGTGATGAGGAATATGCCGACCTCAAACGCGAGAATCGGGATCGGCTGAAGAACGGGCAAGAGCCAAACAATTTGATTGATGTTTTGTCTATTGTCGAGCACCCTGCATTTCAATCCTTCTACAACGATTTGATGGCAGAAGGATTGGCAGGCACCACCACTGACGACATGGATGACACCAGCAGCACGGGCGATGTTATTGCAGTCGAATTGCGCGATGGATTTGAGGCTTACGATTTCGCAATTCCGTTCATTTTGCGCGAAGCGGAATCTTTTCTCGAACACCACACCCTGGACTTGAAGGCGCTGCCGACTTTCTCAGCCATGTCGCTGACACAACTCACCGCGTTGATAGGCAAGGGCGATACTTTCGTGTCGCAGGATTTGCAAAGCAGCACATTGTTTGGCGACTACCGCGTGGATGGCGCGGTGATGAATGTCGGCGGTTATAACGATTTCCTGGCACGGCTTACTCGTCGCATAGGACAGGCGTTAAGCCAGCCGCTCCCCAAGGGCAATAAAATTGCTGCGCATCTGGCAAATCCATATTTGCAAATAAACACGGCAGAGCTTACAGGATGGCTGGATGATTTCATCAGAGGCTATCTATTCGGCGCGGCGTTTGATCCGATGAAAACTGAGCAATGGCGGGTACTGTTGTTGCAGCCAGTGATAGATCACATCACCAAAGTTTTCGCGGTAGCGTTGATCGAATCTGAACATCAAGATGTGGTGGGCGAAACAGAGGTACGCCATCGCAAATTGTCGGAAGTGCCAAAGCTAATGATGCGCGAAAGCAATTCGTTGCCAGTGAGCAAGTGCATTTACGAACGGCTTGCATTTCCGGCACACAGTGGCGGATTGGAGCGCGCGTTTATGGGATGGGCTCAATCCGATGCTCAGATATTAGCTTTCTGCAAAGTGAGTGAAACGCGCCATGATTTTGTGCGACTACGCTATGTAAAAGAAGACGGACTCCCAGCGTTTTACTCGCCTGATTTTCTGGTGCGCACCTATGAGGCGATCTACTTGGTGGAAACCAAAGCACAGGGTCAAGTCACTACACCCAATGTGCAGCGAAAATTGAAAGCTGCCGTGGCATGGTGTGATCGAATTAATGGGTTGGATGAAGCTCAACGCAGTGGATTACCGTGGCACTACGTGATGATAGATGACAAAACTTTATACGACTGGCAAAGCAAGGGCGCACAGCTTGGCGGTGCAGGTGGATTATTGAGTTTTTCAAGAGCGCGCCCGGTAGCGACTGCCATTATGCAGCAGCAACTCGGCATTTAAACCAGATAAGGATACAGGTTTTTCGAATCGTTACTCTCGACCCTGTGTAGTTGGTCAATGGTGTTTGGTCGAATCTCGGCTCAGACTGTTGTTCTTAATTGATCCGATTTAGTTGACTTTGAACGTTTGCCAATCATAAGAATGCGAAACCTCGTCAGGCAACATTTTGCCAAAATCATTGGCAAACAGGTGCCAATTGATACGTCGCATTTCTTCCTTGAAATCGTCTGAGGCGAGCGGCAATAGTGCCCAGCCTTGTTTCTCCGGCGTTGTCTTCTTGGACATCACTGAGAAAATTCCGACCTGCGCTATGATTTGGCTCGTTATCTCGAACTCGTGGGCTGACGCAATGGTGTACGGCATTTCCTCTAGCACCTTCATGTCAATTCCGGCTTCGGATAACAAGCGTCGGACATGCTTGTTCAACATTTCAAGGACACGAGGGCTAATAATGAACCAATCTTCCAATGTCAGAATCAACGGATAAATTGGGAGTCCATCTGGCACCCATCTAGTTTTGGATTTTAGTGCGTCCTCGATATTGCGATAGTGTTGAACGATAGCCTTCGCCATTACATCGAGGTCTTTGTCCAGCGCCTCTGGGTCCGAGAGAGTCTTTGCGTTTAATGTAAGACGCTTGGCCTTGCACTCAATGAACAAGTGTCCAGTTCTGTCAGATAGCAACCAATCAACGCCATGTTTTTTATCTTTCCCACCATATTGTTCTTCGGGTAACGCCGTGAAGCCAGGTGCAGGACAAGTCACCTTGATAACCTCGCCAACATAAGCTTGGAACGAATCGCCAAATGGATTACTGAATCCTGCCGAATTCGCGAGGTCGAAAAAAAGCCCCCCCGATGTCCGGCGACTAAGATAACGAGGTATGGGACACAGAACACGGTCGGGGTAGGCCGAGTCAAAAATAACAAGAGGTCTTTCTTCCAACGGGTTCCATGTATAGAGCCAGTCGCAATCATATGACTGCCGTTTTTTGGTTGCCTCCCTGAGTTGCTCAGTTGTGCAGGTAATGCGGTTGAAAAATGCATTCGATGACTCTTTCGATATACCCAGCCCCTCATAATCTTGGTTGGTCGACATTACCGGCTTCTTCATAAAATGACCGCCCACCGCCATGCCAAGCAGCATAAACTGCTGAGCTGTCATGCCGAGTTCGCGGACGACAATTGCATCGACTGCGGTCTCACCGTACACCTTGAGAGCGCGCATCATCGGGGCAATACCCGCGCTTACCTGCCAAGGAAACTGGCGGTGAGCTATGCGATGAAGCTCGAAGATAACATCTGGTGGTTCGCTTCCCTTACCCCTGAAAGAGGCATCGTCAAGCCGTCGTATATGATTGACGGCTTCAGCGAGGTGTTCCCGCGTTTTGAGATTGCGGTCATTTTTACTTCCGGCGTTCAGAACCAATTCTCTGGCGAGTATGTCTAAGTCCCATGGATATAAATGCTTCTTCAAGTCCTTGAATGGCGAAACGCTACTTCTGATAGCGTCGTCAACTGGCAATGGTTGATTCTCTATGACATACAGCGAGTAGCGCCAAACATCCGCGAGGCTCTCCACCAAATCGAACCGTCGCATATAATTACGGAACGGTTTATATTCTTCGTAAAAATTCATCGGGTTGTTCCTTTGTCACGCCTGCAAATATGTTACTGGCATTACCGACATTGATTGAGAGTGATGGTCGGCTTCGCGCACAAAGTTACCTGTTAGAGAAGACTCCATAGAGCAGGTATCAAGATGCTGTTGGAATTTACCATATTTCGTTTGCTTCAGTTTTGTTCCTAGCATCACCGCCAGTCGCACTCTGACTCTGGAACTGCCAATAAGCAGTAAAAGCCAGCCTGTAGTAGGATGGCAATATTCGTACATTCGCAGAAGATTATTGGCAAATTGCCGAAGTCATAGTAGGGCATCCTTTTTCGATCGTCAGCGTGAGTTAAATTCAACGTACTAAAACTTAAAATGAAACGCCCTACCTTTTTTATTTCATCAACCATCCACGACTTCCATGATCTACGATCTGCACTCAAGTTCTATTTGGAGGAGCAGGGCTGCAATGTACTGGCCTCAGAATTTAACGACTTCACAAAGCCATTGGATGAGCATTCGTATGATGCATGCATAAGCTCTATTCAGTCAGCTGATTACTTCATTCTCCTGATTGGCAGCCGGGTTGGGGGATGGTTTGATGAAAATGCGAGGATATCGATCACGCAACGTGAGTACCAGGAAGCATACAAGCTTCAATGCGCGGGCAAGTTGAAGGTAATAAATTTTGTCAGGGCATCAGTGTGGCAAGTACGAGAAGACCGTCATGAATTAACCAATTATCTGAAGTCGCAGTCCATCGATAACACCTTGCAGAAGTCCATTGCAAACTACCCAAGCAAGTTTGCGAGCGATGCAGAATTCCTGTCAAATTTCATTACAGAAGTCAGTCGCAGTCATGAAACAAAGCTCTCTGTAAAGGGAGAGCAGTCGGCACCGACAGGTAACTGGGTTCATGTATTTAGCGGGTTCAAGGACATAATTGACGTACTCCAAGGCCAGCTATTTTCCTCAACCCCAGTCGAAGAGCTAACCCTGAAACGGTTGCTTCGTAGGGAGTTGCGCGACATTGTGAGCAAGTGCCTTGTTAAGGACAGGGATGGCAGAGTCTATTCACCGATGTATTTTATTGATAAACACCATAAGGAATACCCTATAGTAAATGAACGCAAGTTCGATGAATTTACAAGTATTCCGGTACAACAATGGAATGGGCTATCCTTTTTAGTGGTACAGATATTTTCTGTGCAGTTTCATCCAGTCGTTTTAACACAAGCAATTGCGCTGCCGACGTTTCTGGAGTTTGATTTCACAACAAACTCTTACAAAGAGACGGATTTTTATGAGGCATTATTATTGCTCCAAGACCAAATTCGCCGTTTCAATCGATCTAATACCAGTGACACAGTAACAGTGACGTATAAGTATTCGTCCAAAGACCAACCAAATAAGACCAGCTTCAACATAGAAACGAATAAGTTGATCCCCTTTTTGTATTTACTCGACCGGTGGGCAAACGTTATTGAACTTTCCAAAGCACTCCTCGTTCATCTTGAAGGATCTGAATTTAAAATGCCTTACCTACGATCAGAATCACCGATCCAAGGCATGCAGGAAAGATTGGATGCAGGGCGGCCTACCGATGCCGAAATTGATAAGTATTTGTATAAAGCTAATGAACCTTTAAAATGAACGAATGATTTACTGTTTTGTTTCGTTAGCACCCCTCGAAATTTTTGGAAGCGGACATCGCAACAGAATAGGTCGACAGCCTTTTCAGAAAATCGCAAGTTTCCGGTAATGCCGATTACCGGGAGTTCGCAGCAATTCCCATGATGGTCAGCTGCAGCACACTCATGTTATTCGCTGTATCAAATTGTGCGCATTTACTTGAACAATGTTAATCTTGCTTCGACAGCGGCATACTTGGCCTGCAACTGTTTTTTGTTTGGAGATTACCGTGCATACAAAACTGCTTGATCGAAT
>PLYB01000181.1 GCA_003151655.1 Gallionellaceae bacterium | reverse complement strand
ATGTGCGGCTTGCTCACGTACATGATCTCTTCCGGCGCACCTGCTTTCACAAACTCTGTGAGCACTTTGCGTCCGTAAAATTTCGGGTCTTTGATCTGGCTGTGTAGCTTGCCGTCGGAGAAGGTCCCTGCGCCACCTTCGCCGAACTGCACGTTAGATTCCGGATCTAGCTTGCCATTGCGCCACAAACCCCAAGTGTCTTTGGTTCGTTCACGCACCTCTTTGCCGCGCTCCAGAATGATCGGACGAAAACCCATTTGTGCCAGCAGCAATCCGGCAAAAATGCCGCACGGCCCTGTGCCGATGACCACGGGGCGTTCGCTCAGCTCTTGCGGAGCATGCGCCACCACGCGGTAACTCATGTCCGGTGCAGTCGTGACATGCGGAATATTCTTTTTGAGCAATGCAGCCTCGTTCTGCACCTCAACATCCACGGTATAAACCAGCACAATAGCGTTGCGCTTGCGCGCGTCATAACCGCGCCGGAACAGGGTATATCCCGATAAATCGGATGCAGCGATACCCAGCCGCTTGAGGATAGCGGCCTTGAGATCGTCAACTGGGTGGTCGAGCGGAAGTCGGATTTCGGTGAGTCTTAACATGGGCGCTATTCTACATTACGAGCCTGTCCAATTTACTTCCACTCATTCAAACAACTGTTCGAGACGGAAAAGGGTAAAATCCAAATGTGAGGCGTTCACATATTGCTTTGCTTAACCGCTAGGATCATGCCTAAACTTTACGAATACTTCGGGCTAATTATCATGTTCTACGCCAACGAACATGAGCCAGTTCACGTTCATGGCAAGTTTCAGGGGCGTGAATCTCGCGCCGAAATCATCGTGCTTAATGGCGTAGTTTCGGAGATTCGTTATGGCGCAGTTGCGGGTCGACCTCCGCTCAATAATAATGAAATGCGTTACTTCGAGGAAATTATCAGCGTCCGCGCTGACGATATAATAGCCAAATGGATCGATTTCTTTGTCCTGCATAAACCCATAACACCGGAGCGTATTACGAGGAGACTCAAATGACACCCGCTACAATAAATATTGTCACTGCGGAACAAGTTGGAGACTTCCGCATGCGTCTGCAATTTGATGACGGCGTCGAACAAACCGTAGACTTCAAACCATTCCTTACGCACGCCCTTCACCCTGACATTCGGGCATGGCTTGATCCCGTACGTTTCTCTAAATTTCGCCTCGAATACGGTGAATTGATTTGGGGTGACTACGACCTGTGCTTCCCGATGATCGACTTGTACCGCAATCAGATTGAGCATCATGCTTCACTGGAAGCCGTAGCTTGATCACGTTGCAGAATTTATATTTACTCTGACCCTATGACCATCACGTACTAGATTTTATGAATGGCACACCATTATTTCCCAATACATCTAAAAACTGTGTCGGGACTTTATAAAACGAAACTGTGTTTGGAGTTGATCCGGCCCCCTTCGGTGGAATAGTAATGATGGCGTTACGCCCAGCTAATTCACGCACCCAAGCGCTATACGCATCAACAAATTGTCGCTCAAGTCCTGAATCAATCTCGATAATATTCATTGGGTTTCCTAGTAAGTTAACGCACTTCGATAAATACAAGCCGCCGCTCTTCAATCACGGTATTGCGGGTGCACATTGGACAACGGACAGTTTCACCTTGCAGCGAACTCTTATTGCTTGCGGCAAAAGGGGGTGTTTCCATCACGTATAAAAGTTGTTTGCAGTCTGCATTGGCGCAGTGAATTGCATAATAGTATTTCCCTTGCTGCCCATGAATTGGATTCATACCCACCTCCAATAAGGAAGGTTCGATTATAGGCACGATGAGAAGAGAAGATCAATTTAGCGGTTTGACGCTTGAATGCGTCCGACAAATTGAGCCGAAAGAATGATTTGTTTTGATTGGTCTGGGTTGGTTCCTTCGGATCGACACCGGAATATCGAGACTGAAATCATTTTCCTCATAGCTGATTCTCGCGAACAGCAACAGTATGCCAATTGCAATATTTCAGCGTTCCTTCCAATTTAGACTGTTTCGGTTAGAATAAACCCAGACCTGTCGTGGACGGGGAAAATTCAAACAACATAAAGACCAAGCGCATGCATACATCTAGGCTGCATAATCTGTTCGGTATTGTCATTGTCTCCCTATGCCTGAGCGCAATTCCCCTTCAAGCTCAATCTGCAACTACTAGCAAACACAAAACAAATGAATTGACAAAAGAAAAAGAACGATTGGTGTTAATGCCGCTTCGTGTGCCGGAGGAAGATAAAAATCTGACTGGCGCTATGGAGACAGCTTTAGTTAATGGGCTTCAACAAAAGTACGATGTTTACTCGGGTGAACAAGTATCTCAAAAAGCGCATGAGATATTCATGAAGGAAAATCGCAATACTGCCCATAAAGAATGTGACGAAACTAAATGTATGCAGAACATCGCCATGGCATTTCAGGCCGAACTCATTGCAACGGCGAATGTTACCAAACAAGATGGCACTTATTTTTTGGCGTTGAGTATCCAGAATATTTTTGATAATAAAGTGGTTCAATCTGAATCATTGCCATGTGTGAAATGTACTGCTGCGCAAGTGGTGGACAAGCTGAAAGAACTTAGTGGAAACGGAAGTGCTAGTTCCGTGTCTGGAAGTGCAAATGATGTTGATACCCAATTAAAACTGGCCGAAAAATATTCCAAAGGTGATGAAGTTACAAAGGATTATGCCAAAGTATTTGAAATAGTGAACCCTCTTGCTATTCAAGGAAATGCAAGAGCTCAAAATATGTTGGGTAAATTATATCTGGATGGGCTAGGCGTTCCTAAAAACTATGCCAGAGCACTAGAATGGATTCAAAAGTCAGCTGCCCAGGGGGATACCCTTGGGCTGGGGGCACTCGGGTTTATGTACTATAAGGGAGATGGCGTTCCCAAAAACTATGCTAAAGCGATAGAGTTATTTCAGAAAGCGGGCAGTCAAGGGGACGCCAAGGCTCAATATAATCTTGGTGTGATTTTCTACGAAGGTAAAGGTATTCCAAAAGATTATGCTAAAGCGATAGAGTGGTTTAAAAAAGCAGCAGATCTGGGAAACGTTCTTGCACAAGATAATCTTGGTGTGATGTACATGACAGGGAATGGTGCTCCCAAGGATTATGCTAAAGCATTAGCGTGGTTTCAAAAAGCCAGTGCGCAGGGAGATGCCACAGCACAAGCCAATCTCGGTGCCATGTACGAAAAAGGATGGGGAGTGCCAAAGGATGTCAATGTAGCTGTGGAGCTATATCAAAAATCTGCTAATCAAGGGTTTGCTGTGGCACAAAGTAATCTTGGCGCCATGTACTATTATGGGCGAGTTGTCCCTCAAGAATATGCCAAAGCGATTGAGTGGTATCAAAAAGCCGCTGAACAAGGGTACGTTGTTGCACAATCCCAGCTAGGAAATTTGTACTATCTAGGGCAGGGTGTACCTAAGGATAACGTTAAAGCGGCAGAGTGGTATCAGAAGGCAGCCGTGCAAGGGGATGCTTATGCACAAGGTATTCTTGGAGCTTTTTATTCCAAAGGTCTTGGTGTCCCAAAAGACGATGCAAAAGCAATCGAGTGGTTACAGAAAGCAGCAGACCAAGGAAATGTAGATGCGCAGAACAATTTGAAGGCTATGGAACGGTAACGATTATTCCATAAGCATGACTTTTACAACTGACGATGCAGTTCAAAAATATTTGCCATTGATGCATGAGCTTGCGATACGGGTTGATCTCGTTGCGCACGCTTGCCAAGGGCGACTTAATTTAACTCCCCCGTACGCGCATGAATACGCATATCTCCAATTCCGCCGTATATGTGAACTTATTGCTTTGGGCTGCCTTCAGCTTCACGGCGATTTGCCTCAAGCACAAACAAAGTCCATTCAGAAAGAATGGAATGCAGAAAAAATTATGCAGTTGCTATATCGTGAGCATCAACATTCATTTCCCCAGTCTGTTGTAAGAGAGGCAACACCTAAAGGATGGAGCATTTGCGCCAATTCCAAAGCAAATGCGCTAACGCTAGCGGAGTTTAAAACCCTTTACTCAAAATGTGGTGAGGTTCTTCATCGTGGGACAATCCGTACTTTAGAGACTGTAGGTTCTTTTGATGATAGTGACTATCAAAAAGTAACGGATTGGCAACAAAAAATTGTTGATCTCATGAATGAACATGGTATCGCAAGAGCAAATGGTGCTGGATTTTATGTTGTATCCCTTAGATCCACATCGGGGTACCCTGAATGTAGTATTTTTTCTCCAAATCAGTCTGGTGGATTTGATGTGGCTTTACGAAATATGAGTATTAATGATGAGCAGGGAACACTTGTCTGAATAAAATATATAAATCCTAATCCTCAAGCCGGTAGATGGGTGGAGTGCAACGACATCCATCAATGTTTAATAAAAGGCAGTCATGGCAAAAGCAAAAACAATTTATAGCTGCACCGAATGCGGCGGGCAATCGCCAAAATGGCAGGGGCAGTGTCCGCATTGCGGCGAGTGGAATACGCTGGTGGAGGCGGTGGCGGAGGTGATTCCTGCGGCGGGCAAGAACCGTTACAGCGCGTTGGCGGCATCCGGCAAGTTGCAGCAACTTGCCGAGGTGGAGGCGAGTGAAGTGTCGCGTACACCGACGGGTATCGCAGAATTTGACCGCGTGCTGGGCGGTGGCCTTGTCGAGGGCGGGGTGGTGCTGATCGGCGGCGATCCCGGTATTGGCAAATCGACTTTGCTGTTGCAGGCGTTGGCGCATCTCTCCACTACTAAAAAAGTGCTGTACGTCAGCGGCGAAGAGTCGGCACAGCAGATTGCATTGCGCGCTCACCGCCTTGCGCTCGATGCCCGTGCGGTGAATCTACTACCGGAAATTCAACTGGAAAAAATCCAGGCTACGGTCGCGCACGAGAAGCCGGACGTGGTGGTGATCGACTCTATTCAGACTGTGTATTCCGAACAACTTACTTCCGCGCCCGGATCGGTGGCGCAGGTGCGCGAATGCGCGGCGCAGCTCACGCGCATGGCCAAGAGCAGCGGCGTGACCATCATTCTGGTCGGCCACGTTACCAAAGAAGGCGCGCTGGCCGGGCCGCGCGTGCTTGAACATATCGTGGATACGGTGTTGTATTTCGAAGGCGATACCCATTCCAGTTTTCGTCTGGTGCGCGCGTTCAAGAACCGCTTCGGCGCGGTGAATGAACTTGGTGTATTCGCGATGACCGAGAAAGGCTTGCGCGAAGTGAGCAACCCTTCCGCGCTGTTCCTGTCGCAGCATGACGGCGAGGTGCCGGGTTCCTGCGTGCTGGTGACGCAGGAGGGTACGCGGCCGCTGCTGGTCGAGATCCAGGCGCTAGTGGATGAAGCGCATGCGCCCAATCCGCGCCGTCTCTCGGTCGGGCTGGAGCAGAACCGGCTGGCCATGCTGCTGGCTGTGCTGCACCGTCATGCGGGCATCGCCTGTTTTGATCAGGATGTGTTCATCAACGCGGTGGGGGGCGTGAAAATCACCGAGCCGGGTGCAGACCTCGCGGTGCTGCTCGCCATCGTGTCATCGCTCAAAAATAAACCGCTGCCGGAAAAAATGGTGGTGTTCGGCGAAGTCGGTTTGGCCGGAGAAATCCGTCCCGTTCAGCGCGGACAGGAGCGCTTGAAAGAGGCTGCTAAACTTGGCTTCACCCACGCCATCATTCCCAAGGCAAATGCTCCAAAACAAAAAATCGCAGGTATGGAAATCATCGCGGTGGAACGGGTGGAAGAGGCGGTGGAGAAGATGCGCTAGCCGCATTTTTTCGCAATTTATGTTCATGTTTTTTTTATGAGCTTAATGATGGGCACATAATTCCAAAAGCTTTGTGTATACTTATTCCATCGCATGACAAAGGCTGTGATGATGATCCATGAGGAACGCATTCTGCTCGAACGGAACGAGTTGTTCCTCGATATCAATTTGGAAAGCATCGACTACATTCTGGACGAATGCCTGGTAATCACCGTATTCAACGGTGAGAAGCTGCTGGAAATCGGGCAGAAGAACTGTTTGCTTTATCTGATTCTGGAAGGTGAGCTCCATGTCTATCTGGACAGCCGCGATTTGACTGAACACGCCGTGCTGGAGGCAGGCCAATGTGTTGGCGAGCTGTCGTTGGTCGATGGTGGCAATGTCTCGGCTCTGGTGGTTGCGGCGCGGGATACGCGCGTATTGGCTGTGCCACATGAGCAGGTGTGGTCGCTGGTGGATAAATCGAATGGTGTTGCCCGCAACTTGCTTGGCATCCTTGCCGGACGCATTCGTAACGATAACCTGTTGCGGGTGACGACAGATGATCGCAGTCTCGAATTCGAGGTCTCTGCCAATATTGATGCGCTGACGGGGCTGCACAACCGGATTTGGATGGACGATGCGTTCCCTCGCATGATGTTGCGCTGCGAACGCGGACAGGTGCCGCTCTGTATGCTGATAGCGGATATCGACCACTTCGAGAGTTTCAGTCACACCTATGGACGTCCCGTCGGCGATGGCATTTTGAAATTATTGGCAAAACTGCTGGCGGAAAAGTTGCGTCCGCAGGATTTGCTGGTATATCTCGGAGGCGATAAATTTGCCGTGTTGTTGCCGGAAATATCATCCGAATTGACGGTTAAAATTGCCGAGCGCCTGTGCGAGGCGATGGCGATGTCTACTCTGCACACTGACGCAAGTGATGCTCCGCGCACCGCCAAATTGCCCCGGTTGAATCAGGATACCCGCGTTACGATTTCAGTCGGCATCGCTGCAATGCAACCGGGCGATACGCTGAATTCGATATTTTCCATGGCCCACATGGCGCTCTATCAGGCCAAAGCGGCGGGCAGGAATCAGGTGAAGGTAGCTGCGGTTCCTGTGTAACCCAAGCCGGACGAGCAAGAACCAAACAGGGCGTATTGCCATACGCCCCTACAATAAAACGTGGTGACAAAAACAGGTCCGATTAACCGAACGAACATCCGTAGGGGCGTATGGCAATACGCCCTGATGTTGCCCATTACAGCAAAACCAGATTGTCCCGATGGATTAATTCAGATTCATTCACGTAGCCAAGGATGCCTTCGATTTCACGGCTGGCATGTTGGGCGATGCAACGTGCTTCGGTTGCGTTATAGTTGATTAGGCCGCATACGATGTCATGACCGCCCTCGTCGAGGATGGCTAACGTATTAATCGCATGATTCCATTTGCGCACGGCCTTAGCGGAGAGTGGCGTCTTCCGAAAGGTCTGCCGGTTCAATCTGCTGAAATGACCGCTTTCAACTTTTTCGAACCGTCACTTTCGACCCGTTTCTGTCCTTGGCGAATGTCCGCAATCCGGCAAGCAATTTGGCAGGACTAATTTCTCCTAATAACCCATTGCTGTCATTAGCGACCGGCAGCTTGTATGGTGGGGGTGGTGTAATCGGCTTTCTTCTGCAATAGTGAAGAAGCTGGGGTGGAGGGACCAGTGGCAGCATCTGCTCTCGACAGACTCCCAAAGAATCCTCCCACCCACACCACCCAGCGTCGATGAGGAATCTAGCGGCTATGACCGCCGATTTGACCGCAAGCTAACGCCGGTGTGTTCCACCCCAGCATCCTTGATCTTAATCATAGGAGGCACATCATGCAAACCTCAACTATCGTACTCAATGTCGGCGGCGATGTCGCCAAGGATGAAATCGTCGTGGCCTGTTCGGAGGGAAGTTTTCCAACACGCCCACTCGCGAATCAGCGCGCCGCTTTGCTGGCCTTTCTCAAGAAGCTACCTGCTGGCAGCCGCATCGGTATGGAATCCACCGGCATTTATCACGAGCTGTTTGCCAGCCTTGCCCACCAGCTCGGTTTCACGGTTTTCGTACTCAATCCCAAGGACGCCCGCAACTACGCCAAGGGTGTTGGGATGCGTGGCAAGACTGACCGGGTGGATGCAGAGCTTCTCGCTCGCATGGTCGCACATGAACACACCAAGCTACACGCCTGGATTCC
>PLYB01000313.1 GCA_003151655.1 Gallionellaceae bacterium | reverse complement strand
CGAATGGGCGAACGAAGCAGAACTCAGTATCAAAAAACAAACTTTCCTGCCGGAAGGAAAGGTGCGCATTGCGGCGCCGCCCGGCATTGCTTATGAATTGGTTGTTCCTTTGGCGGCGCAGATTCGCCGGCAATCCCCGCAGATACAGATCGAAGTGTTGTCCGGTATCGAGGTGCTGAATCTCGGGCGCGGTGAGGCCGATTTATCGTTGCGCACAGAAAAACCGACCGATGCGGATCTGGTGTGTGTGGATGAAGTTTTCAGCGCTATGCGCGTCTACACCAATAAAACCTATGCGGCACAGCTATCGCCGCATCCGCGTCTGGCTGATTTGGATTGGATATGTTGGGCTGCTCCTTACGAGGGGCTGCAAACCAATCAGGAATTAAGCGCGGCTATACCCAATTTCAAACCCGCATTTACCTCGGACGATTTCATCGTGCAGATGGCTGCTTGCAAGGCGGGGCTGGGCGCGATGATATTGCCGCAGGGTTTTCATCATTATCCCAACATGAGCGAATTGCAGGAACTTGATATTGACCTCGGCCCGAGTGCGGTTGGCTACTTGTATCTGGTGTGTCACAAACGCCACCGCTACCTGCCAAAAGTGCGGCTGGTAATCGAATATATTTCCAGAGAGTTTGCCAGCTTGCGCTCGGTGTTTTAGTTGGGGATATGGTTTTGTAGGCTGGTGGTGAGCAAGGCGAACCCCAGCATGTTAGATGTCAACAAAACGCTGGGGTTCGTGCCTCACCGCCAGCCTACAGCATAGAGGCTATCTCTAAATTCTTGAGCGTTTGATCTGCTGCAAATACAACTGTTCCACTTTTTCACGCGCCCACGGTGTCCGGCGTAAAAATTTCAAACTGGATTTGATGCTGGGGTCGTGCGTAAAACAACGTATCGGCACGGCGTAACCCATCTCCTCCCAGCCTATGCTCTCAGAGAGTTGCGTGACGATAGCTTCAAGCGTAATGCCGTCCAATGTCGGGCGGCTTGCAGGTTTTTTAGTGGCATCCATATTTGCATTTTACAGGGGATAGTCCGACTTGAGCGTTTACAATGGCGGCCTATGTTTTTAAGAAGTACCTTATGACCATCCCTGTCCGTCTCGCCAAACGCCTTGCTGAATTAGTTTCCTGCTCGCGGCGCGAGGCTGAGCTTTATATCACCGGTGGCTGGGTGATGGTAGATGGACAGGTGGTGGAAGAGCCACAGTTCATGGTGTCGCAACAGAAGATCGAGTTGCTCCCCAACGCTAAGCCGATTGCGCTTGAGCCGGTGACCATTCTGTTTCATCAACCTGCTGATGTGGACTTCACTCCGTCAATGCTATCTGCCAACACGCGTGCCGCTGACGATCATTCCGGCATCCGTATACTCAAACACCACTTTGCTCACCTCACGCAATGCTTGCCGCTGGAGACAAATGCCAGCGGCTTGTTGGTGTTCACCCTGGATTTCCGTGTGGCGCGCAAGCTGACTGACGATGCATCCACCATCGAGCAAGAGTACGTGGTGGAAGTCGCCGGCGAACTGCCACCTGACGGCCTCAAGCTGCTTAACCACGGGCTCTTTATTAACGGCAAGGCACTGCCCCCGGTCAAGGTAAGCTGGCAAAATGAAATCCGGTTGCGCTTCGCACTCAAAGGCATACAGCCCGGCCAAATTACGCACATGTGCAAAAGTGTCGGATTGGAAGTGTTGGCGATGAAACGATTGCGCATCGGGCGCGTGTCGATGGCAAAATTGCAGATAGGGCAGTGGCGGTATTTGCTAGGCTATGAGCGGTTTTAATTTAGAGAGATCAGAGATGTCGTCGTTTTGTCATTGGGAAGAAAATACGCTGGTGCTGAATATTCTCGGCCGCCCGCGCGCCAAGAAAACCAAGATCGGCAAGGTCATCGGTAAGCAACTGGAGATTCATGTCGCCGAGAATCCGATACGCGGGCGAGCGACGGCGCATATGGTGAAATTTTTGGCGGGCGAATTTGAAGTTAATGAAAGTTCGATTACGGTGGTATTCGGTGTCTACAACGTCAATAAGCAATTACGCATCACCGCACCGAAGCGCTTGCCTGCTGTGATTCCTTCGCCATTGGCAGCATAAAATTAACGCCATGAGGCACATGCCCATTTCCCGTTCACGCGCATCGCTGCGCAGTTATTTAACTGCGGGTTATGCGCTGTTCATTGTGTACGCAAGTTTGTCGCCATTCTCCGGCTGGCAAGAGCAGGGCTTGGGATTTGCTGCGGTGTTGACCTCTCCACTGGGGCAGACTTATTCATGGTTCGATGCTGCCACCAATTTTTTAGCCTATCTACCGTTCGGATTGTTGTTTGGCCTGACGTTGCGGGTACGGGTAAATGCGGTGTGGAGTGTGGTGCTGGCGACAGTAGTGGGGTTGCTCCTCTCCGCATTGATGGAATACACGCAGATGTACTTGCCCAGTCGCATCAGCTCGAATGTCGATCTGTTAATGAATGGATTTGGCATGTTGAGCGGTGCGTTGCTGGCGGTCAGTATCGTACCCAGGGCGTGGTTCTTTTATTTGTTGCACTGGCGCTTTGAATATTTTCAGCGCGGTCAGGGTGTGGATTTCGGTTTGGCATTGGTATTGTTATGGACGTTCGCGCAGATCAATCCGTCATTACCAATATTGGGAAATGTTTTTATCACAGAAATGGCGCGTCAGCCTTTCGTGCCACAGAAGATAACGCCTTTTAGCTGGCTGGAGAGTACGTCCGTTGCGCTAAATTTGTTGATGCTTGGAATTTTGCTATTGACACTGCTGCGCTCTCGCCGCCATGCAGTGGGCGGATTAATATTGGTATTGTTTGTGATCGCGTTGTCGAAATTTATCGCTGCCGCCGTGTTGCTCAAATCGTGGGCGCTGTTGTTATGGCTGAACGGCGAAGCGATGTTCGGCAT
>PLYB01000080.1:1087-13663 GCA_003151655.1 Gallionellaceae bacterium | reverse complement strand
GATCAATCTCCACCATATTACCATATTGGGGATGGTATTCAGCATACACCACCACTCCGCCGGCGGAAGCATATACCGGTGTCCCCGGCGGCACCATAAAATCAACACCTTCATGCATGGCATTCTTGCCGGTAAACGGGTCAATACGCCAGCCGAAGTTGGATGAATACCATGCATCCGTGGCCGGAGCCAACGAAGGCAGCATCTGCTTACTCAAACTGTTCTGCATCAACAATGTTTCCAGCGCGACCAGTTTGTCGCTACGATCACTTACCAGCGCAGAGAGGCCTGTCAATTGTTTATCCATGCTACTCAGAGAAACATCAGCCTGTAGAGGAGCGGGAATATATGGCCCCCCTTGTCCCGGCAACTGGTCAAAGGAGAACTCCCCCGGCTTCATGCCGGACATCTTGGCCAGACGAGCCCCCAAAGTATCCAGACGCAACAATTGCGCCTGCATCTGCCCGAGCCGCTTGGCCATTGCATCCATGCTTTCCCGCATGTATACCTGTTGCTTTTGCTGCTCAAATATTTGTGCGCTGGCGAGCCATGTCCGCAAATCATCACTTATACTGCCCGGCTGCAAACGTACAATGGCAAACTGCGCCGACAGCACAGCCGCAACGAATAACATCGAAGCCAATATCGCTAGGACAAATATGCGAACTTTCGTCAAAGTAAAACTACGAGTTTTTGCCGACCCACTGGAAACTAGAATAATATCCACGTTGCCCCCTTCTCAAATTTGATCGCTTGCTACCGTGCCAAACCGCCTGAACGCTTTCCTGACCTCCAGTAGTGAACTGAGACTGCTTACCAACAAAGCGCGGCAGCTTATGGCATTGCAACAGCAATTAGAGCAGATCATCCCACCGTCTTTGCGACGTGGATGTCGCGTAATGAAACACGAACAACAGACGCTAACCCTGTCAGTCGACAACGGCGCAATCGCCTCCAAACTGCGTCAAATGACTACAGAACTGGCGATAAAATTACGCGAAATTGGCATTGATGTTACTGTAATTCAGGTACTTGTGCAAGTTAACCCCCCTCCGCACAGCCCCCCGCCGGAAGTTCGCTGCATAAGTCCATCAGGAAAAAACCAGCTCACCGAGCTTGCAGAAAAACTGGATGACTCGCCGTTGAAAGACGCTTTGAACCGATTGGCGAAACGGAATTAGACCAGATCGATGTCAGACCGAAGAATAGTTTATAAGCCAGCAGCGTAGTCAGTGATGAACTTTTCTGTGATCGCCAACAAATTACGCACATTTTCGATTTCAACAACCCTTTCCACCGTCTCGTCCTGATCGGCAAGACCTTCCTCGTAGCGCGCCTGTACCGCAAAAATGGTGAACTGTACCAGCGGCCAGAATTGTTCAATATCTGCCCCCGTTTTTTCCAGAAGGGTCAGTAAGCGCGCCAGATCGTGCGTCGGCGGATAAGCAACGCCACAGGCACAAAGCCATGCTTTTAATGCCTTCTCTACCGTCTGCTGAACGTGGAACCCGAAAATTTCATCGGCGAACACAGTGCTATCCAGCATGCCAGTCAGCGCATTGAAATCCTTGTGCGCCATGCGCAACATGGCTTGGGCATGTTCAAAGTCGGCCATGCAACAACCTTCCTTCACGGCTCGCCCGCCCCACCAGATGATTCAACGAATTCCGCCTGTGCTCGAACTCATCCCGGCTATACAAAAGAATATCTTTTGAGAGTGGCAATTTACGCAATGCCATTTGCAAGCGCGCCACCCCTTTTCGACGGCTGCGTTGAAGAGAAAAGGGTTCCTTTTCTATCACCAGCAAATCCACGTCGGAATCTGCGCGGGCATTCCCCCTTGCACGGGAGCCAAACAAAACAATAGCCTCAGGGGATATTTCGCGGACAATCACCTCCACCATTTGTCGCAGCAAACTTTCCTCATTTACATCCTCAACATTCTGTTCAGCAATGGCTGTTTTGGCTTGCATAAACCTCTCCTTGTTTTGCCGCATGTCCAATCATCGCCCAACTCGGGAAGCTGTGGCAAGTTTCTGTAGCGGAATTGTAGGGAGCAAATGAAATGATTGACCGGCTAAATTATCGCATCTACAATAATCCCATGAAATCACGCTTTACTTGGAACGAAGTTAAACGATCTAAAAATCTGGATAAACATCATCTGGATTTTGCAGATGCAGGATTGGTTCTGGATAGCTTGTTCCGACTAGACATTGAAAGTGTTAGAAATAATGAAGAACGCATGCAGTCGTTTGCTTATGTATTTGATCGCCTTGCTGTACTAACTGTTGTGCATCTTAAAAATGAACGCCCCCACATCATCAGTTTTCGCACTGCAAGTGAGGAAGAACGAAAGGATTATCATGACTGGCTCAAAAATGACTATACAACGTAAATCAGTTTTGGCGGCGGTAAAGAAAGCCCCCCCCAACGGCGATTACGTTTGGGATGGCAAAGACGAAGATGATCGTCCATTGACTCACCAGGAAATGGACGCTGGTATAGATGCATATCGCAAGAAGCGCGGACGCCCCGTTAGTGCCACTCGCAAGGAACAAGTAAGCGTTCGATACAGCCCGGAAGTTTTAAATTACTTTCGTTCAACGGGTGTGGGTTGGCAGACCCGTATGGATGCAGCTTTACAGTTGTTGGTAAAAAAGCATCCAGACTGGCTAGAGAAACTCGGATAACAGCACTCCGCAAAACTGCCTCGCGTGTAAACACGAGTCAAATATAGAATCGCAGCATCTTGAGACGGATAGCCGAGCCATATATCCCGGATTCCATTTCATTGCATCTGGGTTACGATTGCTATGGCAAGTTTCTGCAGCGGAATGAAGCCCCTTCCCGCTCCCTGCGTGCGCAAACAAAAATGTTGAAATGCTAGAACCGGCTCCAAGATTTTCTGAAGATTATTATATTGGGCGGCCATAAAGCAGTATGTCGCGATGGCCTCAATCGAGACTAACCTGCTATTGGAAATGCTGAATTTCGTAGGGTGGGCAAACGGTTTCATCGTTAGCCCACCCGGTTGGCTCGACACGTCGTTACCACGTGGGCACAGAGGCGTGCCCACCCTACCCGGATTAGTGGTGGTAAACCAGTCCCAGAGTAAAGGAAGAAGCGTTTATTGGCGAAGCTGTATTTTCAAACCGGCCATAGTTATCGTATAACGCAAGCAAACTAAATTCCGGATTGATATTGTATTGTGCACCCAACCCAACAAATACATCGTATTGAGTAAGATTGGGATCGGCCTGCCCAGGTAATGTTGTGCTTGAAGTAGAATTGTTCATTGCTAGCCCAATCTTGCCGATCAAATCGAAATCCTGACTTACAGGCAGGTAGCCGACTAATGGTATCTGCAAGGAATTACCAGTAACGGTGGAAGAGCTAACGCCGTTGCCAACAGTAAAGTTTCCAAAGACGGAAAGGTCGATTTCTACTGCTAGCAAAGGGTTGAAATGATAACCACTTATAATACTGAAAACATTCGTATTAGTTGACGGTGAAGTATTGCTAAAAATGGCTGTACCAGCCGCTGCCCCAAAATATCGGTTGCCCGCGTCTTCCGCCATTGCGGGAACTGAGACTGCTGCTAAAACAACTAAAGCTAAAATACTTTTCATCATTTAAACACCCCCATAAATTGCAAGTAGCTTGTCGTTCACGTAATTAATGTTTCGAAATTAAAACTTGTACTCCAAATTAATAAATCCGGCAGATACAAGACCAGTCTCTCCGACATCGTAATTATCTGCGTCATACTGAATTGCAATACTCGTTCTTAATGCCTAGGCCACTTGTAAAATCCCATTTTTGAAGTACCTGCAAAAGATGGAGCTACTCCGGTCACGCTCGTAGAGCTTGTATGAGTGATAAAGCCATACCATACGCTTCCAGTCCTCAGTGCGTTACGATGAAAATTGAAAGATACCATACAAGACAGTTCTCTGCGGCAACTTCTGGCACTTAGCCGCCCATCGCCCCTCAATTTTCGCCAGTGAAACGCCATTCAAATATGAATCAATATGAGCACCACTTCAATCTAAAAAATCTATTGGAGTTAAAGCAGTATCCCCCAGCCCACCAGAACATAGCGCTCCAACAGAAACAACACGCCGAATACCAGCACTAGCAGGGCGATGAAACGCAACACGTTCCAGGCAAAACGCAAATACGTGTGTTTGCGGGTAAGCAGGTACATGCCGCCGGATAAGACGATGATTAATGCCGAGAGTACCAGTAACAGCCGCAGTACTAGCATAAGGGAGCCTCTAAAAATCCAATTTTCGTTGCCATGCGGCGTTGCTCACAAAAAATTACTTCTCACATATCCTACATATGCTGCGGCGTAATTTTTTGCTCGCGCCTTGCCTAGNNTTGCCTAGCTTAGAAAATTGAATTTTTTGAAGTTCCCAAAATCAATCTTGTGCGCTAAACAGCCTGTAGTTGCAGCCGCGAAAAATCCGGCGCTTCTTCCGCCGTATCGAAGGTGGTGAATTCCCATGCGGTTTCATCAGCCAGCAGGGCACGACACAAGGTGTTGTTTAAGGCGTGGCCGGATTTGTAGCCGGAGAATGCGCCGATCAGCGGATGTCCGAGCAGGTATAGATCGCCGATGGCATCCAGCATTTTATGTTTAACGAACTCATCTTCAAAACGCAGGCCGTCGGGATTAATGACGCGATATTCATCCATCACAATCGCGTTATCCAGACTGCCACCCAAGGCCAGCCCCTGCGAACGCATGTATTCGACTTCCTGCATAAAACCGAAGGTACGCGCGCGGCTCACTTCTTTGACATAGGATTGTGTGCCCAAATCGACAGTGGCACTCTGAACAGTATTGGCAAATACCGGGTGGGCAAAGTTGATGGTAAAGCTCAGTTTATACCCCTCAAACGGATCGAAACGCACCCATTTGTCACCTTCCTTTATTTCTATGGTTTTCTTGATGCGTATGAATTTCTTCGCAGCCGACTGTTCGATGATACCCGCCGACTGGAGCAGAAAGACAAACGTGCCAGCACTGCCGTCCATGATGGGCAACTCTGAACTACTCAGCTCCACGATGGCATTATCGATGCCCAATCCGGCCAGTGCCGACATCAGATGTTCAACAGTCGCCACCCGAGCACCATGAGCCTCCAGACAGGTTGACAGCCGCGTATCGTTAACCGCATGAGCCTCGGCGGGGATGTCCACGGGACGCGGCAAATCAACGCGACGAAAGACAATGCCGCTATTAACCGCTGCGGGGCGCAAGGTCAGATAAACCTTTTCGCCCGTGTGCAAACCGACACCCGTCGCCTGCACCATCGTTTTCAACGTGCGCTGCTTAACCATTTTTCTTCCCGAGTTCAGACAATTTCGTGGCGTAGTTTAACACAGCAGGTCGCTGTCTCCGACCCGCCACACGCACTACTGCCGCGATCTTGTTCAGTCCGCCTGTTTACGCAAGAACGATGGAATGTCCAGAGTATCCACGCCCGATTGTTTCATCGCCTCAACCGTCGCCGCGTGGTGACGACCGGTACGAATTACAGCAGGCATTTCGAGCTCACGGTAATCCACGCTGGGAACGTCATGCGTACCAGTACGCAGTTGCACTTGTGGCACCAGCACCGGTTTAACCTGTTTGCTGCTGCGGGGAGAACCCAAACCGGTTGCCACAATAGTCACGCGCAATTCATCACCCATCGCCTCGTCAAATACCGAACCCACGATTACGGTCGCTTCCGATGCGGCGAATTGGAAACAATTCATGACCTCATGCAACTCTTCCAAAGTGAGCGAGCTGCTGGAAGTGATATTCACCAACACACCGCGTGCGCCGGACAGATCTACATCTTCCAATAAAGGGCTGGCAATCGCCTGTTCTGCGGCTTTTTTGGCACGATTTTCACCGGTTGCGGTGGCGGCTCCCATCATCGCCATGCCATTTTCAGACATCAGCGTACATACGTCGGCGAAGTCCACGTTGACCATGCCAGGCACGTTAATGACTTCAGCAATACCCGCCACTGCGCCTTGCAACACGCCATTGGCAGCCTTGAATGCAGCAGGAAGCGTGGTCTTGCCACCCAATACTTCCATCAACTTGGCATTCGGCACAATGATGAGCGAATCAACATAAGTCGCCAGCTCCTCGATGCCGGATTGTGCCAGCGTCATGCGCTTGCCTTCGAACACGAACGGCTTGGTCACCACTGCAACCGTCAGAATACCCATCTCCTTGGCCACTTGCGCAACCACCGGAGCGGCTCCCGTACCTGTACCGCCGCCCATACCGGCGGTGATGAAAACCATGTTTGCACCTTTAATGATCTCGGCGATGCGCTCGCGATCTTCCTCGGCTGCGGCCTGACCGATCTCCGGCTTGGCACCTGCTCCCAACCCCTTGGTCAGCGCGGAACCGATTTGCAACTGCGTGCGCGCCTTGCTACGTTTGAGCGCTTGCGCATCGGTATTAATAGTGATGAACTCGACCCCCTGCACACCCTGTTCGATCATGTGATCGACCGCATTGCCGCCGCAGCCACCCACACCGATCACTTTGATTACTGCCCCTTGCGATTGTGCATCCATTAGTTCAAACATCGTTTTCTCCTTATCAAATTACAAATCAATACCCTGAAACCCGAACACCCGAAATCAACCCAAAATTTCCGTGCCACACCTACCCCAAAACTGCAAATTAAAAATTACCCTGAAACCATTCCTTCATCCGTGTCATCACATCTTTAAATGAACTCGATTGCATACGCGCCACCTGATGCTTTTGTTCCTGCTCCAAGCCGTACAACAACAGCCCCACTCCGGTCGAAAAACGCGGCGTCTTTACCACGTCGGACAAGCCGCCGATATAACGCGGCAAGCCCAGTCGTACCGGCATATGAAATATCTCTTCGCCCAGCTCAACCATGCCCTGCATAGCACTGCTGCCGCCGGTCAGCACGATGCCGGACGAGAGCAAATCTTCGAAACCGCTGCGCCGCAACTCGGTCTGCACCAGGGAATACAGCTCTTCCACGCGCGGCTCGATTACCTCGGCCAAGGTTTGACGCGACAGCATGCGCGCGCCACGTTCGCCGACACCCGGCACTTCGATGGGCGCATCGTCGGCCAGTTGACGTAACGCACAACCGTATTTAATTTTGATGTCTTCGGCATCCTTGGTCGGCGTGCGCAAAGCCATCGCGATATCGTTAGTGATCTGGTCGCCCGCAATCGGAATCACAGCGGTGTGACGAATCGCACCACTGGTAAAAATCGCCACATCGGTGGTGCCGCCGCCGATGTCGACCAGACACACGCCCAAATCTTTTTCATCATCGGCCAACACCGCTCTGCTCGATGCGAGTGGCTGCAAGATCATGTGATTCACTTCCAAGCCGCAACGATGCACACACTTGAGAATGTTCTGCACTGCCGCCACTGCGCCGGTCACGATATGCACTTCGACTTCCAGCCGCATGCCGCTCATGCCGAGCGGCTTCTTGATACCTTCCTGTCCGTCGATGCAAAATTCCTGCTCCAAGATATGCAGCATTTGCTGGTCGCCCGGCAAACTGACCGAACTGGCAGTCTCCACCACGCGATCAATGTCCGCCTGCACCACTTCTTTGTCTTTTATTTTCACCATGCCATTGGCATTCGAGCTTCTAATGTGGCCGCCCGCGATGCCGGTGTAGACCTCGCGTATCTTGCAGTCCGCCATGAGCTCAGCTTCTTCCAGAGAGCGCTGTATCGCGGCCACCGTGGCATCGATGTTCACCACCATGCCCTTCTTCATACCCGAAGATTCGTGCATGCCGACACCAATGACCTCCAGCGTTCCTTCCGGCTTGATTTCGGCTACGATGGTGACGATCTTCGATGTTCCGATATCCAAACCAACGATCAAATTTTTGTCTTCTCTGTTTTTGCTCATCGTAATTTTCCCTTTAACGGGCATGGCAGCTCGCCACCCCTGATTACTAATCTTACGTTGCCCGTTTCCCCCCATCCCAACCTTCCCCCGCAAGCGGAGGAAGGGGCAAACGTTCGCTTCGCGAGATTCACGTTAACCCTCATTTCCGGAAGTCCGTTTCACAGCCTCTACGCCGTTCGGCAGATAGGTTGCGAAGCCATTGCGATAGCGCAAATCCACATGCGTCACCGGGTGCGACAATTTGGACAGGCTGTACGGATACACTTCAACAAATCGCGTCAACCGCTGTTGCATCTGCTCGCGCCCCAGCTCCAGCACCATACCGTTGCCTAACCTCACCTGCCATGCGAAACGTGGCGACAAACTCATCTGCGTAATCCCATGCTGCATGGGCAGCAACTCTTTACTGAACTCATCGTAAACGCTCTTCATTTGTGCCGACGTATTCGGCTGCCCGATAAACTCCGGCAACACTTGCGTGGTGTTTTCTGCAAATACTTCGCCATACGTGTTAACCAATTCGTTGCCATTCCAGCGCGCAAAAGCCTCATGCTCTTCCAAATCAACTTCTAGGCTCCACGGAAATTTTCTGCGCACACTCACTTTGCGCACCCACGGCAAGTGCTCAAATGCACCGCGCGCCCGGTTCAAATCCACCGTAAAAAAATTGCCCTTGATCTGCTCATGCACCACACGTTCAATCAGTTCGGTCGGCACATGTTTTGGTGTCTTGCTCAATTGCACCGCATTCAGAGGGAATATCGCCAAATGCAATACGTAACGTGCCGCGCCATACAGCGCCAACAGCAAACACAATCCGAACAACAGATTGGCAGACATGCGCAACAGTGGCGCGTTATCCCACATGCGCACTTTCCAAAATCTGCAACACCAGTTGTTCGAAACTGATACCGGCTTGTCGCGCTGCCATCGGCACCAAACTGTGATCGGTCATTCCCGGCGAGGTATTTACTTCCAGCAAATACGCCTTGCCGTCTTCGCCCCGCAGAAAATCTACGCGTCCCCAACCTTGACCACCGATGAGACTGAAAGCTTCCTGCGCCAAACGCTGCATTTCGCTCTCCTGCTCGCCGCTCAAGCCGCACGGGCATAGATAGCGCGTGTCGTCGCGCAGATACTTCGCTTCATAATCGTAGAACTCATTCGCCGGTTCGATCTTGATGACCGGCAGCGCACGCCCATTCAATATCGCCACGGTATATTCGCCGCCGCTGACATAACTTTCAGCGATCACCACCTTGTCGTGCTTGGCTGCCTCGGCATAAGCCGCAGGCAGCTCATCTACCGTTTTTACTTTGCTGATACCGACGCTGCTGCCTTCATTGGCCGGTTTCACAAACAACGGCAAATCCAGATGATCCGCCAGAGCATTCCAGTCGCTGGGGGCAGACAATGCCTCATATTCCGGAATAGGCAATCCCATCGCTTGCCAGATCAGCTTGGTGCGCCATTTGTCCATCGCGATGGCCGATGCCATCACCCCGCTGCCGGTATAGGGAATCCCCATTAACTCCAGCGCGCCCTGCACCGTACCGTCTTCACCGAAGCGTCCATGCAGCGCAATAAAGACGCGATCAAACTTCTCCTGCTTGAGTTCGGACAGGTCGCGCTGTGCCGGATCAAAAGCATGCGCATCCACGCCGCTTCTTTGCAGCGCCGCCAATACTGCCGCACCGCTTTTCAGCGACACTTCACGCTCAGCCGAGCGTCCGCCAAACAACACGGCCACCTTGCCGAATTGGGAAGGGGAAAGGGTGAAGGGTGAAGGGTTGCTGTTATTCATGATTCGCATACTCGCCAATAATTTTTACTTCGGGGTGCAGATCGGTACCGGTTTGTTGCAATACCGTCGCCCTTACCTCATTAATCAAATTTTCAATATCTGCCGCCGTCGCATCGCCCACGTTGACGATGAAGTTGGCATGTTTTTCCGACACCTGCGCACCGCCACTACGCTTACCCTTCAGTCCACAACCTTCAATCAACTTCGCCGCATGATTGCCCGGCGGATTACGAAACACCGAGCCTGCATTCGGCAATTGCAGAGGCTGACTGGCACTACGCTTTTCCATCAACGCCTTAATCTCCAGACGCGCCGCCTCAACATCGCCTTGTTCAAAGCGTAGCCATGCGGCGACGAAGAACTCTTCGTCAGGAAGAGATAAGGGAGAAGGGAGAAGGGTAAAACCTTCGCGCGCAGCTTCACCACCATTCTCCCTTCCCCCTTCACCTTTCTCGCGCAAAGCGACATGGCGATAGCCAATCTCATATTCCTGCGGTGTGCGTTGCAGCAATTCGCCGCTCCGGGTCAGCACTTGCACGCGCTGCACTTTTTGCCAGGTCTCGCTGCCGTAGCAACCGGCATTCATCGCCAACATGCCGCCCAAGGTTCCCGGAATACCGGCGAAGAATTCCGCTCCGCACAAATTGTTCGAGGCCGCGAAGCGTGCCAACTTGGCTCCCGGTACTCCGGCCTGTGCATAGATAGCATCGCCGCCCATACGCAATTCGCTTAACGCGCTATGCATCAGCAACACCGTGCCGCGCAGACCGCCATCGCGCACCAGCAAGTTGCTGCCTAGGCCGACTGCGATCAGTGGCTCATCCGCTGGCAGTTGCCGCAAAAATTGTTGCAAGTCCGCAAGATCCGCCGGACGATACATGCGTTGCGCCAGCCCACCCGCACGCCAACTGGTATGACGACTCATCGGCACGTCATAGCGCATCTCGCCGCGCAAACTTGCATCGATAAATTGTGTCGGCTCGCTCATGTTCATTTTTGCGCCAACTGTTTCACGAGATTGGGTACCCCGCCAATTGAACCGGCCCCCATAGTCAACACCACATCACCGTCCTGCGCCATTTGCAAAATCGTTTGCGGCATATCACTAATTTTTTCGACGAACACGACTTCGCTTTGCCCGGCCACGCGCAAAGCATGCATCAGTGCACGCCCGTCCGCGGCAACAATAGGCGCTTCTCCCGCCGCATAAATTTCGGCCAGCGCCAATGCATCGACTTCCGACATCACCTTGACGAAATCCTCGAACAGGTCGCGGGTGCGGGTAAAACGATGCGGCTGAAAAGCGAGCAGCAAACGTCTGCCGGGAAATGCGCCGCGCACTGCGGCAATCGTCGCCTTCATTTCTACCGGGTGATGGCCGTAGTCATCTATTAACGTAATTGTGCCGCCAGTTGCCAGCGCGACCTCGCCATAACGTTGCATGCGCCGCCCCACGCCCTCAAACTCGGCCAGTGCGGCAACGATAGCCGCCGGATCAACACCGACTTCCAAGCCGACCGAAATGGCAGCCAGCGCATTGAGCACGTTGTGCAGCCCCGCCAGATTAAGCGTGATGTCCAAATCGATGGGCACGGTGTTGTGTCGGCATAAGGCGGTAAAACACATCTTGCCGCTTTCGTGACGCACATTCACCGCACGAATCTGCGCATCCTCGCCAAAACCGTATGTGGTGATCGGCTTGCTGATGCGCGGCAAAATCTCGCGCACATTGGCATCGTCCACGCACAACATGGCTCGCCCGTAGAACGGCAGGCGCTCGATAAAATCGACAAAGGCCTGTTTCAGTTTGCCGAAATCATGGCCATAGGTTTCCATATGGTCGGCATCGATATTAGTGACCACCGCGAGAATCGGCGTGAGGTACAGGAATGAAGCATCCGACTCGTCCGCTTCGGCCACGATGAACTCGCCCGTACCCAAGCGGGCATTGGCACCGCTGCTATTCAGCCGTCCACCGATAACAAAAGTCGGGTCATAACCGCCCTTGGCCAGCACACTGGTCACCAGCGAAGTCGTGGTGGTTTTACCGTGCGTACCCGCCACGGCAATCCCCTGACGCAGACGCATCAATTCTGCCAGCATCACCGCACGCGGCACCACCGGAATGCGCCGTTCACGTGCCGCGACCACCTCCGGGTTATCCGCTTTGACGGCAGTGGAAATCACCACCGCATCGGCATCGTGCAGATTGCTCGAGTCATGCCCGTGATGAATGCTCGCCCCCAAAGTCTGCAAACGTTGCGTGACCGCACTGTCCGCCAAATCGGAGCCGCTCACTTTAAAACCGAGATTGAGCAACACTTCGGCAATGCCGTTCATGCCGGAACCGCCAATGCCCACAAAATGAATATTTTTGATCTTGTGTTTCATATAACCCTTTGCACCACAGAGACACAGAGACACAGAGGACGACAAAAACAAAAGAATTTTTTGGTTGCAGGTGTGGATTTTCTCTGTGTCTCTGTGTCTCTGATGAAACAACTANNCCAAGTCGCTGGTTATGTGGTGAATTGTTTTGTTCATGCTGCCAGCTCCATACACACTTTTGCGACTGCCTGCGTCGCATCAGGCTTCGCCAATTTTCGTGCGGCTTGCGCCATCTCTGACAATTTTTCCCGGCTAAAATCGCGCAGCAATTGCGCCAACTTATCCGCACTCAATTCTTTTTGCGACAACAATATCGCCGCACCTTGCTCACTCAAGAAACGCGCGTTGTGCGTCTGGTGATCATCTACCGCGAACGGGAATGGGATCAGCACACTCGCCACGCCCGCTGCCGCCAACTCGGCAATGGTTAACGCACCTGCGCGGC
>PLYB01000080.1:0-1047 GCA_003151655.1 Gallionellaceae bacterium | reverse complement strand
CTGCCGCCCACCACCAGCACATTCAACTTGCCGTTGCGCGCAGCGTAGCGCGCTTGCGGCTCAGCCAGCGCGGCGATATCGGCACGCACAGGATTGCCGCTCCACAAGGTGTTCTTTAACACCTCGGGAAATCCGCTCAACACGCGCGTAGCGATTTTTGCCAGCACCTTGTTGCTCATGCCGGCAATTGAATTCTGTTCATGGATAACCAATGGACGACGCAACATCGCAGCCATCAATCCTCCCGGCATGGTGATGTAGCCGCCCATACCCAGCACCACATCGGGACGGTAGCGAAATATCGCATCCGCGCTCTGCCCCAATGCGCGCAACAAAGTGAACGGCAGCGTCAACAAACGCAGCAAGCCTTTGCCGCGCACACCGGAAAAGTTTACCCACGCCACCGGATAACCATGCTTGGGCACTAACTCCGCTTCCATACTGTTGGGCGCGCCCAGCCATACTATTTTCCAGCCCTGCGCACGCAAAGCATCGGCCACCGCTAATCCCGGATAAATGTGTCCGCCCGTACCTCCTGCCATGATGAGAATGGTTCGGTTCATATTGGCAACCCCCGCGCGACCCTTCGATTCTCAAAGTCGATGCGCAGCAGGATGGCGATGGCGATGCAGTTCACCACCACGCCGCTGCCGCCGAAGCTCAGGAACGGCAAGGTCAAACCTTTGGTTGGTAGCACGCCCATATTCACGCCGATATTAATCATCGCTTGCACCCCCAGCCATACCGCAATCCCTTGCGCCACCAGCGCGGCATATAAACGTTCCGACATCGCCGCCTGACGACCGATTGAGAAGGCGCGCACGATCAGCCAGCCGAACAACAAAATAACCGCGCACACACCGAACAGACCCAACTCTTCCGCGATCACGGCCAGCAGAAAATCGGTGTGCGCCTCGGGTAAATAAAACAGTTTCTCTACGCTGCCGCCGAGCCCGACTCCCAGCCACTCGCCGCGCCCGAAAGCAATCAGCGCATGACTGAGTTGATAGCCTTTGCCGTACGGATCAGACCACGGGTCCATGAAGC
>PLYB01000342.1 GCA_003151655.1 Gallionellaceae bacterium | reverse complement strand
AACCGGGCTCGTCCAACAAACGGTTAAGATCGCGGCTCGCTTCGCGATCGCGATCTAACCTTAGTCGTTAGAGTGGCCGATCAGTCCCATCTGTATCGCTTTAACGACAGATTGATGTCGTGAAGTAGTGTTGAATTTGCGACGAATATTCGTGAAATGAAAATTCACTGCCGCTTCGCTACAGTTCAATATTCGCGCTATGTCCAAAGAGCTTTTACCGGCAGCACAAAATTTGAGGCACTCCATTTCTTTGGGCGTGAGCTTTATGTGAGGTAAGTCCTGTTCACTCTGCTGCACCGCATCCCGATCTACGTGGAAGTGCGTATCAATTTGGATGTTGCTCATGTTTTCCCCAATTTTTTTAGACTATTGCGCATAACGCCGGACAGCAGCAATGATCGCCCAGAATCCAGATCGTCATCAATAAAATTGTATACATACTCATAGCATAAACGATTTTAGCTAAAACATTCCCATAAATCGTTTATAGTTTATCTGCGAGCGGCTACTTCTTAAATATGGTCGGGGTAGAGAGATTCGAACTCCCGATATCCTGCTCCCCAAACAGAGCCGTGACTTATCGTAACAATTTGTAGCCATGTAAATAATAGACACGTCTATCTAATTAATTGCTACTTATAGCACCGCTACACCCCGCACCAGTGCTATAGCTTAAAATTGTGTTAGACAATATTATTGTTCGATTTTTTGATGCCCAATAGTCATTGCACGGCCACTTTCTGCGAATTACAACTGGCTGCTTTCAGGCAATCAATTTGTTAACATGCAACTCGCTTGGTAAAAACTCCGTACTTTGCCATCCCAGCAAATTTAATCAGCCTTGGTCGAGCTTGATGAATGGTTAGATGCCAACACACTCCACTTGTTCAGCAGTAATAGTGGCCCATGGGTCTAGAATTATAGGGGACGCAAAGATATGCGATTTCAATTTTTGAAGAGGAACAGTAATGGGCAATATCATCAGCAAATACCGGATTGAAAGAGAACCCTATTATCGAACTGTGGCGGACGAAGTTGCTATTTTTGAAGCCGCCTATTCCGAGCGCATGCCCATGATGCTTAAAGGCCCGACAGGCTGTGGTAAAACAAGGTTCATCGAATATATGGCTTGGAAGCTACAGAAGCCCCTGATTACCGTCGCGTGTAACGAAGACATGACCGCATCGGATTTGGTCGGACGTTTTCTGCTCGATGCCAACGGCACGCGATGGCAGGATGGGCCGCTTGCTATTGCTGCCCGTTACGGTGCGATTTGCTATCTCGATGAGGTTGTGGAGGCACGTCAGGATACTACGGTGGTGATCCATCCGCTTACCGACAATCGCAGAGTTCTTCCTTTGGAAAAAACCAATGAATTAGTGCATGCGCATGCGGATTTTCAGCTCGTGATTTCCTATAACCCGGGCTACCAGAGNNGCGTGATGAAGGATTTGAAGCAATCGACAAAGCAACGCTTCGGAGCACTCGACTTTAATTATCCCGAACATGAGATTGAAGAAGAAATTGTTTCCCATGAGACAGGCGTTTCGCGGGATGTGGCGGGGAAACTGGTTTCCATCGCGAAAATGGCACGAAACCTCAAAGGTCACGGACTGGACGAAGGGATCTCAACCAGAATGTTGATTTATGCCGGCAATCTGATTGCGAAGAATGTAGAAGCAAAAAAGGCGTGCCGCGTCGCTCTTGTTTCACCGATCACCGACGACCTCGATATGCGTGATGCGCTTGAAGCAGCAGTAACAACTTTTTTTGGCCAAGCCTAAAAATGAGAGCAACTAAGGGCAAAGTCTGTGGATGGCAATGACAATCTCAGGATGTTAATGTCCGCTAGCAGCTATCCGCCGACTTGTATAGCAGCGAGGTTTTCATGAAGACCGCCTTCAAACGCTTCAAGCACGGGCTGCGCAATTATCTGGGCCGGGCTCGCCAAGAATCGTTGCCTGCGTTGACGAGTACACGCAATAAAACCCAATTCAGCGATGTTCAGCGCCGCATTAACATTTATCTAAGAGCACTTTGGGACTATGATTTCCCGATAAGCCAGACCAAAGTTAATCTTGAAAATATCAAGATACACAAGCCATTCATTGAGAATGACTTCGTTCATTTGCCTTATGCCTATTACGATTTAACGCTGGATAGCGATATTCACGTTTCAGCTCAGGAAATCTATCGTGCCGCTGCCGCGCATGCTGCAGCTCACCTTATTTACTCGAAGCACCATTTTCTTGCAGGATCAATCGACAAATGGCAAAAGGCGGTGATTTCCACGATTGAGGATGCGAGGGTAGAGATGTTATCAATCCGCAAATTTCCCGGCCTAAAGCATCTGTGGGCGGTACAGCACACGGCCACTCCGCTTCACAATATCACCGCCAATGACTACCTCAGCCGCCTTGCGCGTGCATTGCTGGATGAGGCATATATTGATGATGATCATTGGGTTAACCAAGGGCGCGAACTATTCAAAGCCGTAAAAAATCTGGGTGACCATCAGATTTCATGGGACATCGGCATGACACTTGCGCATGCGTTTCCGCAAAAGAAAATCAAGTTCAATGCGCGATGGGACATGCTAGGTGCACCTTACCGCGATGACAATCGCTATATTTGGAGAGTGGTAAAACCCAAAGAAGATGAATCGGCTGCGACCGGATTCAACTACAAATCCATACTGGGTATCAGGGAAGTAACTATTGTTGAAGTCGATGCTGGAAAAACACGGGGACGAACATCTTCCGAATCGGAAAGTACCGCACAGGCTTCCGATACTTACTTTTATTCCGAATGGAATTACCGAAGCCAAATCGAGACCCAAGCCTGGGTGACGTTGCGGGAAAAGACTCCCAAGTCCGGTGATTTGCAGCTCATTGATAAAATTATCGCGCAGAATAATCATCTCTTGTCGCGTATGAAAAACTTCCTGCATGCCATCCGCTATGAAGGTGTGCACCGTATTCGGAAGCTTGAAGAAGGTGACGAAATTGACATCAACGCTGCGATCCGGGCCCAAATCGATATTAATCTGGGCGTGCCGCCGGATTCGCGGATCATGATGCGTTCGGTGCGCAAGAATCACGATATCTCAGTACTGGTGTTGCTTGATCTTTCCAGATCAACCATGAAGAAAGTACAGGGACAAGAGCACACCGTGCTAGAACTTACCCAACAAGTTTGCGTTTTATTTGCGGATGCTATCGCCTCGGTGGGTGATCCGTTTGCCATACACGGCTTTTGCTCCGAAACCCGGCACCGGGTCGAATATTACCGGTTCAAAGATTTCGATCAGCCCTATGACGACGTTCCGAAAGGAAAAATCGCGGGGATGACCGGACAACGTAATACTCGCATGGGAGCCGCGATTCGCCATGCGACTTATTATCTCAACGCACAGAAATCAAGCAAAAAACTTTTAATGCTCATTACTGACGGGGAGCCATCGGATGATGACGTGCATGATCGGAAATACTTGCGTGTGGACACAACCAAAGCGGTTAGTGAGGCTAGACGAAGCGGTATCAATACATATTGTATTAGTCTCGACCCCGGCGCGGATCAATATGTGTCCAGAATATTTGGTGCGAGAAACTACATGGTAGTCGATCATATAAAATCGTTGCCTGAAAAAATACTTATGCTTTATGCCTCTCTTACGCATTAAGATTCGGGTAAGTTACGGCTTTCCGATTTGAACGAATTCGAACAAGGTTAACATCATGTCATCCCAGAAATTTCATCGCCCCAGACGAGCAGTCCAAATCGTCACCTTGTTGCTGATTGCGCTCATTCCCGGCATTGGAATTTTTCAAATTGATTTGGCCTCCGCAAGTTTTAATATTCTTAGTAGCCAGATATGGTGGTCAAATTTTGCCTNNGCGGATGGGCTTGCCCGCAGAATCTCCTTTCCGAATGGGCCAATAATTTAACTTTTAAACTCTTGGGCAAACGTGCAGACGTTCGCGTTGATGGGAAAGGAGTTGTTGTTGCGGCTGCCAAAAACAAGGCGGTCAATTGGCTTATCCTCGGCACCGCTTTTCTCGGTGCTTCGCTGGTTCTGGCTTTCATCCCGATTCTATATTTCTATCCGACAAGTGATGTGTTGGCATTTGTAATGATCGGATCCGAGCAAAAATCAGCCCGATTTTTACAATATCCGTATTTTTTTACGGTCACGCTCATTTTTATTGATATTGCACTGGTGCGCTATTTCTTGTGTGACTACGCATGCTTTTATCGCATGGGGCAAAGGATGCTCAAGACTCAAGATGCCTTGCATGTAACATATGATGCGTCGCGTTCATCCGATTGTAGCAAGTGCAATTACTGCGCAACTTCTTGTATTACTGCCATCGAACCAACCGACATAAAAATTCACGACCCATGCATCGGCTGCGGCGAATGTATCGACGCATGCAATGCTCTGCACGACAAATCAGGAACAAGGGGACTGCTGAGTTTCAAGATTGGCGAGAATACTGATACCTTGACATGGAAACAGAAGCTCCGCGAAATATCATCCCGTTTCAACTGGCTGGTTGGCGCACTTTTCCTGCTCGGATTTGGCATGATGATTTGGGGAGTGGTTATGCAAGCCCCAATACAGCCACAATTATCATGGGAAGAGCAGCAAAAAATCCAACAGCTCGCGCGCGTTTGCAACAAGCAGTGTGCCCAGCTTCAATCTTCCTGTAATGGCAATCATCTGGAAGGCTGCTACCGTGCTGCAGCATGTAAATGCGCATGCTCATTGCAGCAAGATCCCACCAATGCCTCCAGCAACGCATGGCATCAATGCATTCAGAAAAATACTGATCGTGCTGAAGCTCTCAGTTCGCACACAAGTATTCCAAATCCGCGATCCGCTTTATCTCGATGAATCGACTGCAGGTGCTAAAGTTTTTCGACCACCTTTAGCTCGTGATCTGTCGCTGGCTGGTTTGATAATTGACTGAGTATTTCCGGCCTCTTTCAGTTATTCGCTGGCTTTTATTAATAAGAACATGAGGATCATCATGATGTAGCAAGCTTACCAAGTTTTCGGAACAAAGTTCGCTCGCTCACCCCCAGCCGCTCGGCTAGTTCTTTGCGCCCCAAGCCTGAATGACGCAGTTGCCATTCAAGATAGCTATGTTCCATTTCTTCCAGTGTCATGATTTCGCTGAAGCCGTGACCCGAGCGTATCGCCTGTTGACCCTCTTCACAAAGACCGGGGAAATGCTCCGGTAGCAACACATCGCCATCTGCCAGCAAACTGGCGCGCTCGATCAGGTTACGCAATTCGCGGATATTCCCCGGGAACTCATAATGAGACAGGCACAGTTGCGTCGCTGGATGAATAGATAAAGCGTGATCCGTGCTGACGCGCTTCAGCAAGACTTCCATCAACAGCGGCAGGTCTTCCATGCGTTCACGCAGAGAGGGTAACAAAATAGGAAATGTGCTAATCCGGTAAAATAAATCCTGACGGAATTTACCTTCGGAGACCATTTTCTTGAGATCGCGGTGAGTAGCCGCCACCAAGCGAAAATCTGAACGCAAAGGCTCAACCCCTCCCACTCGACGATAGGTTCCGGTTTCCAGCAGTCGCAGTAATTTCACCTGCAAATTGAGCGGAATGTCGCCGACCTCATCCAGAAATAGCGTGCCGCTTTTTGCCGCCTCGACCAAGCCCTGCTTGCGCTGATGAGCACCGCTGAATGCGCCTTTTTCATAGCCGAACAATTCGCTCTCGAATAAGTTTTCCGGCAGACTTGAACAATCCACCACCACGAACGGCCCCAAAGAGCGCTGACTAGCATCATGCACCGCTTGTGCAACCAGTTCTTTACCCGTGCCGGACTCACCCAGCAACAGAACGTCCGCATGAGCAGGTGCCACGCGCATCACCTGCTCAAGCATGCGACTGAAAGCCGGCGAGCGCCCTACCAACTCCCCCGTTGCCGTTGCACTGGCAGCACGCACGGTATGAATCATCTCAACAAAATATTCAATTTCGCCTTGTGCATTTGAAATCGGTGTCAGCTCCACATCCACATGCTCATCGCCGCGCGGAGTATGGTGAATATGCAACACACGATGCGGCTGACCGGTCTGCAGGCTGGTTTTCAACGGACAAGACTCGCCCTCTTCATCGCAGGGACGGCGAAAATGGTGCGAGACCTCATAGCAATGCCGCCCGGCCACAGGTTGTTCTCCCGCATGGTAATGCGCAAGGTAGGCACGATTGGCCCCTGCGATTGTGTAGTCGCGGTTCAACACGATGCGCGGCTCTGGCAGCGTATCGAGAAAGGACATCAGTTGAGAGATAGTCGCTGCGGTCATTAATTAGCATCCTGACAAAAATGGCAGTTTGCACTATCGAACAATCAAATTCAACTGCCATTTTTGGCTTCGTCAAATTTTATATATCCCAATAAATCTGCGGTGAAAAATTATTAATTTATATATAACAATAAATTAGCGAACAGTTTCAAAAGTTGGCACACATACTGCATATAGAAAGCGCGAAAAGGAGTTTTAAACTCGGATTTTCCATTTGCGCGCTAACACTCCGATAGACGCAAATTTAATCGTACAGGTTTCAGCTTGCCCCATTGTGAAATCAGGTGGTGAATGAAATTCAGATTAGACGAACTATCCGGGGGAAATTAGCGATGAAAGCGTTTTCCGAGCACCCGTTAGCCAGAAAAATCGCCATCGTGACTGTCGTCAAGCTATTCGGCTTGCTGGTCATCTGGTGGGTCTTCTTTAGCGAACCCAACGACAGCAAGCTGACACCGGAACAAGTTGGTAACGCGATTCTGCACCCGTTAAACCGCAACACAACTACGCCTTAAGGAGAGTATATGATAAGCACTGAACTGGTCGACCTTTCGAGGTTGCAATTTGCGGTCACCGCGCTGTATCACTTCCTGTTCGTTCCGCTCACTCTGGGCATGACCTTTCTGCTGGTTATCATGGAAGGCTCATACCTGATAACGGGGCAACAGGTTTACAAGGACATGACCCGCTTTTGGGGAAAACTGTTCGGCATTAACTTCGCCCTTGGAGTGACCACCGGACTGACCATGGAATTCCAGTTCGGCACTAACTGGGCGTATTACTCGCATTATGTCGGCGATATTTTCGGCGCGCCGCTGGCGATTGAGGGACTGATGGCGTTCTTCCTCGAATCCACTTTCGTCGGTCTGTTCTTCCTTGGCTGGGATCGCTTAAGCAAAGGCCAGCACTTTATGGTCACCGTGCTCACCGCTATCGGTTCCAATCTATCCGCGCTGTGGATATTGATTGCGAACGGCTGGATGCAGGATCCGGTGGGCGCAGAGTTTTCCTACACCACCATGCGCATGGAACTCACCAACTTCTGGCAAGTGATGTTCAACCCGACCGCACAAGCCAAATTCGTGCATACCGTTTCCGCCGGTTACGTCACCGCATCGATTTTCGTGCTGGGCATCTCTTCCTGGTATCTGCTCAAGGGACGCGACATTGAGTTTGCACGCCGCTCATTTCGCGTCGCCGCTGCTTTCGGCTTCGCATCCGCACTATCGGTGATCGTGCTGGGCGATGAATCCGGCTACACCATCTCCGAATCGCAGCAAACCAAGCTGGCGGCAATGGAAGCGATGTGGCATACCGAACCGGCACCGGCTGCTCTGACGCTGTTCGCGTTCCCCAACGAGCAGGAAAAACGCAACGATTATGAGCTACAGATTCCTTACGTGATGGGCATCATCGGCACACGTACCTTCACCAAAGAAATTCCCGGCATCGCCGAGATCAAGGAAAAGAATCGCGCTCGTATCGAGTCTGGAATGCTTGCCGTGACAGCGATGGAAACGCTGCGCAAACAAAAGAACGATGTCGCAGCCAAGGAAATGTTCGAAGCGCATAAAAAAGATCTGGGCTTCGGACTGTTGCTAAAGAAATATACCGAAGATGTTTCCAAAGCCACACCGGAGATGATCCAGCTGGCGGTGGACAGCACCGTACCGCGCGTTGCACCGATGTTCTGGTCATTCCGGGTGATGGTTGCCCTAGGCTTCTCTTTCGCTCTGCTGCTCGGCCTGTCTCTCTACCACACCGTGCGCGGCACTTTCCTCAAGCAACGCTGGCTGATGCGTTGGGCGGTCTTGTTTATCCCGATGCCGTGGATCGCCGCCGAGCTTGGCTGGTTTGTCGCAGAGTATGGTCGCCAGCCCTGGACTATCTATGGCGTACTCCCCACTCACCTGTCTGTTTCCAGCCTCACAGTTAATAGCCTGTATGGTTCTTTGGCTGGATTTGTATTGTTCTACACAGGCTTGCTCATTATCGAGATGTACTTGATGGTGAAATTCGCACGCAAAGGCCCAAGCAGTTTGGGAACCGGACGCTACCATTCCGAATTTGCCACCCTAAAATAAACGAGGAGATTTACATGCTGGATTATGAAACGCTGAAACTCATCTGGTGGATATTGGTCGGTGCTTTGCTGCTCGGCTTTGCCATCATGGACGGTCACGATATGGGCGTAGGCACGTTGTTGCCCTTCGTCGGCAAGAACGATGTTGAACGCCGTATCATCATCAACACGGTCGGTCCGCATTGGGACGGCAACCAGGTATGGTTCATCACCGCAGGTGGTGCGATCTTCGCGGCTTGGCCGATGGTTTATGCTGCCGCATTTTCCGGATTCTACTGGGCGATGCTGGCGGTGTTATGGGCGATGTTCTTCCGCCCGGTCGGTTTCGATTACCGCAGCAAGATCGACAATCCGACATGGCGCAATACCTGGGACTGGGGGCTGTTTATCGGTGGCATGGTTCCGCCGCTGATCTTCGGCGTGGCCTTCGGTAATCTGCTGCAAGGCGTGCCGTTCCATTTGGACGATAGCTTGCGCTTGTTCTACACCGGCACGTTCTGGGAATTGCTCAATCCGTTTGCGCTGCTTGCGGGCGTGGTGAGTTCCGCGATGATTACCTTCCACGGTGCCAATTACCTGATGATTCGCACTGAAGGAGACATCTTTCGCAGCGTGCGCACTGCCTCGCTGATTTTCGGCACGATCACACTGGCCGCTTTCGCTGCTGCGGGCGTATGGGTGGCAAGCAGCATTCAGGGCTTTGTCATCACCAGCGTGGTCGATCCTAGTGCGCTACCTGACCCGCTGGACAAAACCGTGATCATGCAGGCCGGAGCATGGCTAAAGAACTACAGTCTGTATCCAGCCACACAGCTGGTGCCCGCAGCCGGTTTCGTTGGCGGCTTGTTGGCTCTGCTTGCGGCATGGTTCAGAAAGCCGGTGCTGGCCTTCATTAGCTCTTCTGTGTGCATGCTGGGCATTATCGGCACCGCCGGAGTTTCACTGTTCCCGTTCATCATGCCGTCCAGCTCCGATCCTCGTTCCAGCCTGACAGTATGGGACAGCGTCTCGTCGCAACTGACGCTGGAACTGATGCTCGGAGCTACGCTGATCTTCTTGCCGCTCATCATCATTTACACCAGCTGGGCCTACAAGAAAATGTCCGGAAAAGTGACTGAAGCATTCATCAACGCCAACGACAAGTCGGCTTATTAAAAAGGAGACTCAACATGTGGTATTTCGCCTGGATGCTCGGAGTCAGCATGGCCATACTGTTGGCCATCGTCAACACCATGATGTGTGATGCAAAGGCCTGCGCCGTTATTAAGGAAGAGCCGTGCGACAAGCACTAAACCGAGTTCCGAGTGACGGCGCTTACGCCGTGCTGCCACGCATGCTGTCGCTCTTGTTAGCACTGGGTATGGCCGGAATGATCTTGACTTACCCCAAAGCACTGGCTCATGTCAGTCATGGCATGTTGTCGCTAACGATGCTTGGTGTTTGCGCCGGGTTTGTCCACGGTGTCGGCTTCATCTTCGAAACCAGACTGTGGCGCATTCTGTTCGGTCCGTGGATAGCATGGGCGCTGATGGCTCTCGGGCTATGGTTACTGTTGCGCGGCTAATTATTTTTCATGGAAAGTTGCTCAATTTTAGAGAGGAAAATATGTCAAGAATCGTCATTTTAGGAGCTGGAATATCCGGGCACACCGCCGCCCGATATTTAAATAAATGGGTAGGCAAGCAACACGAAATTATCATTATTTCACCCAACTCAAAATGGAATTGGATACCTTCCAATATCTGGGTGGGTGTTGGTCAGATGACGGAAGAACAAGTCACCTTCGATCTTGCTCAAGTCTACAAAAAAACCAATGTTGATTATCGTCAGGCAAAAGCGATTGCTATCCATCCGGAAGGTGATGACGGGAGCGCCACTCCATTTGTGACCGTCGAATATACCCGCGCAGACAAGGTCGGCGTTCAGGAAAATATCACTTATGATTTTCTGGTGAACGCTACCGGACCGAAGTTGAATTTTGCCGCAACCGAAGGATTGGGACCGGATCACGGGCATACTGTTTCCGTTTGCACCTTTGGTCACGCAAAGGAAGCCAACCACCAGCTTCAGGCCAATATCGAGGCAATGCGCAAAGGGGAAAATAGAACCTTTGTCATCGGCACAGGTCATGGTATGTGTACCTGCCAAGGTGCCGCATTCGAGTATATCTACAACGTGGACCATGTGCTGCGTGAAGCCGGTGTTCGCGACAAGGCAAAAATTATCTGGATCAGCAACGAATATGAACTGGGCGATTTCGGCATGGGCGGGGTTCACATCAACCGTGGCGGCTATGTAACCAATGGCAAGGTGTTTGCCGAGTCACTGATGGTCGAGCGTGACATCGAATGGATCACCCGTGCGCATGTCAAAAAAGTTGAAGCCGGAAAAATTCATTATGAAACTCTGGATGGGACATTCCATGAGTTGGCTTTTGATTTCTCCATGCTCATTCCTCCTTTCGCAGGCGTTGGACTCAAAGCTTTCAATAAAGCGAATGAGGACATCACCAGCCAGGTATTTGCGCCTAATGGATTTATGAAAGTTGATGCAGACTACACTGCACGACCATTCATGGAATGGAGTGCAAAAGATTGGCCTAGAACTTATCAGACACCCTCTTATCGCAACATCTTCGCTGTTGGTATCGCATTTGCTCCGCCCCACATGATCAGCAAGCCCATGCAAAGTACGAATGGAACTCCGATCAATCCGACTGCGCCAAGAACCGGCATGCCCTCTGCCGCCATGGCAAAAGCGGTTGCCATGAGCATTCGCGATATGTTGAACGGAGCGGAAAAACCAACTCATACGGCATCGATGGCAGAAATGGGGGCGGCGTGTGTAGCCTCTACCGGCTCGCACATTCTCAAGGGGACGGCTGCCACCATGACCGTATTCCCCGTTGTGCCGGATTACGAGAAGTATCCAGAGTATGGTCGCGATATGGATCTGACTTTTGGTGAGATCGGCTTGGCGGGACACTGGATGAAGTATCTGCTGCACCACGCTTTTATTTATCAAGCAAAGCTGCGCCTAGGCTGGTCAATTCTTCCAGATTGACCTATCACTAATTTATAAGGAAAAAACATGTCCGAAAAGATAACTAATCGGGAGCCTTACCAACAGGCTTACTATCCGCCCACACCAACACGATTGACTCGCTTCATGCGGACGTGTGTGATTTGGCAACTATTTCGCTTCATGGTCATCAACTTGAAGATGCTCAAACTGCTTTCCAAATCGCACCACTAAATCGAATATTTAAAAAAATGAAGGAGCGGCTTATGTCCGCTCCTTCATCTTATACGGCACTTCAATGAGTCCTTATATCAGTTCATTAGTGTGCGGCCAGGCACGCTGACAATCTTTTCGGGTCTAACGGGATAATGGAAAACAGATACCCTTCCCCGTCAGAAATTTTACTGAGCGTAATTGCGTTACCATCCTTATTCCAAGTCATGCCCTCATAATCGGTAGACTCATTTTGCACTGCTTTAGGAGTGCCGTATTTCCCAATGAATGTCTGTTTCATCTCTTGATAGCTATTGATATCAAAGTTACCCTTAACGCCAAAAAGTTTCCCATTTCCAAAAGCGAATTGAGTTCCATCCACGAAATCATTTCCGTGCCCGAAATCAAAGGACACCCAAGCAGGAACATTATTGATTGGCATCTGACCATCGCAGCGAACCATCTTTGGCGAGCTTAAACGACAGGAGGAGGCGGGAAGACTCTTGGGGTAGACACCTTTAAAGCTTTGCATGCTCATACCGATCTGATATCCGTCTATCAAACCGCACTGCGGCGCTGGTAAACTTCGGGGCATAACAGCTTGTTCAGATGGTATTATTTTTTTCGAAGAGACAATGACAAAATAGGGAATGCCCAAGATAAACAATAGGACAACACCGGGCAACCAAGCCAGTTGGTTGCGTTTCGTTGGCTTGTGACCGCATTGAGGACATAACTCGGTATCATTGCTTATTTCTTTACCGCACTCGTTACACTTTACATCCAAGGCCGTGTCTTTCTCATTGATGAGTCGTCAGAAAAGCTCCTCTCGCGTGATGCCGGTCAGCAAGGTTGCGTAGGTTATGGAGTTACGACTTGCGTACGACCGTCAGCCCGGCCCTTTCCCAAGCGAGTATCCCGCCTTTGATATTTGAAACCAGACTGTAACCGGCAGCCTGAAGTAATTGAGTGGCAGCAGCCGAGCGCACTCCTGATCTGCATATGACGACGATGGGTACATCTTTGTATGCGGCGATTTCCGGGAACCGCGTCTTCAGTTGCCCCAGAGGTATTAATATCGCGTCCGGCGCGTGTATTTCGGCATACTCATTGGGCTCGCGTACATCCAGCAACAACGCCCCCTGCTTGTTCATATCGAAAGCCTGAGCCACATCCACCTCATTGACAGGCTGTGGATTTGAATTACTAATAATCACGCTTCGCTCCATTACGACTAGTTCTTTACAAGGAAACGATTGGCAAAAATCAGATCCTGCTCGGAGACATCTCCCACGATCGATGACAGTCTGATTCTATTGACGATAAAATTGATTTGCTCTTCCAGCAATGCTAATTTTGCCGACACCAAGTCATTTTCAGCACCTAACAGTTCCAAGGTCGATCTTGAACCCTGACGGTGGCTTTTTTCGGTTGTATCAAGCCGCTCTTTGCTCAATGCAACCATTCTCGTCAGTGAATTGATTCGATCCTTGCCCGTGGTTAATGAAAACCAAACAGAGTTAATCTGTTTTTCTATGTCTAACGAGGCCCGTTCATACTCCAAGTTTGCTTTTTCGGCCAGATGAATAGCTTCATCATTTTTTGCGGATCGGTATCCATCCATCAACGGGACTGAAAGTTGAATCCCGATCATATTGTTCGATGTTGTATTGCTGGCTGAACCATAATCACCGGAACCGTTTACTTGGTCTCTTTCAACTTGAGCAATCAAATTGATTTTGGGAGATGACCTTGCGGAGTACTTCTCGATCTCTGCGCTACTCACTTGTTTCCGTAATGCCAGCATTTGCAATTGGGGATTTTGAAGCTTCGCCTTAGCCCTCAAATCATTCATATTCCCAATCGGGACTTCAGCCGCATTAAATCCTGCATTAAGTGAATTTATCTTAAAGTCCTGACCGGTTAATTCCATTAGCATCAGGGAATTATTTTTTGCAGCCAATTGGGCACTCAGTATCCTTGCTTTGATTGCTTCAACTTGTTCCGCAGTTTCTTTCATATCTATCTTGCTCGCATCACCCAAATGTTGTCGTTTACTGATTTCAGTATAAGTATTGGAGACCGCATTTTGTTGCTCCCCCAACAGTTCAATGACTGATTTAGCCTTTAGCGTTTCAAAATATATTTCAGTTACTCGTAAAATAAGCGTGCGGTCGGATGCGACCATTCCCATATCCGCAACATCACCCGACAATTTTAATTGGTTCTTTTGCGCTGTTAGTTCACGGTCATACAGCGGCTGCGATGCCTGAACAGCATACTTGGTCATGAAGCCGGAGTTAATCGAGGTATTGAAATTTGCATTGTTAAACGTTCCAAAACTAGGCGTTGAAAATTGAGCGCCTGAAATTGCAGAACTTTGATTTACGACTCCCGCTCCGGCTACAAAATTGACACTGGGCGATGAAAGAGAATCCCCTTGGCGGCGACGGGCATCTCCAGCCGACTGTTCGGATCTGGCAGCGAGATATTCCGGGTCATGGCCTTTTGCTGCTTGCCAAACCTCCATCAGATCGGCAGCAAAAGCTGTCGAACAACATAGAGCGCCGGTCAACACACCCTGCAAAGCAAGCACGACGATTCGCCATTTCATATTAATTCCCCTCTCTCATTCCGCATTTACGCAGAATCGTCTCCATCAAACACCATTGCGTTAAGCCGCTTTGCAGCAAATTGATGCCCACAAAGGCGGTAAACGCTAAAAACCATTTACTGATAAATACGGGACTGCCTTCAACTCCCAAGCCCAATGAAATCAATATAAAAGTACCTGCAATAATTCGAACCGTTCTCCAGGAAGTCATTTTATTCACCTTTAGCGTTACTAGTTAAATCGGCATTTTTTGAGTTTGCGACATAATAGAGAAGTGGAATGATCACCAGCGTCAGTATCGTCGAAACCAGTATTCCAAAAATCAGCGATATGGCTAAGCCATTAAATATCGGGTCGTCCAATATGAAGAAGGCACCCAACATTGCCGCCAGACCTGTCAACACGATGGGCTGAGCTCGCGTGACTGAGGAGTTAACGACCGCTTCTTTAAATGCTATTCCTTGCTTCAACTGAAGATTGATGAAGTCAACCAGCAGGATCGAGTTACGCACGATAATCCCTGCCAACGCGATCATTCCGATCATGGATGTCGCGGTAAATTGAGCTCCAAGCAGCGCATGTCCCGGCATTACCCCGATAATGGTTAGCGGGATCGGCACCATGATAATGAGCGGTGTCAAATATGAGCCGAATTGGGCAACAACTAATAGATAGATGATGATCAAGCCCACACCATACGCGATCCCCATATCTCTGAAGGTTTCGTAAGTGACCTGTGACTCGCCATCCCATTTAATTGAGTAACCGCGATACGGATCTTTGGGTTGATTGATATAAAACTCATCAAGAGCCTTGCCGCTTGGATCCAGAATTGCATGAATGTCCGGCCTCATTTTGAAGATGCCATATAGCGGACTGTCATTTTCCCCGGCGGCATCACCGATGACATAATTGACGGGCAACAAATCTTTGTGAAAGATCGGTTGTTCTCTCGATGAGTCAACAACTTTTACCAGTTGGCTTAATGGCACCAGTTCATGTTGCGAATTTCGAACCGTCAACTTCAGTAACTCGCCCAAGCTATTTTGCTTGTTTTCCGACAAGCGAATAATCGCCGCTGCGGGATATTTTGTTTCGTCGTGAATATATGCAGTACTTTCCCCCGCCAAACCTGCACTCAGCGTCGTTACAATGGCTTCTTGCGGCACTCCCATCAGACTCGCTTTGCGGCGGTCTACCACCAGATATTTTTTAGCCGATATCGAAATAGAGCTATCGTCCACGTCCACCACATTGTTAGTCTTTTCAAAAATACCGCGAACTTTCTGGGCGATCGCATAGCGACCTTCATCAGTCGGTCCATAAATCTCAGCCACCAACGGGGATAGTACCGGTGGGCCGGGTGGAACCTCGACGACCTTTACACGGCCGGAATATTTTTTCGCAATCTCTTCCAACGCCGGTCTGACTCTCATGGCAATGACATGGCTTTTATCTTTGCGCTCATGCTTATCGACCAGATTGACTTGGATGTCTCCCTGCGTTTCAGAAGAACGCAAATAATACTGCCTGACTAATCCGTTGAAATTGATCGGAGCCGAGGCTCCCGCGTATATTTGATAGTCTTTCAACTCGGGAACTTTGCTTAAGTATTGCCCCATTTCCCGCAATACCTGTGCAGTTTTTCCCACACGCGTGTCGGAAGGCATATCCAGCACAACCTGAAACTCAGATTTATTGTCGAATGGCAGCATCTTCAGCACGACCAAACCAATCACCGGCAATGCCGCTGACAATCCGATCAAACCCAAGACCAAAAGGGTCAACAACTTTCTATTCCGCGAACCATGCTCGTCACTCAGGAACGGGCGGAATAGTATTGTGAATTTCGGTTTTAACCATCTCAATGTTGCCGACTCGGTATGGGCGCTCCCAATTTCGGTGTCACCGTGTGAACTCGAATGCTTCATCAGCTTAAGAGACAGCCACGGAGTAATCACAAATGCGATGGCCAGCGACAAGATCATTCCCATACTCGCATTAATTGGGATCGGGCTCATGTACGGCCCCATGAGACCGCTTACAAATGCCATCGGCAGCAATGCGGCGATCACCGTCAGCGTGGCCAGAATCGTAGGGCCGCCAACTTCGTTCACCGCTGCAGGAATAATATTTATTAATTTTTTATGCGGGAACAGGTTTTGATGGCGATGGATATTTTCAACAATGACGATCGCATCATCGACCAGAATGCCGATTGAAAATATCAGCGCAAACAAAGAGACCCGATTGAGCGTAAAGCCCCAAGCCCATGAAGCAAACAGAGTGACTGTGAGCGTAAGAATCACCGCCGCACCGACAATGATTGCCTCTCTTCTGCCCAGCAATAAAAACACCAAGGCAACTACGGATGCGGTTGCGAATAATAATTTCTGGATCAGCTTCTGGGCCTTGCTATTGGCGGTCTCGCCATAATTACGCGTCACCACGATTTCCACATTGGCAGGCACCACCTCGCCCTTTAATGAGTCAACTTCCTTGATCAAATTATTGGCAACATCGATTGCATTCTCTCCTGCGTTTTTAGTAACGGACATCGTTACTGCTTGAAAAACAGGAGACTCGCCCGACGCATTATTTTTTTGTCCAAACAGAACCAATCGCTCAGTTTGCTCGGCACCATCCGCGACCTTGGCGATGTCTTTAATGAAAACGGGTTCACCATTACGCACACCCAGTACGATTTCTTTTACATCTGAAGCTGCATGCAAGAACGGGCCGGATTCAAGCTGAATCGAGTTATCACCATTAAGCAGATTCCCGACCGGCAAACCCAAATTTGCCGATTGCAAAGCAATCCTTAACTCCTGGATCGTAAAGCCGCGCGAAGATAATGCACTTGGATCGATCTCGACGCGAATAGCCCGGTGCGGTCCGCCAACGGTTTTTACTTCTCTTGTTCCTTTGACTCGCTTGAGATCAGTCTCGATTTGATTCCCTATTTTTTCCAGCTCAAGGCTGGTCAATTTGTTATCTTTGTCATAAAGCGTCAGCGTGAGAATCGGCACGTCATCGATGCCCTTCGGCTTGATGACAGGCTCCAACACGCCAAGTCCTTTCGGCAACCAATCCTGATTGGCGCTCACGGTATCGTGCAGCCTTACCAGTGCTTCTGTTCTTGGCACGCCCACTTTAAACTGGACGGAAAGAATAGACATGCCGTGAAAAGAGCTCGAAGTGACATGCTCTATCCCCGCTATTTGAGAAAGTACCTGTTCCGCCGGAATAGACACCATCTTTTCAACATCTTTGGTCGAAGCGCCGGGGAATGGGATGATGACATTCGCCATCGTTACATTGATTTGGGGTTCTTCTTCGCGTGGCGTAACCAATAACGCAAACAATCCCAAAACCAGCGCCATGATCGCCAGCAAAGGCGTTATCTGCGCTGTCTGGAAATATGCTGCGATACGTCCCGAGATTCCTAATTGATTTAAATTCATAGCGAGTCCCAATTGATATTCGTGCGTTATAAAACAGTCGATGCGCGCATTCTATATTAGAATTCTCTAATATGCAAATATCTCATAAATGCTTGAGCTTCTTCTACAGCGAAATTCAACTTACCTTTCAGGTATCAACAGAGCTTAATGGCAAATAGACCGCCCCCCTCTTTGGGGTGATTGACCGAACTCCTCAGGTAACGTTAAATCAACTACACTTCCTCTGACTAAAAAGGTACTTAGTATGCAAATACCCAATCGTGACGGTGACGGCTATCTTGTTGACATGAGCAACTGGACGCTCGAAATCTGCCGGGCGATGACCGAAGCGGATTGCTATGAGATGAATGAAAAAAAGTGGGAACAGATCATGCTGGCGCGCGAATATTTCGAAGAGTTTGGATCGGTGCCGCCAATTCGAAAATTTGCCAAACACATCGGGCTGGATCAAAAAGAAATTTTTGATCTATGGATGACAGGCCCCATGAAGCCGATCACCAAATACGGGGGCATGCCGAAGCCCACTGGGTGCGTATGAATTGTGCCCCCCAAAAAAACAACTCCCATATTTGGCTAGCCGCATAGCCACGCGCGAAGGGTCACTTCATCAGTTATCTTTGGCGCCCTGCTCGACCCATTTTTTGAGCACGCTGATGTTTTCCTTGGCGAGGCCGCCGCTCATGCCGTACGGCATCTTGATGGAGGCGTGCACGCGCCCTTCGATCACCTGGATGAAGATGCTGGTGAAGCTGTCGCCCGGTTTGATGACCGAGCCGAATTTTGTGCCCTTCATCAGGCTTTCATAGGTTTGCATATTCAGCCCGCTTTTCTCGAAACCCTTGCCGCCCGGCTCATGGCAGCTCAAGCAGTAGTCATGAATGATCGGGGTGACCTCTTTTTTGAAACTCACCTCTGGCGCTGCCGGTGCGGCAAAGGCCTGCGAGGCAAATGTCAGTGACACGACAACAGCAAGGTAACTCAGTATCTGGTTTTTCATATTGAACTCCGTAATGGATTTAATTCAAGCAGGTTCGCTTCGATCACGTTCACTTCAATCTAGACCATATTTGATTCTTGAGCAAATACAGCAGTGTGGTCAGCACCAGCAAATATCCGATCACATAGTATCCCAAGCGCAGGCGTTCTGCTTCGTGCGGGTCGGATACCCATGCCAGAAAAGAAACGATGTCGCGGGCCTGGCCCTGTACTTCGGTGCGCGCGGCTCCCTCAGTAAGGCCGCTGCTATTCAACACGTCCGGCATTTTTGTTGCCGGGTAGAAATGATTACCCGTGGCTCCATCCGGCATGAGGTAATAACCCAGCAGATAGGAATACAAATAATTGGCTCCGCCATCCCGCGCTTTCACCATCAAACTCAGATCGGGCGGCACTTTGCCGAACGAGGCCATCGCATCATTTTCCGCCATCTGCGCCAGTATCGCCGCATCCAGCGGTTGATCGCCGCGCCAAGTCTCGACCTTCTGTTTGTCCATGCCGAAGGTGACCAGGTCACGGTAGTGCACGTATTTCATGCTGTGACAGGAATGGCAGAAGCCCATCATGGCCTCGGCTCCCCGCTCGATGGATTTGGCATCGGTTTCGACATTAGCTTTTTCCAGTGCGGCTTCGTTGGCCCAGACCGGCAGGCTGAAGCAGCCCAGCAACAGCATTTTTAATAAGGTTCTCATGCGATCTCTCCCTGACGGCGCAGATGCTTCTGTCTACGCGCTTCTTTGTCGTGCGCTTCCTGCTCGATCAGTGTCGTGACTTCCGGCGGCAAGCCGCGCTTGATCAGCCAGCGTTCCTCCGCTTTGGAGATGAAGGGCACTAGGAAGAACGAACCGAAGTAGCACAGGGTCGCGATCTGACCGATCACGATGGTCTGGGGGGTCGGCGGCACGTAGCCGACATAACCCAGTATCAGCATGTCCAGCAGGAACAGGTAGAACTGAATCTTGAAGATCGGGCGGTAATGCGCACCGCCCGGAATGCGCGAGCGGTCCAGAAACGGCATGAAGGCAAAGATCATCACGGATAAACCCATCGCCAATACGCCGCCCACCATGTTGGGAACCGAGCGCAGAATCGCGTAGAACGGCAGGAAATACCATTCGGGCACGATGTGGTTCGGGGTCTGCATCGGGTTGGCGGGAATGTTGTTGGCCGGTTCGATCAGGCTGTCCGGCATGAAGAACACGAACACGCTGTAGACGATCAGAAACAGCCCCAGTCCGTACAAATCCTTGATGGTGAAATACGGGTGGAACGGGATGTTGTCTTTGTCGGCCAGATTGATGCCGCTGGGGTTGCTGCTCTTCACCGTATGCAACGCCACCAGATGCACGAGCACGGCACCGATGATGAGGAACGGGAACAGGTAATGCAAGGAGAAGAAGCGAGTCAGCGTGGCATCGCCCACGGTGTAGTCGCCGCGCAGCCAGATCACCACCTGATCGCCGAAGAAGGGGGTGGCGCGGAACAGGTTGGTAATCACCGTGGCACCCCAGAACGACATTTGTCCCCACGGCAGCAGATAGCCCATGAACGCGGTCGCCATTAACAGCAGCAGCAACCCTTGGCCCGTCCACCACATCAGTTCGCGCGGGGCGCGGTAGGAACCGTAGTACAAAGTGCGCGCCATGTGCACGAAGATGACGAAGAAGAAAGCCGATGCGCCGGTGGCGTGCATGTAGCGCAGCAGCCAGCCGTAGTTCACGTCGCGCATGATGTGCTGGATCGAGTCGAACGACAGTGCGATATCCGCCTTGTAGTGCATCGCCAGAAAGATGCCGGTGGCAACTTGTAATACCAATACGAAGCCGGCTAGGAAACCAAAGTTCCACCAGTAACTCAGGTTGCGCGGCGTGGGGTAGCCGGTGAGGTCGTGTTTGACGAAGCTGGTGAGCGGGAAACGCTGGTCGATCCATTGAACGATACGGGATGGCATGCTTGTCTCCTAGGCTTGGCCGATAATGAGCTTGTTGTCCGCGACGAAACGATACGGCGGCACTTCGAGATTCTTGGGGGCGGGGCCGCGTGTGACGCGACCGCTGTCGTCATACTGGCTGCCGTGGCAGTGACAGATCCAGCCCAAGCCTTCCTTGTTCGGCACGCAGCCCATGTGGGTGCACACGCCGACCACCACCAGCCATTCGGGGCGTTGCACGCGTTTCTCATCGGGTTCGGGGTCGAGGGCGTTGGCGGTGGTTTTAACCGAATCGATCTGCTCCGGGGTACGGTGCAGGATAAACACGGGTTTGCCCTGCCACGCCACGGTGCGTATCCCTCCGGGCGTGATGCCGGTCAGATCGACTTCGGTCTCGGCTTTCGCCAGCACGTCGGTGCTGGGATTCATGCTGGCCACAAACGGCACACACGTCGCCGCCACGCCCGCTCCCCCCACCACCGAGGTCAGCTTGATCAAAAAGTTGCGCCGATTTCCATCATCTACCGCACCGATTACTGTCTC
>PLYB01000315.1 GCA_003151655.1 Gallionellaceae bacterium | reverse complement strand
TTAACCGTGCCATCGGGCAGCTTCAACATTTGCAGAATGTTGGCAATGCTGCCGATACGGTACATGTCCTCGGTTGCCGGCTCGTCCTTGGCGGCGGATTTTTGCGCTACCAGCACAATACTCTTGCCAGCCTCCATCGCGGCTTCAAGCGCCTTGATTGATTTGCTACGCCCCACGAACAGGGGAATAACCATGTGCGGAAAAACGACGACATCACGCAGCGGCAACAGGGGCAGCAAAGCGTTTTCAGTGGTTATGGATGCGTTTTCTGACATATTGGGATAATCTTTATGGTGACGATACGACTCAGATTGGGAACCGTGCGAAGAAATTCAAGTCCCCCGCACGGATAATTCAGTAATGCTATGCTGCCTTAGGTGTATCTACATACATCACGATAGGCTTGATCTCGCCTGCACTATTCTCATCCAATACGACTTTGCTGACATTTTCCATCGAAGGAAGATCGAACATCGTATCCAGCAGGGCATTCTCAAGAATCGAGCGCAAACCGCGAGCGCCTGTCTTGCGAGTTAATGCTTTTTTGGCGATCACATTTAAAACATTAGTGCGGAACTCCAACTCAACCCCCTCCATTTCAAACAGTTTTTGATACTGTTTGATCAAAGAGTTTTTGGGTTCAGTCAAAATTTGCACCAAAGCAGCCTCATCCAAGCCTTCCAGCGTAGCTACCACTGGTAAACGGCCTACAAATTCAGGAATCAAACCAAACTTGATCAAATCTTCCGGCTCAACTTCGCGCAACACTACGCCGATGTCTTTATTGTCGTCACGTTTCGCCAAATTGGCCGAGAAACCGATACTTGCCTTCTCCGAGCGATTACGTATGACTTTTTCGAGTCCGTCGAACGCTCCGCCGCAAATAAACAAGATATTTGTGGTATCGACTTGCAGAAATTCGGTGTTGGGATGCTTGCGACCACCTTGCGGAGGAATAGACGCTTTGGTTCCCTCGATCAGCTTGAGCAAAGCTTGCTGCACACCTTCACCCGACACATCGCGAGTAATGGAAGGATTGTCCGATTTGCGCGAAATTTTGTCGATCTCGTCGATATAGACGATGCCGCGCTGCGCGCGCTCCACATCGTAATCGCATGCTTGCAACAGTTTTTGAATGATGTTTTCAACATCCTCGCCCACATAACCCGCTTCAGTCAGCGTGGTTGCATCCGCCATTACAAAGGGCACATTGAGCAATCGAGCCAAAGTTTGCGCCAACAGAGTTTTGCCTGAACCGGTTGGGCCAACCAAAAGAATATTGCTCTTGGCCAACTCCACGCCGTCTTTATCTGTGCTGCGCAAACGTTTATAGTGATTGTAAACAGCGACGGATAATATTTTTTTGGCTTGTTTCTGACCGATCACATAATCGTCAAGTTTCCCGCATATATCGTGCGGAACAGGCAGATCGTTCTTGTCCAACTTTTGCACATCACCACCGCTCTGAACTTCCTCGCGGATGATGTCATTGCACAAGGCGATGCACTCGTCACAGACGAACACCGACGGTCCGGCAATAAGCTTGCGAACCTCGTGCTGGCTTTTTCCACAAAACGAGCAGTACAGCAATTTATCACCCTTAGTTTTATCCAATGGCATTCAAATCCCCATGTATTCTATTTATCGGCAACTTGTAATACTTCTTAAATACGCTTGCTCATTACTTGATCAAGCAGCCCATATTCCTGCGCCTCTTTGGCGGTCAGGAAGTTATCCCGCTCACTATCCCGCGCAATCTCTTCAACACTACGCCCCGTATGCTCGGCCATCAATGCATAGAGTCTTGAGCGCAAACTCAAAATATATTTGGCATGTATCTCAATGTCCGTGGCCTGACCTTGAAATCCGCCCAAAGGCTGGTGAATCATCACGGTAGAGTTGGGCAAAGCAAAGCGCTTGTCTTTGGCTCCCGCCTGCAACAGGAAAGCGCCCATCGAAGCCGCCATGCCGATACACAGAGTCGAAACATCCGGCTTGATGAACTGCATCGTGTCATAGATCGCCATTCCTGCAGAAATCGAGCCACCGGGCGAGTTGATATACAAATGAATATCTTTCTCTGGATTTTCCGATTCCAAAAACAGCAACTGCGCCACCACCAGATTGGCCATATGATCATTGATCGGCCCGACTAGAAATATGATCCGCTCTTTCAGCAGTCGCGAATAAATATCGTACGCCCGCTCACCGCGACCACTGGTTTCGATGACCATTGGAACCATGCCAAGGTCTTGCGGCTCAATCATTTTGGAAGTTGCGCTTTGCGACATGTCAGTTGTTCTCCATCAATTCATTCAATGCCACAGTCTTTTCTGCGACCTTGGCTCCCGCGTGTACCCACGCCACCACATTATCTTCCAGCACCAGATTCTCAACATCCTTCAAACGCGAAGCATCTGCCGCATACCAGCGCACAACCTCTTCGGGATGCTCGTAACTCTGCGCATACTCTTGTATCAGCCCCTTGACCTGTTCCGGCTTGGCATACAAATCATGTTTTTTGACCAGTTCGGCCAAAATCAAGCCCAACTTTACCCGCTTGCTGGCCCGCTCTTCAAACGCATCGGTGGGAAGCTGCATACCCTTGGGTATTTTCATGCCGCGTCCCTCCAAGTCCTGCAAGGTTTGCTGCATCAGATTTTGCGCTTCTGCCTCAAGCAAAGCCTTTGGGATTTCCAATTGGCTTACTTTCAGCAATACCTCCATGGCATTATCCTTGTTGCGCACTTTGACGCGGCGTTGTGCTTCGCGATTCAGATTGTCGCGAATCTCGGTCTTCAGTTTAGCTACGTCTCCATCCGCCACACCCAATGATTTAGCCAGTTCAGCGTCCACTTCCGGCAAACGCGGAGCTTCCACGCTATGCACGGTGATGGTGAAGGTGACTTGCTTGCCCGCTACATCCTTGCCATGATAGTCCGCAGGGAAAGTCATATCAAATGATTTGGTCTCACCTGTTTTCATGCCGATGATGCCGCTTTCAAAATCCGGCAACATGCGTCCCGCACCGAGCACGAGAGGCAAATCTTTGGCTTCACCGCCTTCAAAAACTACGCCATTCAACTTACCGCTAAAATCAATACGCACTTGATCTTCATTCTGCACGGCACGCGTAACCGGTTCGAACACGGCGCGCTGCTTGCGTAATGTCGACACTGTATTTTCAACGTCAGCGTCGGATAGCGTAAAAGTGACGCGCTCGATAGACTCGGCAGCAACATCATTCACCACAACTTCGGGATAAACCTCAAAAGTCGCGCTATATTCGACCAGCGGCGCATTCATATCTTGCGTCTTGATTTCAAATTGTGGATATCCCGCTATTTGCAACTTGTTCGCCTGAGCCGCTTCTGCAAAAGTGCGCTGCAAGCTTTCACCCAGCACCTCTTGGTGAACTTGCGCCCCGTACTGCTGTTCAATAATTTTAAAAGGGACTTTCCCGGGACGAAAACCGTGCACCTTTACCGTACGGCCTAATCGCTTCAATCGAGACTCAACTTCACCACGCAACTGTGGCTGTGGGATGGATACGTTCATACGGCGCTGCAATCCGCCCAATGTTTCTACGCTCGACATACTAAAAATTTCCTTGAAAAATTAGAAAAAATGTTCTGAAACAACGAGCGAATTTTAAAGACTCGGTAACGTTAACTCGACTCTAAAAATTGTTTCAGGCAAGCACTGTTATATCAAGATTAACGTCCCCAACAAGTCCTACAACTTACGCATCGGCAACGACAATCGTGATACAGGCATGAGAATAATACCTGAAACGAGCAGACAACACACCTACAACGAGCGATTGGACATCTGGCCAATGTCGACATACGGTGTTTCCGGAGCTTACTATCATTATGAAGTTTCGCGATTATCCCAAATAATCCATTCGGACGTAGGTCGGGCTTCAAGCCCGACATGTCGGGTTACCCCGCAGGGGTTCTTGCACCCTTTGGGTGAAACCCGACCTACACCCCATTGACTTTGCGGTGTCCCAGCGGCTAATGAACAATCCGGGTTAATCCGGTGTATTTTTATTGTGTCGTGCCCGAAAGATCGAGAAAACGCCACTCAGAACGAAAAACAACGGGGAAGGAAGAAGGCGGTTTAAGCCGGGAATACCTTTGCGCCATACTGCAAAAGCTGCTGCGAGGGTGCCTGTCAGCAATGTCGGATGGCGGTACATAAAATGTGCGGCATTCAGTCCGATGTCAATAATCGCCACAGGTTTATGAAAACGCCGGGAAATTTCAGTCAACTCGATACGTTGTGTCTCGATTTTCTCTGCTATTTTACGGCGCTGGCAAGCGAGTGCTGCAAGTCGATTTTTCATGATCTGGAAACAAGCCGAGCACGATCTTCATCCAACTCAGCGAGACTGGATGAAAACAATTTGCTTCTTTCACTTGCCGCACATTGTAATGAATTCCAAACCAACAGACCCGCAAGGAAAAATAGAGCGGCAAGACCTCCGAGTACCGGTAGACGGTAACTGTCCCAAAACAACACCACAATAAATACCGTCATTAGCATGATGGACAAACCGAAAAAGAATAGCGCGATGCTGCCATAGAACAACATTTGCCTGACGCGTAAACGCTCCTCCTCTATTTCGTTTGAAAGCAATTCCAGCCGTGTTTGGAAGATGGTGAGCAACGTGCTCACCACCCGCTTCGACGACTCCATCAGTCCGATCGAGTCAGTCATACATTAGCGCCGGGCGACCAGCATTCCGACGATAACTCCCGCGCAGACAGAGATGCCGATAGCCTTCCAGGGGTTATCATGGACATACTGGTCAGTTGCTTTTGCCGCCTGACGGGTACGTTCAATCACGGCAGTTTCGGCAGCGGCCAAGCGGCCTTTAACAGTGTGTAGACTTTTTTGAATGCGTGCACGAGCTGCCGCCGCGCCCTCCCCGGTCTGGTTGGCAGTCGACAATAACAATTCCTCAGCATCACCTACCATTAAGCGCAGTTCCTCCATGAGTTTTTCCATGGGAACCGTATTCGTAATATCGATTGTTTGCGTATTCATAGCTGCACTCCCTAATTAATAAATGTAATTGCTTTAACAGCTTGTTTTTGCCATTCCAAATAAAAGCTTTTGATCAAATCACAATCGTCCCATCAGCAACAATACAATCACAATGGTCAATATCAAACTGACCCATCCACTTGGCCCATAGCCCCACGTTCGGCTATGTGGCCATGTCGGGATAACGCCGATTAACATCAACATGACGACGATCAATAAGATAGTTCCCAATGACATTGTTTTCCTCTATAAGCAGTGTCTAGCGTAAAACTATGTTGCCGTTTTCATCCGAAAGAACGATTTCTACGCGTCGATTAAGTTGGCGGTTTGAACGAGTGTCATTGCCGACAACTGGAAAATCTTTCCCATAACCGCGAGTAATCACACGGTCGCTCTCAATGCCTTTGTCGAGCAAAGCGGCCTTTACCGAATCAGCTCGATGCTCGGACAACATTTGATTTGACTCCGCGTTGCCGGTGTTGTCGGTGTACCCCTCAATCAAGACCTTATATTTCGGGTACTGTTCAAGAAACGATGCCAGTTTCTGTATGCTGTGCATGCCACCCGCTTTCAAATGAGCATTACCACTGCTGAACAGAACATCGCCCACCGTGATCACAAAACCACGTTTCGTTTGCTTTGCATTCAGCTCCTTAAGCTGCTGCTCCTGTTTTGCAGTCAGCTCCTTGAGCTGCTTCTCCTGTTTGGAAATAGTCTGTTGGTCATGTTCAGCATTTGCGCTGGCAGCAGCCAACTCTTCGGCTTGAACACTCGCAGTTTGCTGGATAAGAGCCACTTGATGCTTGGCTGAATCAGCTTCCTCCGTTCTTGCAGCAAGGCGAACCTGGTCACGTTTAGCGGCGGCATTGGTGACGGCCAGTTCATCGGTTTTTCTGAACGCCGTTTCCTGAGCGATTCTTACTTGCTGGTAGGCAACATAGGCAAGTTGATTAACAGTGGCAGGAGCTTCCCCTTTGCTGAAGGCGAAATCTGCCTTACTCAGAGAATCACCGGCTTCTTTTAATTCAAGCGGGGCAAGACTGGTGATTTGCGGATTGGTGCGCGCCGTATCGTAGCTGGCACGCGCTTCGGTTAGCGACTGATTGACAGGAGTCGAGGCACAGCCGGAAAGCATTGCGGCGGTGATTGACGCAATAATAAGATATTGTTTTTTCATAATATGCTCCTTTAAGGATTATTTGGTTTTACGTCCGATTTCCTGGGTCAGAATGCGACTATCTTCCTGCACTGCATCGGCAGCTTTCTTGGCCTTGGCAGAACGCGCCATCGCTACCGCCAGCTTGGCATCCACTTGGGCTTGCTCAGCCAATTGCTGGGCGAGAGGAAATTCTTTTTGTGCCATTGCCAACTCGGCTCCATTCATTTTATCCACCGCAGACTTGTATTGAATCGGAGCTAACTCATTGGCACCGGCATTATTCGCTTCATTTACTGCGGCCTTGGAAACGGCCATCAACTCTAAAGGCGGCGGCGTGCTTGCACACCCCGACATAAAAATGCCACTGACCATAAGTAAACTTAGCAGTGGTAACTGAAATGATTTAAAACGAAAATTTTTTGACATCATTTTTCTCCAATAATAAATATGCGATCTAAAGTTGCTGAGATTGAATTTGCTCGTAACCATTACCCGGAAACCTGTTCCAAGTTACTTGGGTATATTTTTTACTCTTCAACCTGACCTAGAATAGGACTACGATGCGAGCCACTCTGTACGGTGTCGTACATGTCGCCTTTTTGGAGTAACTGATTTTTTTCAGGATTAACTTTTAATAGAGTTGTTACGAGGCAAACTGTTTTTACCCTTTGCCGCAGGCGATATGACTGCAAAACATTCCAAAGTTAGTGGGTAAACTTGTTTGGCAAATCAAATAGAAAACAAAATGCACAATGATCCCACGCGAATGGGCTCATTGATATTTTGAAAGAAAAACGATGCGGCTAAGCAGCGGAAAGGCGTGACTGAAGATATATCCGGTCAGATTCCAGAGTGAATTCTTGGAAATGTATGGCAGAACGAAAACAATCTTCCGAACTATCAAAAATAGTGGAAATTATTTTCCCGGACACTTCCACGACAGGATGGAGAGTTGCATTTGCGACTGGCGGTATATGAATATGCAGCTTGGCGAATTTGGCGTTTTGCAAATTATGCTCAACGAACAAATGCGTTCCTTCCAGCGTAATCTCCTTTATAAATCCCTGATACACATCGTGTCCGTCAACACGGACATCGACATGCCATTTGAAGTGATGATGGGGAGGCTGGAAATTTTGAAGAGTCCCTGGCGAAGGGGGCATCGGATTTGCAGGGGCCGCGGCAGACACATTTTTATCTCCATCGGCTTGCTCAGCTTGTTGTGTTGTTTCGGCAGCCTGCGGTGCCACCTCAGCGACAGTTATGTTTTCCTCGGGAGCGTTATTGGCTTGGGCATTTGCTGTGTTTTCTTCGGCCATGGTTTTTCTCTTATTGAGGTTGGTTACACAACCCAGCCAACACGATGTTGGCGCTGATTGAATATTGCCCGGTAAAGGGCGGCAGTTTCAACAATCCGTAACGGTGCAGCAGTTTACCAAATATCTTTTTTTTGCGTTCTTCTTTCTCCGCAAGAGATCAATCTGGATTGAGTGGCTGCTTCACGAATTATTACCCAAGCGTGGAAACCAAAGATGTTCCTTATCGCCGTTGCCTTGTCGCTTCGAATAAGCACACAGCTGCGGCAGCGGCGACATTTAACGATTCCACTTTGCCGTGCATCGGAATGGTGATGAGCTGACGGCATAGATCGGATAATTCCGGCGACAACCCGGCCCCTTCGTTGCCAAAGGCAAAGGCAATATTACCGGTCAGCTTGCTGTCGTAGAGGGTGGTAGTGGCTTGCAAGCTAGTGGCAAAAATCGTCCCCTCAAACACGGCTGCCACATTGAACAAGTCGGCATGTTCGTGAATGCTCAGGGCGAAATGCCCTCCCATCGCAGCGCGCAATACTTTTGGCGACCACACATCGGCACATCCCGTCGAAATGAAAGCGGCATCACATCCTGCCGCTGCTGCCGTGCGCAAAATGGAGCCCAAATTGCCGGGGTCTTGAATATCTTCCAGCAAAATACAAAATCGGCTATGGGAAGGAGCGACATGCGCCTGAGGCAATTCGATCAGTGCCAACAAGCCGCTCGGTGTTTTCAACTCGGTCAGCTCGCCGAACAAAGCATCATCCAGACAAGTCAACGGCACTT
>PLYB01000165.1 GCA_003151655.1 Gallionellaceae bacterium | reverse complement strand
TGGCTTTCGCGGCGCAGGCTGGAAGTGCCGACCACGCTGCCCGGAGGCAACGCCGCGAGATTGTCGAATTTATTGGAAACGAAAGCGTCGCGCGGGTCTTCGCGTTCGCCGATGCAGGCCAGCACGAAACCTTCCGGCAAATGCATCGGTACATCTTTCAGAGAATGCACGGCGATGTCGGCGCTGCCGTTTTCCAAAGCGGTTTCTAATTCCTTGACGAATAAACCCTTGCCGCCGATCTTGGAGAGGGTGACATCGAGGATCTGGTCGCCCTGCGTCGTCATGCCCAATATACTCACCTCGGTTTGCGGATATAATGCGCGCAGTCGATCCCGGATATGTTCGGCCTGCCACATTGCCAGCGCGCTCTCACGCGATGCGATAACGAGTTTTGCGGGGGCCGGGTGTTGCTGAGCTATCTGATTCATTGTGTTTCCAGAAAATTTTAATATTAAATTGCGGCACATTCTAACATGAGCCGCACGCTAGCCATGCTTAAGAAAAACGTCATGAATTTACTGTCTGCCCCCGCTGATCTTTCCAGTAAGGATGTGCCATTACGCGATGATATTCGTCTGCTCGGGCGTATTCTGGGCGATACCTTGCGCGAACAGGAAGGTGAAGAAACGTTTGCGCTGATCGAGAATGTACGCCGCACGGCGGTGCGTTTTCGCAAGACACAGGATGATCGGGATCGCGCCCAATTGGAGCAAATTCTGGATGAGCTTTCTCCCGATGAAACGCTGAGAGTGGTGCGCGCGTTCAGCTCGTTCTCGCAACTTTCCAATATCGCCGAAGATTTGCATCACAACCGCCGCCGCCGTGCGCATCTGAAAGCGGGTTCGCCGCCGCAAGAGGGTAGCCTGCAATTGGCTCTGGATCGCGCTAAAGAAAAGAACATCGATGCCGCCGCATTGCAGGCCTTCTTTGATAAGGCGTTGATCTCGCCCGTGCTCACCGCGCACCCGACCGAGGTGCAGCGCAAAAGTATTTTGAATTGCCAGCTTTCTATTTCCGGTTTGTTGGCGGATCGTGACCGTATCGACATGACCCCGGAAGAATTGGCCGACAACGAGGAAGCACTGCATCGCTTCATTCTGATTTTGTGGCATACGCGTCTATTGCGTACTTCCAAATTGACGGTGCAGGACGAAGTCAAAAACGGCTTGTCGTTTTACGATTACACCTTCCTCAAAGAAATTCCCAGATTATATGCCGGGTTGGAAAAGCAGACCGAGCAGCACTTCGGGCAGCGCCTCAAGATTCCGCCATTTCTGCGCGTGGGCAGCTGGATCGGCGGTGACCGCGACGGCAATCCGTTTGTTACGCATAAGGTGATGCTGGATGCGGCGGAGCGTCACTCGGCAACCGCGCTGGAATATTATCTGAACGAGACCGAGTTGCTCAGTGCACGTATGAGCCTGACTTCCCGCTTGGTGGACGTGAGCGATAAACTGGAAGTAATGGCCAAAAACTCTCCCGACAATGCGGTCAGCCGGGAAGACGAGCCGTATCGCCGGGCTTTGATCTCTGTGTATGCAAGATTGGTCGCTACCACCGAGCACTTGGGTCATCGCGTGGCGCACTTGCATCCGGTAAGCAAGTCTGTGCAGCCGTATGCCAATATCGAAGAATTCATCAGCGATCTCGATGTGGTAATTGATTCACTGGAGCACCATCACGCCATCTATCTGGCGCGCGGTCGCTTGGCTAACCTGCGCCGTGCCGCCGAAGTGTTTGGCTTTCATTTGGCACCGATCGACATGCGCCAACATAGCGGCATTCACGAGCAAGTGGTCAGCGAACTATTGGCCACTGCCGGTATTGATAATTACTCGCAGTTAGACGAAATCGCGCGCCGCAATACGCTGTTGACGGCACTGCAAGCGGGCAAGCAGCTCGCGTCTGAGGTAGAAAATTTTTCCGAAGTCGTGCGCGGCGAATTGCACCTGATGCAGGCCGCTGCAGAAATACACCAACGCTTTGGACGTGCGGCGCTGCCCAACTATATTATTTCCAAGACCGATGCCGCGAGCGACATGCTGGAAGTGGCGCTGATGGTGCAACAGACCGGCTTGCTCGAAGCGGGCAAGACCTCAACTTTGCACATCAACATCATTCCGCTATTCGAAACCATCGCCGATTTGCAGGGCTGCGGCCCGATTATGGATGCGCTGTTCTCGATACCGTTTTACCGCGAACTGTTAAACAGTCGGGGCAATACTCAGGAAGTGATGCTAGGGTATTCCGACAGCAACAAGGACGGTGGCTATCTCACCGCCAACTGGGAGTTGTACAAGGCTGAAGTCGAGCTGGTGAAAGTGTTCGAGAAACATGGTATCGAGCTGCGCCTGTTCCATGGACGCGGCGGTACCGTCGGACGCGGCGGCGGCCCCAGCTATCAGGCCATACTGGCGCAGCCTCCGGGCAGCGTGAATGCGCAGATTCGTATCACCGAACAAGGCGAAGTTATCTCCAGCAAATATTCCGATCCCGAGATCGGGCGCGGCAATCTGGAAGTGCTCATCGCGGCCACACTGGAGGCCACGCTGGTGCATCATCACGGCGATGACTCCACCATGCCGGAATTTCACCGCATTCTGGAAGCGCTGAGTAATGACGCGTTTTCCGCCTACCGCAAACTGGTGTACGAAACACCGGGCTTCACCGAGTATTTTTTTGCCGCCACGCCTATCCGCGAAATTGCCGAACTCAACATCGGCAGCCGTCCTTCCGCACGCCGTGCTACCGACAACATCGAAGATTTGCGCGCCATTCCGTGGGTGTTCAGTTGGAGCTTAAATCGCGCCATCCTGCCGGGATGGTATGGTTTCGGCAGTGCAGCACAACGCTTTATCGAGCGCGAGGGCGAGGCCGGACTCAAGCAACTGCAAGCCATGAACCAGAATTGGGCGTTCTTCCGTGGCTTGCTTTCCAACATGGATATGGTGCTTTCCAAGACCGACATGGGTATCGCCTCGCGCTATGCCGAGCTGGTGCAGGATGAAGCTTTGCGCAAGCAGATATTCGGCGAAATCGAAGCCGAGTGGCATCGCACCGTCGATATGTTGTTTGCCATCACCGGAGCATCAACACTGCTGGCGGATAATCCGACGCTGGCACGCAGCCTCACCACCCGCACGCCGTACATCGACCCGTTGAATCACCTGCAAGTGGCGTTGCTGCACCGCCATCGCGCAGGGGATGACAACGAGAAAGTGAAACGCGCGATCCACCTGACGATCAACGGTATCGCGGCGGGATTAAGGAATAGTGGTTAATCTCAGATTGTCCATTAGCCGCTGGGATTTCATAAAATCAAGGTGTTGTAGGTCGGGCTTCAGCCCGACATGCCGCTAACCCCGTCGGGTTTAAACCCGACCTACAAGCCCGACCTACGTCCCAATAAACAATTCGGGTTAATTGGAAGCTGGGGTATCGTTCCTGAGAAAATTGCTCGGGTAAACGCTAAAAAAACGCACAAATAAATTGACGGCGCAAAAAAATAGTTTATAGTCGCAACCACTAAATGTAGTGAATAATGACAGAGAAGCAACTAGCTGTAGTATGGGCGGTTGACTTCCCGGTGACGGATTGGCGATGTTTGCAACTGGCTGCGCCCAAAGCAAAAAATAGCTGGATAGCTTGGATGTGGTCAGTTTTTGTATTGCCGGTTTGTCCGTAAGTGGATACTCACTTGGGAGAGATGCATCGCAATTAGCTTGAGTCGTCGCAGCCGCCAATGGCGCGACAGTTGTAATATTTACCGGTTCGGCATATCACGTGCCGGACATTCAGTATTAAGGGGATTATGCTAAATTTTGAAGAAGATATGACACCTGTAGCCGCTTCGGCTGGTGTGCGTATGGCATCGATGGGAATGGGTGCCGCTATGAACAAAAACACAAACGAACATGATTACACCATCGCTTCCGTTTCCACCGGGCGGATTCGTGTAGAGGACAAGCGCATTATCAATAGTAGCGCTGATGTGAACCAGTTGGTGCCGTTCAAGTACAAGTGGGCGTGGGAGAAATATCTTGCCGGTTGCGCCAATCATTGGATGCCGCAAGAGGTCAACATGTCTGCGGACATTGCGCTGTGGAAGAATCCTGCCGGATTGACCGATGACGAGCGTCGTCTGGTCATGCGCAATCTGGGGTTCTTTAGTACTGCCGATAGTCTAGCCGCGAATAATATCGCGCTGGGTACTTACCGCCATATTACCAATCCTGAGTGCCGCCAGTATCTGTTGCGTCAGGCATTTGAAGAGGCGATCCATACTCATGCCTACCAGTACATCGTTGAGAGCCTGGGGCTGGACGAAGGCGAAGTGTTCAACATGTACCATGAAGTGCAAAGCATTCGTGACAAAGACGAATTCTTGTTGCCCTTCATTGACGTGCTGACCAATCCGGAGTTTAAGACGGGCACACCGGAAAACGACCAGAAATTATTGCGCAGCCTGATCGTGTTCGCCTGCATCATGGAAGGCCTGTTCTTCTATGTCGGCTTCGTACAGATCTTGGCTCTGGGTCGTCAGAACAAGATGACCGGCGCAGCCGAACAATATCAGTACATTCTGCGCGATGAATCCATGCACCTTAACTTTGGCGTGGATGTCATCAACCAGATCAAACTGGAAAATCCGCACCTGTGGACACCTGCTTTCCGCGAAGAGATACGCGGCCTGATCCAAAAGGGCGTGGAGCTGGAATACCGCTACGCCGAAGACACCATGCCGCGCGGCGTGCTGGGTCTGAATGCGGGTATGTTCAAGGAATATCTGCGCTTCATCGCCAACCGTCGCTGCCAGCAGATCGGTGTCGACGTGCTGTATCAAGGCGCAAGCAACCCGTTCCCATGGATGGCCGAAATGATCGACCTCAAGAAAGAGAAGAACTTCTTCGAGACGCGTGTTACCGAGTATCAAACAGGTGGCGCGTTATCTTGGGATTGAGCGGCGATTCATCAGCGAGTTTTAAATAAATAAAACGCTCCCGTCAGGGGGCGTTTTATTTTTATCAAAGCAAACGACAAGCGCTGACTTGCTTGATACAACTGTATGCTATTGCATTGATCTTCTGTGCCCGGCTACATCATTTAAGTTTAATTCAAATCGGTATATTTCTTGGCTGTGCCTTTTGCTTTTGCAACCGGGTACTTAATTGCATTCTTTTGAATTTTTTCCAACATAATGTGTTTCAGGTCAAAACCAAACTTGTCGGCAAGAAGAAGCGAGAAAGCCAGAATGTCAGCCAGTTCTTCTTTCACTCTTTCTATATCCGCTTCCTCTGCGGTTTTCCAAAGGAATAATTCAAGCAGTTCGCTGGATTCGATATTTAATGCGATAGCCAAATCTTTGGCATTGTGAAACTGTGCCCAATCTCGTTCATCGCGAAACTTTAATAAAGCTTGGGTGATTTCTTTTAGGTCTGACATTTAGTGTCCTTCGCTGAAACAATAATGTGTTGGTGCTTTTTTATAGGCTTAGGCAATGGTATCAGAATGTTCAGCGGGCAGAAGTAAGCAGCCAAAAACGCCTGCTTTTCGAGGCATGGGCGAAGCGGCAAATATTGATAATGGCAACGTGCCCATAGTCTGGCCATAGGATATTTACCTACACGATAATTAGTTATCCTCGTATTTTCTGTACGCGTGCTCCCGCGCAAAATGCAACTGTCGATATTGACATCACATTGAACCGAACGGGCATGGCAAGTGTGCCGCCCTGAAAAATAAAACTCGCAATGCCCGTTTCCCCCTATCCAACTTTCCCCCGCACGCGGGAGAAAGGGCAAACGAATCGCTACGCGAGTTTCACGTTAAGGAGACGAACATGAAAGCACAGCACCAGCATCACCAACCTGTATCTCGCGCAATCCTGAATTCAGTTAACCCTGAAAGTTTTGCTCCGATGCGCTTGACCACCCGAGCTTTAAATGACGACTCCTGCTGGGAAGAATGTGACTCTGATTTTGATGAGACTCTCCCGATGTACGTTCTGGACAACTTTGATGATGTTGATTTTTAGCAGATTTAATTTGTGCTTGAAAAGTAGCGGCTAAAAACCAGCGGTATTCAGTGCTTGCTTGCAGGGTGAAATTTGTAAACTTAGCACACCCCAACAAACTACGAGGAATACAGACATGGTTGCCAATCATCATTTCATAGCCAACGATTATCTGCGTGCGTTTGAACTGAAAAATCTCTTCTCTCAGTACGCCGTTTATTACTCCAATCTTCACTATCCGGAGGGCGAGGCTTTATCGAGCAAAGATCGCCACGACCTTACGTTAAAGCTGGAAGAAACGATGAACGAGATGTCGCTGCTCGTTTTGAAAATGAAAGAATCCAAGCCGGATACCGGCGATTTAAAGCACCCCATTCCAAAACTGCCCGTGCCACTGCGCAAAGGCAATGAGTGTCGCGTCGCGCATTGATTCTTGCTGCGCGTAAATTAAACATCGGACGCTAAGTTGCGTGGCATTGAATGCCTGTTTGGTAGAATAGCGTCCTTCAAACTAATCACCCTACGTAATGACACTATCAGAAATCCAATTACAGACCATGCTTGAGCTGCAAGAAGGCATGAATAGCAAAGTTAATTCCAACTGGATCGCGGCAAATAATAACTGGTACAGAGCAATTCAAGTCGAGGGCGCTGAAGCGATAGAGCATCACGGTTGGAAGTGGTGGAAGAAACAAGAATGCGACATGGCGCAGCTACGTATGGAGCTGGTCGATATTTGGCACTTCGTGTTATCTGCCGAGTTGCAGCACAAGCATGGAAACATCGCACTCGCCAAAAAAGACATGATGGCTGAGCTGAACTTGGCGCAGAAGTCAGTCATGTTTGACGGTAAGTACTATGTGCTTGCGCAGATAAACTTGCTGGAGAAATTGGATATCCTGTGCGGTCTGGCTGCCGCCAAGCGTACTAACTTGGCTTTGTTTGATGCCTTGTTAGCGGACTGCGGTATGAGCTGGCTGGAATTGTTCAAGCAGTATATCGGCAAGAATGTGCTCAATATGTTCCGCCAAGACCACGGTTACAAATCTGGAAGCTACATCAAAATTTGGAATGGTCGCGAGGATAACGAGCATTTGGTCGAGGTGCTGGAAACAGTCAAGCTGGGTTCCAGAAATGTACGGGATGAACTCTATCAGGCTCTTAAGGCACGCTATCTTCTCGTGCAAGAAGCCTAAGCCTGACTGCGGTCGATCAAAGGCGGCAGTGGTCACGGGCAGCTTCAGCCCGGTGTGGCAATCCCCATGATTTATCGCGATTCGGTCGGCACTAGAGTGGGCATCTCTGCCTCGTCCAGCGGGCAAGATACCATCGCTTGTTCCTTGGTCGGTAAATTGTTCGTGGATTCCTTCGAGAGTGTTTTCTCACTGTGAGCTATTGATTGTTCAAGGGTGTTCCACAGCTTGCCTTGTTGGGCGCAGTCGGATGCATATTTAAATAATTCTCGCGATGTCGACTCATGAAATTCCAGCGGCCCTTTAAACGGGTATTCGATGGGAATTAGCGTAAGGCTGAGGTTCATGCCATACCGTTTGGCAAACGCTGACGTTAGGGCTATTTGAGTCTTCGCCATATGGTTAAGTACCGCAGAAAAGCTTCGGGAAAGAATTGAAATTGTATCGAACTCGGTAGTGTGCGGAATTCCACCCAGCTGGCCATTGATGATGACGAAAATATTGGCACCCTTGAATACTTTTGCATCGAGTGGCAACACGTAGGCTAATGCCGGCGCGACAAAAAACGGCACGGTCGCGCTTGCATCGACGTGCATTTCGTCATGTCGAACACCCGCATTTTCAACCGGAACGATAATGGGCTCAAACACCCCCGGTATGCTTGCAGATGCCACCAATACATCACGGAAGAGATCGTGCGCAGCTTTGCCTCCGCGAGCCGCTATCAGTCCCATATCCCAGATAACGGTTTCCTCCTTGTCTAAATCGGTTGTTGCAATTAAAAGCATGCGGCCAAGCGCAGCCTGCGCTGCCACTTCTTTGATCATATTGTCGGTGACAAAGTCATTCACAAACTTGATCAGCGGTTCGCTTCGATATATTCCGGGGCGCGATAACATGTCCAAGCCGCGCAATACTAAAAAATTATCACTATGCTTGCCGGAAAAGTTATCGTCGAGTTGCGCATCCCATTGGGAGCCCAAAAAAGCAAAAGGGGCGATCAGTGCTCCAGCGCTGACACCAGTCACGATGTCAAACTGGGGCCGTTTGCCATTTCGTGTCATGCCAACAACCGCTCCAGCACCAAATGAGCCTCCAGCCCCGCCACCCGAGAGAGCCAGAATATTTAGATTTCTATTTTTTGATGTATTCCGCAGGCGCTTAAGAATCTCCGAGAATCTGGATTTAACAGCATTCGGATCTGAGCTGAGGTAACGAACGTCAGGCCGAAATCCAACAGGGGTAGACGCATTGAGCATCATTTCAGGTGCTTGTTCACGACGGACTGTAGTGCAGCCGGTAAGAGCCAAGAAGCTTGCCAGAATAAATATAAACGCTGTTTTCATATTTGCTTCGCTAGGCGATAGTCGTGAGTTCGATATCATTTGCAGGGAGTTTTTCGCATAGTACCTCGACTTGCCGCGAGTTTGAAGATATTGCTGAACGGGTCAGGCTGGACAGATCACGACAGGGGCGACGGGCGCACTATTCGGGAAAGTGCCCCAAGGACAAATTCATTTTATTTACGCTCGGGTATTTATATAACTAAATTCGCTCATCCAGAGAAACGTTTAGCGCTGATCAGTTAGCCTCACTTTTTGGCGGTTCAGATACGCCGTGCAACCAGAAAGTGTCCCCGCCGGTCGCTTTGGCTTTATACATCGCAATATCTGCGAATTTATAAATATCCTCAAGATTGCACAGATGTTCGTTGAAGACAACAACGCCAATACTGGCAGTGCAGCGATGTTCTATCGTTGATTCGCTTCCGTTCGTATGAGCTACTTGTATTAAATACGGTTCTGCCAACGCGGCTCTAATTTTTTCTGCAACAGAACTGGATTGATTTATTGCGCGAGGTGTTTCTGACTCTAACTCATTCAGCACCACTATAAATTCATCCCCCCCCAAACGGGCTACGGTATCAACCTCGCGCACACACCGTTTAAGTCGCTTGGCAACCTCGATAAGCAATAAATCTCCAACATGATGCCCTTGTGTGTCGTTTAGTGATTTGAAATTATCCAAATCAAGCATCAACATTGCCGCATGACATTCGCTTCGTTTTATTGCTGCCAACGCCAAAGTTAAGCGGTCATTTAATAATCGACGATTTGGAAGTTGCGTCAATGCGTCGTAGAAAGCTAAACCAAGAATTTGCTCTTGGGCTTCATCTAATGCCGCGATGTGTGTACTGATTGATATTCCAACAATAGATAAAATCAGCATGGCGGCCCAGTAGTTGCTTAGGCCCGCTCTGGCAATGTCATGTGCGAAAAAACCAATTTCGCTGTATGCCCCCAACAGCGCTTGAATTGCAAACAGCGTCACCACTAAAGTTGTACCGCGAATTCCTGTTCTCAGTGCAACAACTGTAATGACCAGGAACATCCAATAACCTTTGGGCGTATCCGAAAGATACTCATTGAACAAATTGAGAAATACAATTTGCCCGACTACGAACGAGATGCAGAGCAGCGACAGCGATTCCAGTAATTTTTTATCAAAAAAATGGTTTGCCCTTGTTTGCCACCAAGCCAAAACCAAAGGTGTAAATATCGCGACGCCAAGGGTGTCGCCCATCCACCAATGTATGGCGTTGACTAGAAAATTAGTTTGCGGGAAGAAGTCGGCAAACAAAAGAGTTGTCATGGCGATAAATGCACCAACAACTGCCGGAGCCGCACCGCCAAAGAAAATTAACCGCAAGTAAGCGGGGAGTGAGCTAAGGTTTGTATAGGATTTTGAATAATGAGTAACAAG
>PLYB01000158.1 GCA_003151655.1 Gallionellaceae bacterium | reverse complement strand
TCGTGTCCAGCGTGGCGAACAACTGGTTGGCGGCATATACATTGGCGTTGGTTAAACGATTGAACAGCGTGGACTTACCCGCATTGGTGTAGCCCACGATGGATACCGACAGCACGTCGGAACGGTTGCGTGCTTTGCGTTGCAACTCGCGATTGCGCTTGAGTTGTTTCAAGCGCGCATTGAGCAGCTGTACGCGCCGGTCAAGCTTGCGCCTATCCAGCTCCAGTTGCGTTTCGCCGGGGCCGCGCGCGCCGACAGCATATTTCTGCTGTCCCATGTCCATATTCATGCCGACCAGCCGGGTGGACAGATATTTGAGTTGGGCAAGTTCGACCTGTACTTTGCCTTCGTGGCTCTGCGCGCGCAAGGCAAAAATATCCAAGATCAGCATGGTACGGTCGATTACGCGCGTTTGAATTTTGGCAGTGAGATTGCGCATCTGCGCGGGAGACAGATCGTGATTGAAAATCACCAGCGGCACTTCCAGCTCTTCGACGATAGCGGCGATCTCATCAACTTTGCCGCTGCCTGCAAACGTAGAAGCATCGGGGCGTTGCCGTTTGCCTTCCACCAGCGCGAGCGTGGTTACACCGGCACTTTCGGCCAGCAAACGTAACTCTTCCAAGCTTTCTGCGTAATCCGGCGCGCCGAAATTGAGACTGACCAATACCGCCGTGTTAGGGGCAGTTGTTAATTGCGACATCAGTCAGCGTCGTACGGGATGGTGACAGCGCGTGCAGGAACGATGGTGGAAATGGCATGCTTATATACCATCTGGGTGACGGTATTTTTCAGCAACACCACGTATTGATCAAAAGATTCAACCTGACCCTGTAGCTTGATGCCATTGACCAGATAGATGGCGACCTGAACATGTTCCTTGCGTAATGCATTAAGAAACGGGTCTTGTAATTGTTGCCCTTTCGCGCTCATAGCTATGCTCTTCTTGTTATTTAGGGATGCTTACTTTACTGGAAAACGGGAAGATACGGAAGAGCTGCGAAAAAAAGTTGTTCGGAGTCTTTGCTGGCCTGAAAATCAGGATGCTGCGTTCGGTTGACAAGTGCATGGTTGGAAACGGCTAGACTGCGGCGCGTATGCTGCAAAAATTAAGCATATTTCCAAGCTTTTCTTCAGCTTCGCTCATTGAGTTAAACATGCCAAGAAAGGTCGCTTCGTTGTCATAAAGTCCGCGACGCGTTTCTGGATCCATGGTGAGAAATATTTTAAGCATGATCGTCTCCTCATTCAGATAAGCCGATTGGGGCAATTTCAGTCCATCGGCAAACGGCGTACGCCAGTTTTACTTGCAATCAACTCCTTTATCTCAGCAAAGGCCGCCGATCCTATCAATACAAAAACGAAAGTCGCTACCAATACTGAAAAGAACAGAAACATAAATGGATATTTCATGGCCGCCTCCTGTTTATCAAATCACCTGCGCAACCCCTGTAAGTTAGTTACGGCAATATTCGCCGATACTTGAGGTGAATGATAAGGAATTAAGAAAAAAGATAGCCAACGAACAGAGGGGGAAAACAGAGCCAGCTATGAGGCTAGGCGCCTCCGCTGGGATTCAGCACTGTTAACGACCGAGTAACTCCCCTACAGATTTAAGGGAATCGACTCTGTCACAAATAACTTTGATGATGGCGACCAGAGGCGCGCCGAGAAGCAGTCCCCAGACCCCCCAAAGCCAGGCAAAAAACAATAAAGCAATAAATAGTACTGCCGCGTTTATATGCGCAAAGCGGCTTTGCAACCAAGTGGTAAACGCTAATCCGATAGCTGCCGAAATCATTAGCGCGACACTGGCTGTGGTTAGTGCAGTGAGCAAGGAGCCGAATTGCAGGAAACTTGCGATGCCGCTAGATATTGCTGTTAATGCCGGTCCAAGATAAGGAATGAATTGGAGCAGTCCCGCGATAACGCCCCAAATCCCCGCTTGTTCCATGCCGAGTGCTTTGAAGCCAAGCCAGGTAGCAATGCCTACCAATAAACTGGCCACGAGCATAGAAAGTAAATATAGCTGGATTTGCATGTCGATCTCATCAAGCATGCGCACTGCATCTTTTTTTCGTTCCAGCGATGGGCCGACAAATTGAACCAGTTTACGGCGAAAATGCGCCCCGGATGCGAGTAGAAAATAGGTGAGCAGCAAAACAATCGGCGCTTGTGCAATGACAGAAAATAGTAAAAACGATTGTCTAAGTACGAAATCTTGTAACCAGCCGCTAGGCTCGCTTGAAAGGTTGGAAACTACCGGTGTTTCCGGTTTTTTGCGTGCGTCCGCCGCTGCGCCCTCAAGTTGATTGGCGGCTTCCTGCATATTTTGCAATGCGCTTTGGTTCATGGGGCGAATGTCGCTCAAGTGTTGCCTTAGCTTACGCGTGGCATCTGGAAGTTTTTCAATCATCGCGGTAGCTTCGCTGCTTAATGAAAGAGCGAGCCAAGACAACGCCCCGATCAAAACCGCTACTACCAAAGCTGCGCCGACGGCACGCGGTATATGCAGCCTATTGAGAAAGTCCACCACGGGGCTGAGCGTATAGCTTGCCAGTATCCCGATCAACAAGGGGAGAAAAAAAGCTTGCGCCAAATACATCGCGGCCACAAAGGCAATGATCGCCAGTGTGCAAATCGAGACATTGATGCGCAAGAAACGACTTTCATGGCTGGTGAATGATTCATCAATCGTATTGGCGACTGGGGCTTCGTGCAAGATGCCGGGATTAATCCCGGGGTTTTGATGAACGTCATCCAGAGGAAGTGCGGGGCTATCTTCATTTTTCATTTTTAAATATTCTTATGTTGATCGCGTCGCTTCAATTGCAGCGAATTCAAGATTCAAGAATTTTCCACGGCACATTGGACTCACTCTGTGCGCCAGCACGCACATTGATTAACCCTCGTAAAAGTGAATCGAATCACCACCGGCCTCTTTGGCTTGGTACATCGCTATGTCGGCCCACTTAATGACCTCTTCCGTACCGACTTCGTGATCGAGAAACAGCGCTACTCCGATGCTAGAGGTGCAATGATGTTCGATATTTTTGGTTGTCTTGCCCTCGGTCTCGACTTTCAATTCATAGGTATTTTTTAAAATAATGCGGATTTTTTCAGCGACGATATTGGCCTGAATGGTTGATTCGGTTTTATCCGTACCCAGATCGCCGAGAACCACCACAAATTCGTCGCCACCAAAACGAGCGACAACATCGATCTCGCGCACACAACTGCTAATACGATGCGCCACTTCAATCAGCAATAAATCCCCGGTGTAATGTCCGTGTGTATCATTGAGCGATTTAAAATTATCCATATCCAGAAATATCAGCGCGCCATAACGTCCGCTGCGTTTACTGGAAGCCATTGCCTGACCCAGACACTCATCCAATAAGCGGCGATTGGGAAGTTGTGTCAATGTATCATGACACGCCAAATCGAGAATTTGTTGCTCGGCTTGTTTGCGTTTAGTGATGTCGCGAGCAGCGGCGAATACTCCTTGCAGCATCCTGTTGCGGTCATAAAAAGTGCTGGCGTTGTAGGACACCATCGTTTCTTTGCCGTCCCTGGCGCGTGCAGTGAGTTCATAGTCGCGCACCTTCTTTTCGCTTAGCACCAATTTAATGCCCGCCTCGGCGCGTTCTGGATCCGTGAAGTAGTTCTTGAGCGGAGAGCCGATCAACTCGTCCCGCGTGCAACCGGTTAGTAATTCCATCTGTTTATTGACATCTGTAATGATGCCGGTCGGATCGGTAGCCATCAGCGCATCAATGTTGGACTCTATAAGAGAGCGCGTGTAAAACTGCTGGTCGCGCAGACGCTGATCGAGTTTCTTCTGTTTTGCTTCAATCCGTTTACGCGCGGTATTGTCCGTGCCGATTAGCAGATAGCCGATAATCGTATTTTGGATATCGCGTAGTGCCGTGACCGATACAACAGCAGGGAAGCGGCTACCGTTTTTGCGAATATAGGTTAGTTCGTAAATATCCTCAATTCCGCGCGATGCTTTGAACACTAACGCCTCGAATCCCGGGGTAATAGTTGTGGAAAGCTCAACGCTCAATGCTTGGGCATGCGCAATAATTTCTTCCGGATCTGAAATGTCCGCCGGGGTGATTTTGTTGACTACATCAGCCGCCGAGTAACCCAGCATGTGTTCCGCACCCACGTTGAAAATCTGGATGACACCCTTCGCATCGGTGGCGATACAAGAGAAGTGGGCGCTGTTGAAAATCGCATTTTGCAAAGCACCAGTTTTAATCAGACAGACTGAACACTCTGGTTTGACAATATCATCCAGCAAGGCCTGAGGAGAGTGCAAAATAGCAGAATCGTGTAATTCGTTTGTCATGGTCGATCTCTGTTAAATCGGGAATGAATCCAATGGGACGCAGATGAGGGAATGAGGTGAGAGATACGCCGGATGATTTCGGCTCCGGCGATCCCGTTTATCTACTTATTGCGAGCATGTGTTTGAGTCATTGTCGATAGATCTAAATATATCTGATGCTGCTGTGATTAGTTAAATCCGGCAGAACTCAACAGTCACAACTAGGAGGAAAATGAACATATATGACGGTCGATTTCCTGTTCGGAAGCAAGCCAATCTGTCATGTCATCGTTGGGGGAGAATTGCCTTTTTTCTGCCCGGAAATATGCGGCGGTGGCAATCATCTGATCGCGTTGCGACGAATCAATTTGAACGATGCCGGTATCTTGCAAGTTAATTTCCGATTCTTTACTGACAGCGGCTTTTTTGCTTTTCATATTTATCTCCTGAAAGTATTTTCGATTTGATTACAACGTACCTTAACGGGCACCCTTATGATCTTTTTGCCCGACATTTTTATGTCTGCCCGCTACTTCGTGCTCCTCCGTCTTTAGTTTTTGCGTGTTTACTTCCTCCAGTGGCAAAGGGTAAGATTGCTTCGGCTTTTGCTGTGAAATCTTGGATTGCTGAGTCATGGAAATCTCCCTGTAAATATGACGGTGAGCCGATGAATAACTCACGCTTCAATGGTAGGAAGTTGGCCTGAATGTCTCTGTACGATGACGCACGCAGACTTCCTTGCCATCTATAAATTGTGTGTGTTAGGGCACAGAGTATTGCTGAGCAAAGGGGGACAATGTGCACAGGTGTTTGTTCTTCCCCCTTATAAACACCTGAAGTGTTGAGACCCGACAGCGGCTATTCCGCTTCGGGTCTTTTTTTACCCCCTCCGACTTTGACTACAGCGTGATGTTTGCGCAGAACAAGCCGGCACCCAAAGGGTCTTTGTGCAAATGTTTTATGCACTTAGGGCCACAAGCTTGTGAAACGCACATAAACGGTGGCACGCATATAATGCGCACCTGTTTCCTTTTTCCTGGCCGAAACCTGCTAACGCAGGAACGCCACTCGTGCGTCTTGCGCGAGCGTTATTTGACCAGAAAAAAGGAAACAATATGTTGAAATACCAACCTGTCACCGTTGAAAAACTTGTGTGCACCTGCGACCGCTGCGGTCGTGTCATGGAAGAAGGACTAGCAGACCTTGAATGGCAAGAGCGCTTCATTATTTCATGCAGATGCGGCTATGGTAGCGTGTTTGGAGATGGAAACTTAGTTGAAGGCGATTTTTGCCAAGAGTGCATCCAAGCAGTATTGGGTAAGTACCTTTAGAGTCATTGATGACGACCCATTCAACTCTAAACATGAGCCAAGCAATGAAGCCGAAAAAATATTGCAGCCATACCAATTAAATAAGCTACTTGAAAAAAAACGTATGCAGTCTGAAATCAGCTCAATCTTTAAAGAGTGTAGTGCACGCACCGAGAAGCGAAAACAAATAGCCGAGCGACTTGGCGTTAAAGAAGAGCAGGTCGGTGCAATCGCTTTGGACTATCTGCTTCAGGCCACGCAAAAGAAGCAAACGTCAGAGTCCGGGGTGGCAGAAACGCCACCCTCTGCTTCCCCGCAATAACCAGCAGATATGGGCCGGTGATGAACCGGCCTGAGCGTCACACTGTGAGTCCTTGTCAAGGGGCGGGGCAGTTATCAGCCGCGTTTCAATGAGTTTGGGCCCTTGCATGCAACGATATGCCCAGTGCTCGCACTACCTTGAGTAAAGTGTCGTAGCGCGGCTTTGCGCCAGGGGCAAGCGCCTTGTACAGGCTCTCGCGCCCAAGTCCCGTATCCTTGGCTAGTTGAGTCATACCGCGAGCGCGTGCGATCGTTTTGAGTGCGCAAAGAAACGCATCAGGATCATTCTCTTCTAAAGCAGCGTTAAGGTAAGCGGCAATCGTTTCATCGTCGTCAAGGTAATCGGCGGCATCGAATGGGGTAAATTTATGCATGTTCACTCCTTAGCTAAAGCGCGCGCCATTTCCTTGGCGCGCTTAACATCACGTTTCTGAGTCGATTTATCGCCGCCCAGCAACAGAAAATAGTACACATCACCACGACGGGTAAAATAGACCCGGTAGCCGGGGCCGTAGTGAATTCGCAACTCGGAAACACCGTCGCCAAGCGGCTCGCAATCGCCGAATTGCCCGGCCTCCGCACGCTCGATGCGCCTTGCCAGTCTTGTCCTTGAGTTCTGCCAGCCAGTTGCTGAATTCTTCAGATTTAAGAAAAGTGTTCACATTAGCATGTGTATCCCTTCGGATACCGCTGTCAACCCATATTGGGCTGTGCGCGTGCGGTCAACGCTAGTAAACCTTCATGGCGGGTTTTTTGATATGTTAGAGCGAGACATGTCTGATTAGGTAGCGCCAAGTGCTGCTACGTCCACGTGCGCGAGTTTTCGTTTAGGGTAAAATACCCGCTTTACGAAATTGAATAATTCCCGCCTTTCACCATGTCACTAGCCCAGTCTTATACTCTCGCCGATGTGAAAAATTGGTACAGCATGCAGGAGCTTCAAAAAGCCAAGGCTTACCTGAACTCGA
>PLYB01000161.1 GCA_003151655.1 Gallionellaceae bacterium | reverse complement strand
GCTGGATGCGATGCCACGCACCCTGATTGCCCGGCTCTTCCTGGCACCATACCACTTCCGTGGCATGCGGATACGCGGCAATTTGCGCGGCAAAATCCTCGTGTGGGAAGGGATACAGTTGTTCGATGCGGATGATCGCCATGTCCGCGATGCCGCGCTTGCGCCTCAGCGCGAGCAGTTCGTAATACACCTTGCCGCTGCACGCGATGATGCGGCGCACCTTATCCTTATCCAGCGCCTCCGCTTCGGGCATCACCGGTTGAAATTTTCCGTGCGTAAATTCGGCCAGCGGCGAAGCCGCATCCTTGCTGCGCAGCAGGCTCTTGGGCGTAAACACGATCAGCGGTTTGCGCAGCGGACGCACCATCTGGCGACGCAGCAAATGAAACACTTGCGCCGCACTGGAAGGGATGCACACTTGAATATTGTAATCGGCGCACAGTTGCAAATAGCGCTCGATGCGCGCGGAAGAGTGCTCCGGCCCCTGGCCTTCGTAGCCGTGNNGCTCGGCTGTGGCGTAGCCATACTCAAATGCCAGCACGGCTTCCTCCGACAAAATAGAATCGATGGCAATGAAATCGGATTGATTCGGCGCGATGTTCTGCAAGGGAATATGGTAGCCCTGATCGAACTGCACACGGTTTTGATCGTGCCACACCGCATGGCGATGGAAGAAGGTACCGCGCCCGCAATCCTCGCCGGATAAACGAACCGTCCAACCTTCTGTCAACAGGCTGGCATAGGCCAGATTTTCCGCCATACCCCAATCCANNCCAATGCCCCAATCCAGCGGCAACTCGCCCTTACCCATTGCGACGCGGTCGGCGACAATCTTCTCGACGCGGGAATGCAACTTGAAATTTTCCGGTATTGCCGTCAAGCGTTGCGCCAAATGCTGTAATCGCTCACGCGGCACAGCGGTATTCACGGCGACATTCCATGCCACGTCACCGGTATATTTTGACCAATTAACGCCATACTCCTGTTTGAGTTCGGTCAGCGCGGAGTGTAAAGGATCGCGTCCTTCGTCCATCGCGCGACGATAGTCCGCGATCATGGCATCCGGCTCGTCTGCCGACAACGCGCCCTGCTCCACCAGATGCTTGGCATACAAGGCGCGCGTACCGGGATGCTGATTAACGAAGCGATACATAAACGGCTGCGTGACCAGCGGTTCATCCTGCTCGTTGTGTCCCAGCTTGCGGAAGCACACCATGTCGATGACCACATCCTTGCTGAACTGCATACGAAAATCGAATGCGAGTTCGGTGATACGCAACACCGCTTCAGGATCATCCGCATTCACATGAAAAATCGGCGCATCGACCATCTTCGCCACATCGGTACAGTAAAGCGAAGAGCGCGTATCGCGCGCATCCGAAGTGGTAAAACCGATCTGATTATTGATGACAATGTGTACCGTGCCGCCAGTGCGAAAACCTCGTGTCTGCGACAGGTTGAACGTCTCCTGATTCACGCCCTGCCCGGGGAAAGCGGCATCGCCGTGCAACAGAATAGGCAGCACCTGCTTACCCTCCAAATCTTTACGCCGATGCTGGCGCGCGCGCACCGAACCTTCCACCATCGGGTTGACAATCTCCAGGTGCGAGGGATTAAAGGCCAGCGCGACATGCATCGCCCCGCCCGGTGTGCCGATGTCGGAAGAGAATCCCTGATGGTATTTCACGTCGCCCGAAGTAAGGTGTTCGAGATGAACGCCCTCGAATTCGGCAAACAGAACTTTGGGAAGTTTGCCCAGCGTATTCACCAGCACGTTAAGGCGACCGCGATGCGCCATGCCGATGACCGTTTCCTTCACGCCCTGCTCACCCGCGCGTTGCAACAAATGGTGCAACAACGGAATCAGCGTGTCGCCGCCTTCCAGCGAAAAACGTTTCTGCCCCACGTATTTGGTGTGCAAATAACGCTCCAATCCTTCCGCTGCGGTAAGACGTTCGAGAATACGTTTTTTTATTTCCAGCGGGAATTCCGTCTCGCCGCTCGCGCCTTCCAGCCGGGCTTGGATCCAGCGTTTTTGCGCGATGTCGCTGATGTACATGTATTCGGCACCGACCGTGCCGCAGTAGATGCGGCGCAGACGTTGCAGTATTTCGCGTAACGTCATACGCGCCCCGCCTACCAGCGACCCCGTGCTAAAGGTATTATCGAGATCAGCTTCGGACAGGTTGTAATAAGCCGGATTCAGTTCGGCGATCTGCGGTTTGGCATAGCGTTTTAGCGGATCAAGATCAGCGACACGCACACCGAGGAAGCGATGCGCGTTGATGAGTTGTAATACCGATGCCTGCTTACGCCCTTCGTCGCTGTGCGGTGCGACAGCTTGTCCGGCGGACGCGGGCAAGGCTGCGAAACCGCGCTGAACGGGCGAGTGCGCTACCTCATGCAGCGCACCCGGCGTGGCTTGCAGTGCGTCAAAGTAGGCACGCCAAGTTGCCGACAGCTTGGATGGATCAGCCAGATAGTCTTCATACAGACTTTCGACAAAAGCATTGTTGCCACCGGAAAGCTGCGAGGTATCCCACAGCGCCTGCATTGCGTTTTTATTTTGTGCAGACATCGTGGCTCAACGTTTGGCGGGATAGTCGCGTTTGACCGAACCCTGATACAACTGACGCGGACGCCCGATTTTGTGATCGTCGTCGCCGATCATCTCGCTCCATTGCGAAATCCAGCCGATGGTGCGCGCCACAGCAAACATCACCGTGAACATATTCATCGGAATACCCAAGGCGCGCAGCACGATGCCGGAATAAAAATCCACGTTCGGATATAGTTTGCGCTCTACGAAATATGAATCCTTGAGCGCGGCCTCCTCAAGCCGTTTGGCAATGTCCAATAATGGGTCANNAAAAATCCACGTTCGGATATAGTTTTCGCTCAATAAAATAGGGGTCACTCAACGCAGTTTTCTCCAACTCCATCGCCAGCGCAAACAGTTTATCGTTCTCCAAATTGAGCTCTTTGAGCACTTCGTAACACGTTTCGCGCATCACGTTGGCACGCGGATCCATATTTTTGTATACGCGGTGACCGAAGCCCATCAGNNGCATTCTGTTCGTGATCGGCATGCAAAATAAGGATGCGCTCCAGCGCGCGTACCAGCAACGGGTTTGGCACATCATCTTCGTCCGCCGGGGTTGCGAACATCATGTAAAGAAAGTTCTCCACATAGCTGAATTTATTCTTCGGATACATGAACGGCATGCCGGTGT
>PLYB01000185.1 GCA_003151655.1 Gallionellaceae bacterium | reverse complement strand
TTGTGAACGGCTTGCAGAACGTTGCCATGCCGTGCTGCCACCGCTTTCTCCGACCATTGCGGTTCTCTTGATGTCAGCGAAACGTTCGACACCAAACTTGAAGTCTTCCCACGCCGCGCTGACATCCCAGCCGTGGAAGCCGGACATGTCGAACAGCACCCGCAACTTTCTGTGCTGTCGGACGAGTCGCTCGAATGCAGAAACGAAGTCTGCGTAATCGTCCTTTACCAGCTTGCCGTTATTTTCTTCATTGAGTTGTATGGGCATCGGAAACTCTTTTGCTTTAGATTTAGCTTAGGACCAGCCTGATCGTCGAAAGATCATTGAACTAAGTCATAGCGCTGCCGCACTCCCAATTGCATCATTCGTGGACTTTTCCCACCTTCGCAGTTCTGACGCAAACCCAATCACGTCATTTTGCCTTTTCACGTTCCACTTCATCCGCCCAATAGCCGGTCCGCCCATAGTGTTTGAAAATGCCCGACTCCTGCTCACGATTCAATTGCTCTGCCGAGTTGTACGGCGGAGCGTCTTGCACTGCTTGCCGTGTCAGGTTGACCGAAACCGTGGCTGCTGGCCAGATCACATCCCGTATCCATTGCGGCGCAATGAGCACCTCATGACCGAGCCACCAATTGCTTGTATTCACAATCAAATAGCGAATTGCCCAGGTCTCCTCATCGACGAGCAGGCCTTGCAGGTGGCCGATGTCGCCATCCTCCGCTTCGATGTGATAATCCAATACCGCTTTACAACTGCGCAGATGGAGATCGTCACTCTGGTGCCGCGCCGCTTCATCGCGTGCATGAGCCTCCATCTCTTCCGGACGAGCAGCCTGCGGGGTCGCCACCAAGCCTCCGTAGTCTGGCATCATCATGTACGGGAAGGCTCCCCCGCCCCAGAAATTGCTGCCTCCCCAATAGTAGGAATAGCCGTAATATCCGAGGTACAGCATTTCATGCTGTCGTGAAACCGGCTTTTCGGTGTCAATGTCGGGGCTATTTTTGACCTGCTCTTTTGTAATTGAGACGGGCAGTATCTTTTCTGCCCAGTTCGGGTGATTAATCGCAATAGGCGAAATCAAAACATTGCGGCTCGACAGCCATGTTCCGGTGTCGACAATGAGATAACGGATAACCCATACTTTATCATCAAAATAAAAATCCTTCACGTGACCTATGATGCCATCGGTCGCATGGATTGTGCAGTCTACAAAATCATCCATATTGCGTAACATGTGTCTTCCTCCGTCGAAAAGTAAACAGTACCTGCTATGTACCGCCGAATTCGCTTATCCCTTTGACAAGTCAGATTTCATCTGTACATAAACTTCCTGTTTTATCTCCCCACTAGCATATCTCTCATTGAGAATGTCGATTGCAGTTTTTCCCGGTGAAGCAGCATATCTCCGGTGAACCCGATAGCTATACCCCCAGTTTCCTATGCTCGAAAATAGCAAGAACACTATTCCAAACCAAAGAATCCAACCCCAGCCTGAGTACAAGTCATTCCAATTATTTTGAATCATGTGATGTTCCTTTCATTAAATCAGCATTTCCGTGAGTGTCAGCTTTATGTTGCTTATCGTGTTTTTCATGCTCGTCATCTTTATCTTCGATAGACGATATGATTTTGCCGCTCGTCGGATCAACTTTCACTTTCATGATTGTTTTTTCCTTAACGACTTCGATATCGAATGTCGATTTATCCTTGTGACGCTCAAACTCGGCGTGGACGGCCTTGCCGCCAACGTATTGCTCTGCTGCGGTGACAGCCTGCGCCATACCGATCTTCGAGTTTTCAATGGTAATAGTGTCGACCGCATAGGCGCTACCTATGCCTATAACAAAAGGCACTGCGGAAGCTATTAGATACAATTTGCTTTTCATGAGTTTGATCCATTTAAATGACGCGGATATTCGCGAAGTAATCAGCTTAAAGTAAATAATTTTTCAGTATGTGCCCCAACGCTCAGATTGCTCAGTTCAGAAATAGTTGCAGGTATAAAGTAGTTGATGTGTGTGGCATCACACAGAATCACCACTTCTGTTCCTCATATTGTTCATAGCAAGTAAACAATTTGCGCCACAAGTACTACGCAAGTCGTGATTGCTCTGGTCAATCGATCAAGCGATAGCGATGAGCTTGGTGATGTCGCGCTTAAATCGCTGCGCATAAAGGAAATTAAATAATGATTAAAGCTTTTGCAGCATTTGAACCCAAAGGTGAACTCAAACCCTTCGAGTATGATCCAGGTTCACTTCATCCAAACGAAGTTGAAATTGATGTTCAATACTGCGGCTTATGTCATAGTTATCGTATTGTGCTTCAGCGCTGACATAGAGCCAAATGAAAAGCGCGCAACCCAGCTCTATCCGTCAAATCGTTTTATTGCGGCATGGAGAAAGTGTATGGAACAAGCAAAATCTCTTTACCGGTTGGACGGACGTTGATCTGTCCGAACAAGGCAAAGCAGAAGGAATTGAAGCTGGGCGTATTCTTAAAGAGCATGGGTTAGCTTTCGACATCGCGTTCACTTCAGTTTTGAAGCGCGCTATATGGACGCTGTGGTTGGTGCTCGACAAGATGGAGCTGATGTGGATCCCGGTTTATCGGGACTGGAGATTGAACGAACGGCATTATGGTGCCCTGCAAGGACTGAACAAAGCCGAGACGGTAAATAAATTCGGTGCAGCACAGGTTAAACTCTGGCGGCGAAGTTATGATACCCGTCCGCCCGCCTTAAATATGGACGATCCGCGCCATCCCCGATTCGATGTGCGTTATCGCGAGCTCAGTCCAAATGAGATACCTGACACGGAGTGTTTGAAGGATACCTTAGAGCGATCGCTGCCATGCTGGGTCGATCGCATTATGCCAGCGGTTCGCTCCGGCAAGAGCGTGTTGATCGTTGCACATGGCAACAGCCTGCGGGCGCTTGTTAAGTATCTCGACAGCGTGTCCGACGCTGATATCGTCGAAATGAACATTCCTACCGGCATCCCGCTGGTGTATGAGTTGGACGAGGATATGAAACCGATTCGCCACTATTATTTCGGAAGTGCCGAACGAGTAGAAAAAGCGATGAAGTCCAGTGCCAGCCATTTACCGTTGAAGGATCTGATGGGGAAGCAGCTATGAGTAATTCAACGCAAGTAAGCAACCAACTATACATTCTGCAACCCACACATGTACGGAATTACATTCGCTAGTAATCGCTATTCTGATGTCATTTCCCTTCGGTCAAAATCTGATGTAAAACATTCTTTAACTCTAGCTTGTGGTTCTCTGTAGGCTTCGGGTAAGTCATCTTGAGAGTCTAAATGTATCGAGAATAATTTTTGTCTATGCATCCACCATTAATCCTAATTTTTTTGCCAGCCATTTGGTGGTGGTTGCCTGAATTAATATCGTCATTAGAATCGCGATGAAGGTCACAGAGGCTATGATCTGTGCTCCGGGGGCTTTCATTCCGACTAACATTCCTGCAAGCGCGCCGGGTATAACGCCTGTTTCACGTGTCCAGCACATAAACAACATTTCCCTGAAACTCCACTTGGCGCGTCGGTCTGGCAAAGCACACAGAAATACGGTAACGGGGCGAGCTACTAGCATGAATACGATGACCACCGCGATGCCACCAACCAGATATAAACTCATCAGGCTGAAATCCACTTGAGCGCCGAGCAGGATAAAGATAAACATGCGCATGATGAGAGCCGTGGTCAGCACAAAATCTTCAAGCTCGTCACCTTCTTTTGGCGTTAGTTTAAACCCCAATGATTCCTGATTTCCCAGCACGATGCCAAACACGAACACTGCCATGAAGCCGCTGGCGTGCATGCCGTCCGCCCCCATGTAAGCGCCGATAACAGCCATAAGTGCTACCACGGGAGCAAATTCGGCAAGAAAGTTGAATTTCTCATGTGCAATTAAGAGTGCCGCTAAATAACCCAATGATCCGCCGATAATAATGCCCAAAAATGATTGTTTGAGCAGGTCGATCAACGCATCGCCTACCGAGAACTCGCCCACGCCCAAGGCAATGCTTAACAAGGTAAACGTAAGGATAGCACCCATCGCGTCGTTGAACGCTGATTCGCTCACCACGGTCTGCGCCACGCGATCCTTGATACGTATTTGCTTGAACACAGGAACTAAGGTGGCTGGATCGGTAGAGGCAATAACCGTTCCGAGTAATAGCGCAACAATAGGAGCAAGCCCCAGAAAGTAATAGGCAGCCAAGCCCGTTATTGCAGCAGTAATCAACACACCCGCAGTGGCAATGACCACGATAGTAATCCATACTTCTTTTAGGACTTTGAGTCGAATCGATGCGCCGCCGTCGAACAAGATGAAGCTTGAGCCGAAAATCATAATCATCTGATTAATCGTGGAATCTGCCTTGATGTTCACGAGGTCCAACACTCCAGGACCGATCAGCATACCGAACAACAGAAACACCACCACATCAGGAACCTTTGCCAGGCGAGCTATAAGGCCGGAAAAAGTACCGAGAGCGAGAATAGTGCCAAACATTAGTAGCAAGTGCTTGGCGAGTTCCATTGATGCAGAAGATTCCATTGTGATCCTTGGATTACGGCTTGAACAATCTTTAAACAAAGCCTTGAGGTTGTTAAAGTAATTACATCTGCCGGGATTGTTGAAGCAAATATTGCGACAGGATAGATGCTGATTATCTGAGTTTGTTGGTCAACATCTGAACTAGTCGATCCACAGATTCGTTGATACTCTCATTAGAAGTATAAGGACGAGGTCGGGAGCTAGCGGCTCTTGATAGGGTGACGAAATGCCAGTGAAGTTCAAAATTTGACCGGTTCTTGCTCGTTCGTACATGCCCTTTGTATCGCGTTCTTCGCATACAGAAACAGGACACCTACAGTAAATTTCAAGGAAATCGTCATTGGCTAATGATTGTTTTATTTTTTCACGGGCGCTTCTTATGGGTGAAACAAGTGCGACAAGAACAACCATTCCTTGTTCAAGGTAGAGCTTTGCTAACTCACCAACTCTGCGGACATTTTCATTCCTATCTGCATCTGAAAAACCGAGGTCGGCAGACAAGCCTTGTCGAATGTTGTCACCATCTAACGCAACTGTCTTAAACTTTGTCAATTGCAACTTTTCCTCAACGGCATGTGCAACTGTAGATTTTCCAGAGCTAGGTATTCCTGTCAACCATACAATTGCTCCTCGATGTCCATTCATTACTTCATACTGTTTTCTGGTTACAGTTAAAGGCTGCCAGACCACATTTTTCGACGCAAGGACTCGTCGTTCAATGATTTGTTTTGCCTCATTGTCAACATGATTGAGGATTGATATGTCACTCGCTTTCAGCTGATGAACGTACCTAACCAAGAAATCTACAAGAAAAAAAGCGACAAATATTTGAAATATGTTTATTACGAAAACTGTGGGCGTGTTTCCCGAGAACGCATCACTAAGAACATATTCCCCGGCACAACTTGAAAATCCAATTAGCAGATACGAAACCTTTTTACTTAGCAACCATGAACTAAGCGCAATTGGGAAAATGTAGTATTCAAAAAAAGGAATGTTCGAAGATGATAAATTATCAAGCAAAAAAACTAGTGCCTCCAATCCAAAAATAACCAAATACAACTTTAGTTGATATGATTTGGCTGGATCATGTATAGCCTTAGAGGCAGAATACTGAATAGGATCTCGCATGATGTGTTCACTCCGCCTTTTAATTTCTCAGTCAATTATCTCACCAAGTTACTTGGTAACTGATTTATTAAAATGGTATCACGATCTTCAGGTTTTTGAACTCAGTACAATTGTGCTGTTAGTGCAAAATGATAATGTAATTTTTATTCAGTCAAAAGCTGCTGTAACACTTTCTGTAATTCTAGCTGGTGTTTCGCAGTAGGCTTCGGATAAGCCATCTTGAGAGTCTTAAATGTGTCGAGAATAATCTGAGAAACTATTAATCGTGCATTCGCTTTGTCATCGGCAGGGACAATATACCATGGCGCATTTCGTGTACTGGTTGCAGTCAGACATTCCTCATAAGCCTGCATATATTGCTCCCAGAATTTTCGTTCCTCAAAATCCCCAATGGTGAATTTCCAGTTTTTTTCAGGATCTTCGATTCGATCAATAAATCTTTTGCGTTGCTCTTCTTTCGAAAGATGCAGGAAAAATTTAATGATCCTTGTACCGTTTCGGTGGAGATGTTGTTCATAATCCACGATGGAGTGATAGCGTTCTTGCCAGACCATTTTTTTATCGAGCAGTGAATTTGGAATATTTTCAGCCAGTAGAATCTCCGGGTGGACACGAACAATCAAGACCTCCTCGTAATAGGATCGGTTAAAAATCCCGATTCGTCCTCGTTCTGGGAGCGATAGTGTGGTGCGCCACAAAAAATCATGCTCAAGCTCTTGAGTGCTGGGATGTTTGAAGCTGAATACCTGGCAGCCCTGTGGATTTATTCCAGACAGTACGTGCTTGATGATGCCATCCTTACCCGCAGCATCCATGGCTTGAAAAATCAGCAAAACCGAGTAACGGTTGGAGGCGTAGTGAAGCTGTTGCAGAGAACTTAACTCTCCAACCTGCTTTTCCAGAATTTCTTGATATTGGTTCTTCGACTGGTACATAGGCTTCACTAACGTGGGCCATTTTTTCAACTTCACCTTGTCGCCTTTCTTAACCCTGAAATCTTTAGACTTAATTTTCATGATGATTTTATGTCTATGCAATAGGGGTGAGTTTTGTTGATGAGAAGTCTTTTCGAATCAATCGATACTTTTCGAAGGAGAATTGACATTCGGTGTCGACATCCAAGCATGCAGTGCACGCAGCAATGGTCGCTTCTTGTCATGATGTGCCTGCATGCGTTGCAGGATGTCGTTGAGGGTTCGCATGGCTTCCTTTATGTGAGCCCCCTTGTTGAGCATCACACATTCTGCACGTTCGCCCATGGCTGCATCAGTAATCTCTGCGCGGGAAGGAAGTCCGGTTTTAGCCAAAGTCTCCAGAACTTGGGTGGCCCAGATCACGGGTATATGCGCAGCCTCCGCAGCCCAAAGAATTTCTTCTTGAACCTCCGCAAGTCGTTCGTAACCGCATTCAACGGCCAGGTCTCCGCGCGCAATCATTACACCAGCAGCCTTGTTGCCCATGACCGAGAACAATAATTCAGGAAGATTTTCGAAGCTGCGACGGGTCTCGATCTTGAGCATGATCCCGAGATTTGGTGCGCCAAGGTCGCGCAAGTGTGATCGCAGGCTTTCCACATCACTGGCTCGTTGTACAAATGACAGGCCGACCAGATCGGCCAACTTGACCACAACAGCCAAATCCTCGCAGTCTTTTTTGGTCAGTGCCGGCAAGTTAAGCTGGCTATCAGGTAAGTTGATGCCCTTGTCGCCTGCTAGCTTTTCTCCATTATCACGGGCGTGTGTAATTTCTACATCCAGCCAATCCCGTTCAGTCCGACGGATAACCCCACCGATGCGACCATCGTCAAACCATATCCTTTCGCCAATACTGACTTGCTCAAATATTTCCGGCAAAGTACATGAGATGGAGGGGAGTAGATGTTGCCTTTTTTCGACTTCCTCGGCAGAGGACTCTCCGATGCCACCACGAGTCAAGCGCAGGTGACTTCCACGATCCAAGTGCAACATCCCTTCTTTAAAAGGCAGGTCATATAAGTGAGTGCTACGCCGCCCAATTCCTTTGCGTCGTCGTTTGATTTTTGTATCAGTGACCAGATAGGCTGTCCGCGCACATTCAGCCAGTACGCCATTACCATCCCGATGAACTACCACCAAGCTGCGATCCGCACCTGATGCGTCGGTGAAATCAAGGTGGTCACCCGCTTTAAGTCGGGTCAGCCAAGCAGCATTTACGCCAAGGTGGGCTGTAGCACCAGCCACCGGCATGGTTGTTCCGGCGGGTCTGAGTCCGACTTGTGCGCTAGCCAAAACTCTGCCGAAATCATCTCGCTGCGGTCGTAGTTTGAGTACGGCAGGAGCTGCGGCGATTGAACCCGTGCGTAATTTCGGCCCGCCAAGATCCATCAGTATTCGCACCGGCCTGCCTACCGACTCAGCCGCGCGCCGCACATTCGCTGCCATGGCTCGCCACTCGGCGGCACCATCATGAGCACAATTGATGCGGGCGATATCCATGCCAGAGTCAACCATTTGCCGCGCCAAACCAAAATTACTTGCCGCTTCCGAAGGTAGTGTAACCATGATGCGCACCGCTCTTCCTGAAGGCGGTGGCCCAAGCAAAGCTGTCGTGTGCTCTTCTAGCAGCCCACGGCTGCTCTGGATGCTGGACGGCTCATCCTTGCTATGCGGTTGCCAAGATTCGTCGGCCAGTCGAAGTAGAATACCCAGAACTTTGTCCAGATTGGCCAGGACATTGGATTCTGCCCGCCCGAGCGAAGACACGCCGATCAGGTCAAGGCTTTCCTGTAGAGGACGCCGATCAGCATGGCGTAACGCAAGGTAATGCGCAAAATTGCGAGCGCTCTCCCGGTAGCACGGATCGACTCCAAGCAACCAGGGTGCTAAGACCGATTCTTGTTCTTGCATGCTTTTGCGCAGAGACCATAATTGTTCGATGAGCGGTTTGTACGCAGACTCATCTAAAACAATTTTTTGTTCTCGTATTTTTTTTGCCTTGGACATGTTGGTTATCGAAATTTCCGTTTTGTAACTGAGTTCAAGAAATCGCTATATCTTCGTCAGATGGCATGGTAGTGAGCGCCAGTTCAATATTGGAGGCAAGCTTCTCTGCATAACTTTCGGCTTCAAATAAATGAAGTGACCCGTAGTATTTGGCTTTTGACCGAAGATTTTTAATATCGTCCAATAGTGTCTTTATTGTTTCATCTTTTGTCATTTCACAACTCCTGGTTTGATTTTTGTGTGTCTAAATTTATTGAGTTACAAGTTGCATTTAAACTATTTTGCAATTCCGTGCGGATAACACAGTCCGCCTGTAATTTCTATGGTAGTGGCATTGAGCGCACTATTCTCAACGCAGTGTCCGATCATATTTGCAATCTCGTCCGGTTCGAGCAACCTCCCCAGATGCACATCTGCCAGCAGCGCTTTCAGCGCATCTTGATTCATCCCGGTGAGCATACTGGTTGCGGTATATCCCGGCGCGATGCCCACACAACGGATGTTGCGGATGCCGCGCATGAGAAATTCTCCAATGATAATCTTGGGCATAAGCGCATCGGCAACCTTGGTTGATGAGTAGTTGATCTGGCCGACTTGACCAGCCTTGTTGACGGAAGAGATGGGTACCAGCAGACCTTCCCAGCCACCGTTTACCATCGCTTCAGCCGCGTCTCTCAGCGTTAAAAAAGTTCCGGTCAGATTGACATCGATTACCGGTTGCCATCTGTCGAGCCCCATTTTGCGGGAAACCTTGCCGGTTTCCTTGTCCAAAGTCAGCATCATGCCGTCGTGAATGATGCCGGCGCAGGTCACCGCGATATTGAGTTTGCCGAATGCCTCCAAAGTTGCCTTGATGAATTTGGCGGTATCTGCTTCGCTGATGACATTGGCCTGAACGCCGATGACTTCGCCTCCCATTTCTTTGATCTCCTTAACGACCCGGTCGATGTTCTCTTGGTGCATGCCTACGATTGCAACTTTTGCGCCACGCTTGGCGAAGAACTTGGCGACATGCTCTCCTATGCCGTCATCGCCTCCGGTGATAAGTGCTACGCTACCTTTGATTTCCATTATGTGATCCTTTGATTGAGTGTGTTACTTGGCAAAGGACGTGCTGTCCTTATTCCAGTAAATGAAATTCGGATGGCTTACGTCGGGGCCGATAATCTTGAGATCGCCCACCATGTTCGGGTGTGAAACATTTGGCCCGACTATCTTTATTCCAACCGGAAAAACTTTTCTTACCAGCGCTAGCGCGCGAATTCCGGCATCTACTTCGCCAAGGTCTTTGAACAGACTTGCGCCGACCACGGCGAAATCGCCGTTTGGCAACGTGCGGTTGATATCCCAGCCGCTGCTAGTCTTGGCTACCGAGAACTCCATATCGTTGTAGAGGAAGTTTTTCATCACAGCTTTCTCAACACCGTCACGCAATTGGTGACAGCAGAACCGCCGACATTGAATGCCACTCCGATGTCCGCTTTCTTAGCCTTCACACCGATTGCTTCGCCGATGAGTTGTTTGTAAATCAAAGTATGCATAGAAGCGCCGGTTGCGCCGACGGGATGCCCCTTTGATTTCAAGCCACCGGATAGATTAACTGCAACCTTGTCGTCGCGCGTAAAACGGCCTTCGAGGTAGTCGTGCCCGCCGCGACCATCCTTGGATAAACCGAGCGCTTCGACAGACAGAATTTGGTTGATGGTAAAGCAATCATGAACTTCTGCCAGGTCGATATCGGCTGCGGTTATACCTGCTTCCTTGTACGCTTTTGCAGCGGCATCTTTTCCTGCCATCAGCTCGTACATATTGGGGCGTACATTTTCCGGCAGGCGTTCTACCGAATGGCCGATACCGGCGATTTCAACTGCACGATTTTTATTGCTGACATTCGCTGTCTGGGTGATGACCAGTGCCGCTGCACCGTCTGACACCAGTGAACAATCATGTAAACGCAGAGGTGCCGCGATCATCATGTTATGGCATCTGCCGCGCTCATCGAGTTCGTTAAGCTTCATAATTTCTTCGACGGTGGTTGGGCCATGTCTCATGTGAGCGAGCGGATTTTCCGCGCCGTTTTTGTAGGCTATGGCGGCAACCGTATAAAGCATCTTTTCTAATTCTTCGGTCGGAATCTTGTAGTGATCCTGATACCCTCTGGCATAAGCGGCGAACAACATCGGAAACGACCAGCCCTTGGAACCCTCACTCGGCCAGTGCGAACAGCAGGCCAGAACGTGAGTCATTTGCGGCGTTGGTAGCAGGTTCATTTTTTCGACGCCGATCACCAGCACATGCCTAGCTCGACCCGCTTCAATGGCGTAGATGGCATCGTACAAAGCCACTGAAGACGAAGCGCACGCGCTCTCACAACGGGTCATCGGCTTGAAGCGCAAGGCCGGATCAATCTCCGCAGCAATCGGCGCAATATGCTCCTGGTTAACAAACAACGATGGAGAAGAAGAACCGATATAAATTGCATCAATATCGCTTGCCTCCAGCCCGGCATCGGCGATAGCACCGCGACCGGCTTCGATTAGAAGATCATAGTAAGTCTTGGTATCTGTGATTAATCCGGTGGTTTTATCCTTAATAACGAAGGCTCCGAATTCAGTGTTGTATGCACCGATAATGCTTGCTTTACTCATTTTGGCACCTCAAAAATTTCACATAGCATCTGTCGAATGGCTATTTTTTTCGATTTCACACGGCGCTATCTGTTCTGCTCCGCACATACTGCACCGAATTCCATTCGGCATTATTCACCGCATTATTTATAAGTCTCACCGGTAAGTCACATGCCAGTTCAAATAACTCCGCAGCAAATTGACGGCAAGCGCAACAAAATCATCAGCGCGATGGATTCGGCGCACTTGATCGGCGATGGCGTTACGATTGCGACTGGAGGTTTTGTCGGAATTGGTTTTGCAGAAAATATTGCGCTAGCAATTGAACAACGCTTTCTTGGTAATGCCCCCCAATCACTGGCGGGTAGTCCGCGAAATCTCACTCTCGTCTATGCCGCAGGTCAGGGTGATGGCAAAGAACGCGGTCTCAATCATTTCGGACATGAAGGCTTGGTGGCGCGTGTCATCGGCGGACACTGGGGATTGGTGCCGAAGTTGCAGCAGCTTGCGATCACAGATCGCATAGAGGCCTACAATTTGCCGCAGGGTGTCATCACCCATCTGTTCCGCGATATTGCCGCGCACAGGCCGGGGTTGCTTTCGCGAGTGGGTCTCGGTACTTATGTTGATCCGCGTTATGGCGGAGGCAAAATTAATTCCATCACAAAAAAAGACCTCGTCGAGTTAAAGATTATTGATAACGAGGAATTTCTTTTCTACAAAACATTCCCTATTCACGTAGGAATTATTCGCGGAACGACTGCGGATTCTGACGGTAATGTCACCATGGAAAAGGAGGCGCTGACGCTTGACGCGCTGTCTATCGCCATGGCCGCCCATAACTCCGGCGGAATTGTTATCGTACAGGTTGAGCGTATCGCCGAGCGAGGTTCGCTCAACCCGATGCAGGTCAAGATTCCGGGAATTCTGGTCGATTACGTAGTGGTTGCCGAGAAGCCAGAGTACCACATGCAGACCTTCCTGGAGCAATACAACCCGGCGTTCTCCAGCGAAATTAAGATACCCAGTTCAGCGATCCCAAGCATGGGTTTATCCGAGCGCAAGATTATCGCCCGCCGCGCGGCGCTCGAACTCAAAGTCAACGACATCGTTAATCTGGGCATCGGCATGCCCGAGGGCATCGCCAGTGTTGCCGCCGAAGAAAACATCACTCATCTGATAACGTTGACTACCGAACCCGGTGCCATTGGCGGTATTCCGGCAGGTGGGTTGAATTTTGGTGCCTCGACCAATGCCGAAGCGATCATCGATCAGCCTTACCAATTTGATTTCTACGACGGCGGCGGACTTGATATCGCCATTCTCGGACTGGCTCAGGCCGATGCCTGTGGCAATCTCAACGTCAGCAAATTCGGCCAGCACTTGGCCGGTTGCGGAGGCTTCATCAGCATCAGCCAAAATGCTAAGAAGGTGGTGTTCGTCGGAACTTTTACTGCCGGCCAATTGGCAGTAACCATTGCTGAGGGCTGTTTGAAAATCATCAGGGAAGGCGACACAAGAAAATTCGTTGATGTCGTCGAACAGCGCAGCTTCAGTGGCGAATACGCCTTCAAGCGCGGCCAGCAAGTCCTCTACGTCACCGAACGCTGCGTCTTCCGCCTGATCGAAACCGGGCTGGAGCTAATTGAGATCGCCCCAGGCATTGATCTCGAACGGGACATCATGAGCCAGATGAGCTTTCGCCCCGCGATCTCGCCAACGCTAAGGACGATGGATGCGCGCATCTTCCGAGAAGAATCGATGGGAATACATGATGACATGCTTTAATACAAGGACTCCGTGAAATGAAAATTGAAGATATCAAAGCCAACGCTTTCGCGATGCCGCTAACCAGCCCCGAATTCCCGCGCGGGCCTTACCGTTTCACCAATCGCGAATTTTTGGTGATTACTTATCGCACCGATATGGATGCGCTGCGCGCGGTGGTGCCCGAACCGCTGGAAATTTCGGAGCCGCTGGTAAAGTTTGAGTTCATCCGCATGCCCGATTCGACCGGCTTTGGCGATTACACCGAATCCGGCCAGGTCATCCCGGTCAGCTTTCGTGGCGCGCATGGCAACTACGCGCATGCGATGTACCTGAACAATCATCCCGCCATCGCCGGTGGACGCGAGTTGTGGGGATTCCCGAAAAAACTGGCCTCGCCAAAACTTGAGACCGACACTGATACACTGGTGGGCACGCTTGATTATGGAAAAGTGTGCATCGCCAAGGCGACGATGGGATTCAAGCATAAGATGGCCGATCACGCCGCAGTGCTGGTCTCACTCGCCGCACCCAATTTCCTGCTAAAAATTATTCCGCACGTGGATGGTTCAACGCGCATCTGCGAACTGGTGCGCTATTACACCACTCAGGTGACACTCAAAGGTGCATGGACTGCGCCGGGTTCGCTGGAACTGCATCCGCATGCGCTTGCTCCCGTGGCAGATTTACCGGTGCTCAAGATCGAGTCCGCCCTGCACTTTGTTGCAGATTTGACGCTAGACCTGGGCGAAGTCGTCTACGACTATCTTGTACCGGGCAAGGACTAAATCATGTCACGACTAGAAGGCAAGGTTGCATTCATCACCGGCGCGGCCAGCGGTATCGGCAAGGAGATCGCGCTCGAATTTGCGCGAGAGGGCGCAAAGATAGTAATCGCCGATTTGAATCAGCAAGGGGCTGACGACACCGCTTTTGAAATCGAAAAAACTGGCAGCAAAGCAATCGGCATAGCGGTAGATGTCACCGATGAGTCGCAGGTTGAAGCCGCCGCGCAGACAGCCATCAAAGCTTTTGGCAATATCGATATTTTGATCAGCAACGCGGGTATCCAGATCGTGCACCCCATCGAAGAATTCAGTTTCTCAGACTGGAAAAAAATGCTGGCGATCCATCTTGACGGGGCATTTTTAACGACGCGCGCCTGCATGAAGCAGATGATCGCCAGCAACAAAGGCGGCAGCATTGTCTACATGGGATCGGTGCATTCCAAGGAGGCATCAATGCTAAAGGCTCCCTACGTGACCGCCAAGCACGGCCTGATCGGGCTGGCCAAAACCGTGGCAAAGGAAGGTGCCAGGCACAACATCCGCGCCAATGTTATCTGCCCGGGCTATGTACGCACACCGCTGGTGGAAAAACAGATTCCTCAGCAAGCCAAGGTACTTGGTATCAGCGAAGAAGCTGTGGTCAAGAATGTCATGCTCAAGGAAACGGTTGACGGAGAATTCACTACGACAGCCGATATCGCTCAAGTTGCATTGATGTTCGCAACATTCCCGAGCAATGCTCTGACAGGACAATCACTCGTGGTCAGCCACGGATGGTTCATGCAGTAGTCAATGAAAAACAACCATAGCTCTGAGACGTCAGCTGATGCGCTTGTTATCTTTGGAGTAACCGGAGATCTAGTACACAGGATGATCTTTTCTGCGCTCTACGGAATGGCAAAACGAGGTGCTCTAAATTTTCCTGTAATTGGTGTTGCAGGAAGGAATTGGAGCGATGAAGAGCTTCGCCAGCACGCGACGAACAGCATCAAGGAAGCTGGCGAAATTGACGACAGTGATGCCCTTGAATACCTTCTTTCCTGTCTCCATTATGTAAGCGGGGACTATAACAAGCCAGAAACATTTAAAACGCTTAAACTCGCGTTGGGCAATGCCAAACCGGCATACTATCTCGCTATCCCACCCGCGTTATTTGCCACAGTTATCAAACAACTTTCCGACTCGGCGCTCGTCGACCAAGCGCGCATCATAGTTGAAAAACCATTCGGACGAGATCTGGCCTCTGCGCGAGAACTAAACCGCATTGCCTTGTCTGTATTTCCTGAGGAACGAATTTTTCGGATTGATCACTATCTCGGAAAGGAGGCGATTATGAATATTCTCTATTTTCGTTTCGCCAACTCCTTTCTCGAGCCGATCTGGAATCGTAATTGTGTAGACAGCGTACAGATCACACTCGCCGAGAAGTTCGGAGTTAAGGATCGCGGTGTGTTTTACGAAGGAACCGGTTGTCTGCGCGATGTGATTCAGAACCATCTTTTCCAGATCGTTGCGCTGCTTGCAATGGACCCTCCGGCTTTTCAGGGCTACGGCGCAGTACATAATGAAAAGGCCAAAGTATTTCAAGCGATGCGTCCCCTGCAACCGGAGGATGTAGTGCGTGGTCAGTACGATGGCTACCTGCAAGCGACTGGAGTATCCAAAGACTCGAATGTTGAAACTTTTTGCGCCATGCGATTGTATATAGATTCATGGCGCTGGCAGGGCGTGCCATGGTATTTGCGCTCAGGAAAATGTATGGCAGAAACAGTGGCAGAAATATTGGTCGAATTAAAACCTCCACCACAAAGGTTGTTTGATGATTCAGCACCTGGTGCAGGTCGGGCCAATTATCTGCGTTTTCGGCTTTCCCCTAACTCAGCCGTTGCGCTCGCCGCGCGTGTTAAGCGGGCAGGTAAAGAATTTGTCGGTGACCAGCGCGAACTTTTTTTATTGGATGAACAGCAGATAGACGAATCTCCCTATGAGCGGTTATTGAGTGATGCCATGCTCGGCGATAGAGCGCTCTTTACCCGAGAGGATGCCGTTGAAGCCGCATGGGCTGTGGTCGACCCTATCCTAAGCAAGCCGCCACTGACGCACACTTACAAGCAAGGCAGTTGGGGTCCAGAACAAGCTGATGAACTTATTTTAGCAAGTGGAAGTTGGCATAATCCGATTGTGGCGAAGGAGTCATCGTGAGCGAACAAATTCGCATTATTCCTCAAATTTACGGATTTCATACTGAGGAAATTGAGGGATTTAATTCGCTTCTCGAACTGGCGATGGATCTGCACTGGACGTGGAATCATGCTACGGACGAACTATGGCGGCAACTTGACTCTTCATTGTGGGAACAGACTCATAATCCATGCGATGTTCTGCAAACAGTTTCGCGTGACAAGATCAAAAATTTGCTCAGCAATACCGTTTTCCGCGCCCAAATAGACAACTTATTGCAAGCAAAAAAATTGGCTGCAGAAAGTCCCGCGTGGTTTCAGGAGTCTCATCCACAATCGCCACTGAGTTGTGTTGCATATTTCAGCATGGAATATATGTTGAGCGATGCTTTGCCTATTTATTCAGGTGGCTTGGGCAATGTGGCGGGCGATCAGCTCAAGTCTGCAAGTGATTTGGGCGTTCCAGTTGTAGGGGTGGGACTGCTTTACCAGCAAGGTTATTTTCGTCAGGTGATTGATAAAGATGGCGCTCAACAAGCTTTTTATCCGTATAACGATCCGGGGCAATTGCCGATTACGCCTTTGCGCAAACAGAACGGTGAGTGGTTGCGACTTGAGATTGCGTTACCCGGCTACACAGTGTGGTTAAGGACATGGCAAGTTCAGGTTGGTCGCGTAAAATTGTATCTGCTTGATAGCAACGATTCGGCGAATTTCCCGACGCATCGTGGTATTACCAGTGAGCTATATGGTGGAGGATCAGAGTTGAGGCTGATGCAAGAAATGGTGCTTGGTCTCGGCGGTTGGCGTTTGCTGCGAGCGCTTGAGCTAAATCCTGAAGTCTGTCATCTGAATGAAGGGCACGCGGCTTTCGTCGTGTTGGGACGTGCACTAAGCTTCATGGAGGAAACTGGGCAGTCATTTGACGTAGCTCTCGCTGTCACAAGAGCGGGTAATCTGTTCACTACGCATACGGCAGTCACAGTCGGTTTTGATCGATTTTCTCCGGCATTAATTGAGCAATATCTCGGCAGATACGCCAACAAGCTTGGCATTNNGCATTTCTCTTAACGATCTGCTGGCACTTGGACGCCAAAATCCGAATGACCCATCGGAACCATTCAATATGGCGTATCTGGCCATACGCGGTAGTTGCGCTGTTAATGGTGTAAGCCGACTGCATGGTCAGGTGAGCAGGAGTCTCTTCGCGCCACTTTTTCTTCATTGGCCAGTTGATGACGTACCCATTACCCACATCACGAACGGAGTCCACATGCCAACATGGGATTCGGCAGAAGCAGATGACCTCTGGACCGAGGCTTGTGGCAAGGACCGCTGGCAGGGAAAGACTGAAACTCTGGGAAGAGATATACGGTGCGTTTCAGACATCAGGCTATGGCAATTTCGGATCAAGGCCAGACAAACTTTCGTGACTGACATACGTGAGCGATTATCCAAACAACTGTCAGCCTCAGGTTCATCGACTATAGCAGTAGAAGAGGTGAAACATATTTTCGACCCTGACGTATTAACTTTGGGGTTCGCACGGCGTTTCGCTACCTACAAACGCCCCAATATGTTGCTGCATGATCCAGAACGTCTGCTGCGCATGTTAACTAATCCGCTACGACCAGTACAATTAATCATAGCGGGCAAGGCGCATCCATCAGATCAGGCGGGACAGGACATGATTCATCATTGGATACAGTTCATTCGTCGACCAGAAGCGCGACGGCATGTCATGTTTTTAAGCGACTACAACATGCTCTTGAGCGAGACTCTTGTGCAGGGCGTTGATGTTTGGATTAATACGCCCCGATGCCCTTGGGAAGCATGCGGAACAAGTGGCATGAAAGTGTTGGTCAATGGCGGCATTAATCTATCTGAACTGGATGGATGGTGGGCCGAAGCTTTTACACCAGAAGTTGGATGGGCTCTGGGTGATGGTTATGAACATGATGACGATCCCGTTTGGGACGCAAGAGAGGCAGATGCGCTTTATGACTTGCTTGAAAATGAGGTGATCCCTGAATACTATGCCCGCGATGAACAGGGCATCCCGATCAAATGGGTACAAAGGGTGCGCAACAGCATGGCGCAATTGACGCCTCATTATTGTGCCAACAGAGCTGTACGTGAATATACCGAACAACATTATATTCCCGCAGCCTCGGCTTACCTTAAACGAGCAAACAACAAGGGCGAACTCGGCGTGAATATGGTTGATTGGAGGGACGCAATTGAACAGAAATGGGTTTCGCTCCGATTTGGTGAAATGAAGGTTGTCACCGATGCCGGGCAGCATGTATTTGAAGTTCAAGTTTACCTTGATGATCTTGATCCTGAATCAGTACTGGTAGAGCTTTATGCAAACGGAAGCGAAAGTGGCTCGCCCGAAAAAGTGAACATGAAGCGCGTGCGTCAATTAGTTGGCGCGATACATGGCTATATCTATCGGGTTGAGATGCCCGCTTCACGACCATCGTCAGATTATACGGCGCGACTCATACCGTATTTCAAAGATGTTTCTGTTCCTTTGGAAAACAACCGGATTATTTGGCAAAAGTGAATATCAGAAAAAGATTCAGTACAATTTTTGCATTGCTGCAAAATGCAGAAGATTTACTGTAACAGAAGTGTATCTCAAGGCATGTGAGATTGAAATGAATGACCGTTATCGAGCTGAGAAATCTTTACACTCACTGACTCTTAAGGGTTAGTTGAAGACGGAGTGCATGGCTAGATTTCCCGATCCTGACCGACTGCCTCACACCCGTTACCTGTCATTCAATAATTGGAATTTAATAGCGGCTACGTCTCGGCAGCTATCCTTCACCAATAGCTACTTTCTGGGCGCTCAATTTTTAACGCGCTACAAAACAAAACCGCCGGGACGCACTCTTTAGTTACGAAATTTGGGCAATACACGTCTCTCTCTCTGTGACCTCTGATGAAACAACTAGCCAAT
>PLYB01000201.1 GCA_003151655.1 Gallionellaceae bacterium | reverse complement strand
GTGGAAGACGACATCATCTGCCTGCGCATGCATCGGGGCCGCAAGTCGCTCTATCAGCGCGGCATCGAAGAACACGGCCCGTACCAGTCGCCCACCGAAGACGGCATGCTGCACTTCCATGAATTTTTAAGACGCAATCTTGAGCCGCATATTTAATTGGCGTTCCGCTGCAACACCTACCCCCTCCCTAGCCCTCCCCCGGTGGGAGAGGGGATTTAGCTTCGGCTGCGCCCCCCTCGCTGCGCTCTCCCTTCGGGGGAGGGCTAGGGAGGGGGTAAATCCTTAGCATGGCCGCCATATGGATGTTAGTTGCCGGGATTTTGTTTGCCAGTATGGGCGTGCTCATCAAATTCGGCACGGCGCATTTTTCCAGTAACGAGATTGTTTTCTACCGTTCTTTCTTCGGTCTGCTGATTATGGCCGTGATGATATTCCACAGGCGCACCTCCCTCGCCACTCCGCACTGGCGCGGGCACCTGTGGCGCGGGCTTTCCGGCACGGTTGCCATGATGCTATTCTTTTACTGCATCACCGTGTTACCGCTGGCAACCGCCATCACGCTGAACTACACCTCGTCACTTTTTCTCACCGCGCTTACCGTCGTGGTTTATAAAGATCGTTTCCACTTGCCGCTCACCACCAGCCTTGCACTGGGTTTCGTCGGCGTGATATTGCTGCTGCATCCCACTTTGGCACGCGAACAATTTACCAGCGGTTTGTTCGGATTGATGTCCGGCTTCCTGGCCGGATTCGCTATTCTGAATGTGCGCGAACTCGGCAAGCTTGGCGAACCCGCCGTGCGCGTGGTGTTCTATTTCAATCTGGTCGCGGCGCTGTTCAGCGGAATATGGATCTTGCAAAGCGAAATTCACCCGGTTTTGCTCTGCGACCTACCCTTGCTACTGGCCATCGGCGCATCGGCCACCTTCGCTCAAGTCGCCATGACCCACGCATACCGCATCGGGCACACACAAGTGGTCAGCACCTTGTCTTACAGCACCATCGCTTTCGCCAGTTTATTCGGTCTGATATTCTGGCGGGAAACACTATCCATCAGCGGCTGGCTCGGCATCTCACTCATCATCGCCAGCGGTGTGTTAAGCTTAAAACTATCACCCAAACACTAGGAATGACATCATGATTACCATCGAACAAACCAAAGACACGCTCAACGTTGCCGTAATGGGTGAATTCACCATCGCCGATTTCAAACAGTTTGAAGAGAACACACTCTACAAACTCACCTCTCCCGGCGAACTCGATCTGATATTCGATTTGCGCGGCATGATTAATTACACCGCCGATGTGGCATGGGAAGAGATCAAATTTTTCAGCCGCCAACACAACCACGACTTTAGCAAAATCGCCGTTGTCACCAGCAACCAATGGCTCACATGGCAAGCCTGGCTATCGCGCCTGTTTGTTGATGCCGAGATTTGTGTATTTGAAGATTACGCGGAAGCAGAAGCGTGGGTTAAGGGTTAGGCACTCCGGCGAGTGCCTGCACAATGAGTTTTTTCACCCGTGATAAATCATTGGAACACAACCGTTCCTTCCGCCGCGCAGGGGTAAAGCTAGTATGTGGGTTATTGCTAACCCTCAGCCTCGCCTCCTGCGTTTATGTACCCGTAGTAGATGAACACGATAGCAAAAATTCAAGCTGCGATACCTACACCAAATCCCTGACGCTCAATCCCATTGAGATGAATGAAAATATTACCGTCGGATGCAATAGCGGAGATTGTGCTGCCGTCGCACTGGGATCAGTCATCGTCGTCACCGCAGGCAGCGCGATCATTTCCAGCAGCATCGTGCTGACCGGCAACACCCTGCACTGGCTGGAATATCACGGCACTTGCAGCGAAGGCTATCTGAATAAAGCCAAACAATTGTTTCTGGATTCCATTCACAAGTTGCAGCCGAAGAGCGCTGAGAATGAGAAGGGAAAAGCCAACTAATTACGCTCAAGCGGAGCCAGCACGAAAGCAGTTCACCCTTAACTTACGCAGCCTTCCATATATGAAAAAACCCTCTCTCCTGCAGCGCTTGCGCGCAAAAAAACGTAACCAGGCGATGCTGGTCGGTGTCACTTGGTATAACGAAGAAACTTGGGCGCAGGTGAAAGCTACGGCAACCGACCCCGAATGTTTCGAGGACTCTTTTCCGAAATGGCATGCGATGGCAGTGTCGGCGCGCAGAGAATTTCAGCGCTCCGGTGTGCGCGCCATTGAATGCCATATCGATCCGCAAGAATTTGCTGCGTGGTGCGCGCAGAACGATCAGGTAAACAACGCCACCGCCAGAGCCGAGTTCGTCTCGGTAACGTTGAGTGCTGCCCATGAAGGCCAAGCCTGATTCTGCCTTCAAACAAATTGAGGCAACGAGCCCGCTGATTATTGCTCCGTGCGGGATAAATTGCAGCCTGTGCCGCGCCTACATCCGAGAGCGCCAGCCTTGTCCCGGATGTCGCGGCGGTGACGGCAACAAATCAAACTCGTGCCTCACTTGCGTCATAAAAAACTGTAGCGAACTTGCCGACGGTGGCCACCAATTCTGTTCTACCTGCGACAAATTCCCCTGCGCTAACTTGCTGCATCTTGAAGCCCGCTATCAAGCCAAATACAGCGTGAGCGTTATTGAAAATCTGGCGCGGATCAAAGCCATCGGAATAGCACGCTTTGTTGCCGAGGAAACCGTAAAGTGGTCATGCCCGGAATGTGGTGCACTGCTTTGCATGCACAAACCGCAGTGCACCAACTGCGGCTACACTTGGCAAGACAAGTAGTTCCGCTTCACGTTGTCGCCGTGTAAAGATTTCTAGGGAAACGAAGAATAAGTCCGTTCGTGGTGAGTGTTTCCCGTTCGCTCCCTCGATACGGCTACGCCTACTCGGGATGAACGGGAAATGTATCGAACCACAGTTTTTGGACTTATTCTGCGTTTCCCTAGATCTGCGTTTTGCGACTGCTGACGGCGGTCAGTATTCCTTGCAGAATTGCGGTGGGCGTGGGCGGACAACCGGGCACGGCGACATCCACGGGAATCACGTTGGCGATCTTGCCGCAGCTCGCGTAGCTCTCGCCAAAAATTCCGCCGTCGCAGCCGCAATCGCCGAGTGCGACTACCAGTTTTGGGTCGGGCGTGGCATCGTAGGTGCGCTTGAGCGCAATCTCCATATGCCGCGATACCGGGCCGGTGACCAGCAGCATATCGGCATGGCGCGGGCTGGCGACGAAATGGATGCCCAGCCCTTCGATATTGTAATAGGCATTATTGAGGCAGTGAATTTCCAGTTCGCAGCCGTTGCAGGAACCCGCATCGACGTGACGAATCGCCAGCGCGCGCCCGACATGGCTCAGGATTTGTGCGTTGATCTGTTGCACTTCGCCGCGCAGCGCATCATCCGGCTGCGGTGGCGCTTCGGTCTTGATACCGGTGCGAAAAATTTGTTTGATGATCTGCAGCATGGCTATAAGTCCACTCCGCTATAGCTCAAATTAAACGACTTATTAATGAGTGGAAAATCCGGCACGATGTTGTCCATGATGGCGTGTTCCAGCACCGGCCAGTTTTGCCATGAGGGGTCGTGCGGATGTAGGCGCTGGATGCGATTATTTTCACCCACATGCAAGGCCAGTACAATTTCCCCGCGCCAGCCTTCTACCCAACCGATCCCCAGAGCGCCTTCTTGCGCATTACCAATTTCAGCTAATAATTCGCCTTCGGGAATTTGTTCCAGCATCAGGCGAATCAGACGGATGGATTCGAATATTTCCTCGAAGCGCATGGTGACGCGCGCCGCCACATCGCCATTGCGGTGGGTGACCATTTGTACATCGAGTTGATCGTAGGGAAAGCAGGGGAACTGCGCGCGCGCATCCCAGGCTTGTCCGCTGGCGCGCCCGGCCAGACCGGTCAGCCCAAGTTGTGCGGCGAGGTCGGGCGCAACGTGTCCGGTGGTGAGGAAGCGATCCTGCATGCCCGCGTGTTCGTCGTAAATTTCTTTCAGGATAACGGTTTCGTGTTTGATGTGGCTCAGCGTTTCGGCAATGCGCAATAACCCCGAGTTGTCGAGATCGCAGCTCACTCCACCGGGTACGATACGATCCATCAGATAACGGTGACCGAACAGCTCACCGTTCATGCGCAGCAAATCTTCCTTGAGTATCCAGAACTGCGCAAAGCCGAACGCCAATGCCGCATCGTTGCCGAGATAACCGAGGTCGCCGAGATGATTGAGCAGGCGTTCCAATTCAAGATACAGCGCGCGCAGCCACAATGCGCGCGCTGGCGGCGTAGTGCCGGTCACGCTTTCCACGGCTTGGGCGTAAGCCCAAGCATAGCCCACGGTGGTATCGCCGGAAATGCGCCCGGCCAATTTTGCACCCTGTTGCAGCGTCATGCCCTCGAAACGTTTTTCAATACCCTTGTGTTTGTATCCCAGACGTTCTTCCAGCTTCAGCACACGTTCGCCGACAACGGAAAAACGGAAATGACCGGGCTCAATCGTACCTGCATGCACAGGGCCGACGGCGATTTCATGCACGCCATCGCCAGAGACAGCAACGAAGGGATAGCTGTCTTCTTCCAGCGGAAAATGGGTCGAAATATTGAACGATTTCCGCAACGGGTGCACATTGCCCGGCCATGCCGCATGGCGTAGCCACTTGCGATGATTACCGCCGCCCGTGGGATGCAGGCCGAGCATATCCGCCACCGCGCGCTGCATGCGATTCGCCGCTGGAAACAGCTCGCTGAGATCGGGGAAGTCGGGCTTTTCGTGGTCTATCGGCAGCGTCAATACCAGCAGACCGGAAGCACTAACCAAAGCCACGTGCAATGCGTATTGTGAGGGAAGGGAGAAGGTGGAAAGGGGAAGGGTCGCGGATGAATCGTCCGCGTTTGAAGATTGGACATCAAACAACGAAGGCTGGACAAACGAGGTTGCCGCCCTTGCCCCTTCTCCCTTATCCCTTGTCCCTTGCCCTTTGTTACTGTCTTCTCCCCACAACGCGACCAGCTTGCCGCCGCCGTGTTTCACTTGCTCGCATAGCGAGTGCAATTCTTGCGCGTTGACGATGCCATGCCAGATCGGCATGGCACCGGGTAGCTTGGGACTGGTCGAGGTAAAATCTTCGAGACGCATGTTTTTGTATCCTAACGTAATGGCGCTAAGGGGCTGAGCATATTTGCGCAACACTGTTAGTGAGTCCACTTCCTAAATGTATTGAGCCACACCATTGCCCCATCTAAATCAAGATACAAACTCGCATTGAGCGAATGTTCAATCTCGGCAATGTTCATTTTTGGATTATCCACGCCCGGTTGCACAAATTATCCCTCAATGTAACCCCCAAAGATTGGCACCTTTTTATGCCCGCGTGGACAGTTTCGGTATTCAAAACTCTTCCTTCTTCACTCTTTTGCGCGCCACCGCTTCGGGGAGTTGTTTGTAATTTTCATTGCTGGCAATGCGCTTCCCGGATTTATTCTCCAAGTCGCGCCGTGCGCGACCAGCTACTGATCCGCCTTCTACTGCTGCGCTACGATTTTCGACGTAGCCCTGCGCATCTTTGTTGCGAGCAATCTCGGTGGTGGAGGCTTCGCCCAGCATGGTGAAGATCAGCTCAAGATCGTTCATGTGGTCGCGTAGATTGTCTGCCGGTTTGTCGAGGCTCTTGAACTCCTTGTATTCGGCTGGGGTCATGCCAAAAGTGGCGCGGCTGATTTCAGCGGTGAGGATGGAGTATTCGCGCTGCTCTTTCACTCCGCGCTTTTTCCATTCGTTGGTCAATTCATCACGAATGGCAATACCGCGCACGCGCTTCTCGATCCATTCGTCGCTGTAACCCTTGGCTTTGTATAGCTCGCGCATTCGGGTTGCGGCGAGTTCCGGGTTTTCGATTTCTTCCAGCCGCTCGTAACCCACCTTGGCCAGCCAGCGTTTGAAGGGTTCGGCCTTGGGCGAGGGGATGGACTGGATGAGTCGAAGCAACTGCTCGGTATCAGCCACATCGGTGAGCCGTTGTTTACCATCAGGTGCAGTCATTTTCAAACCGTTACAATTTGTAACGGTTTCATTACCCTCGGCCAGCAGCCGTTTTTTGAGTACCCGCCAATAAACTTGTGGGTTCCGACTCTCCGATAAAGCTGCAATAACATCCACGACAGCAAAGAGCCAGCGCTGAGTTTCGTCGTCCCAGATTGAACGGATATGCTTCGTTTCAAACAGTTTGATATTGCTCATGGCATCATCCTATCAACGCCGTCGCCTGCCGATACCACTCGGCCAGATAAGGCGGAATATACAGACCCAGCAGCAGCACCAGCAGCAGATGCACGAACACCGGGATCAGCGCGGGCGGGTGCGGCAAGCGTTGGCCGGTGGTTTCGCCGAACACCATCATCTGCACGCGCCCGAAGATTGCGGCAAATGCCACGCCCAAGGCAACGAGCAGGAACGGCACCGTCCACGGGTAGCTGTGCATGGCGGTGGTGAGGATCAAAAATTCGCTGGTGAATACGCCGAACGGTGGCATGCCGAGAATCGCCAGCGTGCCCAATGCCAGTCCCCAGCCGACGGTGGGACTGGTCTTGATCAGGCCGCGGATACCTTCCATTAACTGCGTGCCGGATTTCTGCGCGGCATGGCCGACGGCAAAGAAGATGGCCGACTTGGTCAGACTATGCACAGTCATGTGCAGCATCCCGGCAAAGGTCGCCACCGAGCCGCCCATGCCGAAAGCGAAAGTCATCAGCCCCATGTGCTCAATGGAGGAGTAGGCGAACATACGTTTCACGTCTTTTTGTCGCGACAGGAAGAAGGCAGCCATCACCACGCTGAGCAGACCGAAGCCCATCATGAAGTTACCCGCGAAGTGAGTGCCGAGCGCGCCGTCCACCAGCACCTTGGAACGCACCACGGCATACAACGCAACATTCAACAACAAGCCGGAGAGTACCGCCGACACCGGCGTCGGCCCTTCGGCGTGGGCATCCGGCAACCAGTTGTGCAGCGGTGCCAAGCCGACTTTGGTGCCGTAGCCGACCAGCATAAACACAAAAGCCAGCGACAGCACGGTCGGTT
>PLYB01000019.1 GCA_003151655.1 Gallionellaceae bacterium | reverse complement strand
ATTCAGGGCGGAACTATATTGAGCCACGGCAGTCTGGTCAGCGAGAGCAATTGCTGATGCGGTGGTGTAGCAGAACGATCCAAAATTGTTGCTGATGTTCACCGCATTTGTGAATGCAGCCACCGGAGTCAGTACACCGGACGAGCTTACATTCAATGCGCCTTGAGAAGTGTACCAGCCGAGCGCAGAAGAAACGTCTGTGAGTCCGGTACCGTCCTGAGTCATTGAGAAGTNNTACGTCACCGTGCAGGTTGACAAATACGGGCTGGCGTTCAGTCGCAAGGCCGTTTGCAAGATGCTGGCCACAGTTGCCAGCGTAGTCGCAACAGACAAACTAATTCCAGTGACTTCAACCGATGTGCCGTTGAAATTGAATTTCATCACCCCGGCAACAATGCTTGTGAAATTGGTATAGACGTAAGAACCTGTCTTGCCATACACCGAGGCTGTCATCGCCACTCCGCAATTTTGCGCAAAGGCCATCGCTTGAGGCTGTCGAATCGAAGGGCTGACGTAGGCAAAAGATTGAACCGCGCGCAGATACTCTTCGCTGGTAGTTCCGAAGTAAGCGCCAATCGCCGGCAGCGCGGCCACTGCGCCACCGCTGAACACAATCGGGATAAGGGGGTCGACAAGTGGATTATTGGTGAACAGCATGCCGATGAGCTGGCGAACCGCTACGTTATTTCCTGCGCCAACACCCGATGTGATGTTGACATATTTGGTAATTGGGATCGGCATTTCGAATCCTTTCTGGTTATAAAACTGTTTTCACGTTTGGCGTTATCACGTTTATTCGTGGTGTCGCCGTTACAAAAATATCTTGGTGCGAAAGCACTACATCAAAAGCCGGACTCTCTTCGTTCTGCCCTTTGTCATCGACAAAATAAGTAGAGCGAATATCTGTTACGTGTTGCACTCCGACATTGGCCGCCAAAAACAAAGCCAGTGTCACTTCGCTTTGCATAACCGCCGCCATTGCTAGGCAAAAATCCGCTGGCGTTGGCAATGTCGGATCACTCGGACTCTGTGGGGCAAGTGCGCCAATCTGATACCGAGATTCACGGTTTTGCGTTTCAGTATGGTCAAACTTTCCCGATACTGCATTCCAAACATCGCCACGAAACGGCCATCCCACATTTACTGTGCCAACATGATGAAACAAAATCACCGCCGCGCTGGGTACGCCTTGTTGCCGTGGCTGTTGATTCTTTTGAACTGTAGCCGTCAAGCCTCGCACCGTTAATCCTGCTGTCAGCGCCGTTTGAAGCAATATTGCAAGCGCCGATTCCGTAGCCATTTAATCACCCGTTGTTTAGCGCGCCAGTCGCGGTGCCAATATCCACCGCTATTAAACTTTTCCAGCCGTCAATCAGGTACCAGTTATTGCTTCCCATCAACTGCCATCGTCTGCCGAGTACCTCAATCACATCACCGGATACATCGCGCGCAAGGTCGACGGCATCAAGATTCGGCACATACCAAGAAATGTACGATTTCTCCCAATCCAGACCAAGCTCTTCATACTTTTTCTTGTTGATCGCCTGCACACTGCCGGTTGAGACTGTTACCGCTGCCGAGTACATTGTGAACATTACGCCCCCGGCATTTGTGGTGCGCCCGGCAAACTTGAAATAACTCACCGCCGTTCTACCCAAAACACTCAAGGCCATTGCCAGAGTGTTGCTTCCCGGTGTACTCACTTGCTTTCTACCACGTTTGTCAGATGCGCCAACAATGCGCCAGTATCGTTCAGAGGCTTTGTCGATACTCCGCTCAAATCGATATTCGGATTGCCTTTTAATTGCTTGGCAAATTCGCCAATCGTCTTGCCTGTTACTTTTCCACCAGCTTGCCGATATTTTCTTGCCATCAAAGTGATCGGAGAAAGCGCTGGCCCGTCAATAGCCGCAATCGTCGCCCGAATATCTCCAGACGCACCCGCGCTGACTATTTCCAGCACATCGCGCACCGTGCGCTTGCCCTTCATTACCGTTGCCATGCCGCGCCCGATTTGATCCTTCCATGTGGATTTTTTAGCATCCGCTGTTGGCCGGAAAAATGGTCTAGCCGGAAGGCTTCTGCTAGGGAATCCGTTTTCTTGAATAGCGGCCACGTAAGCAATTGGAGTTCCGTCTGGATATTTTGCCGATGGGAAAAATCCCACTTTTGCGACATACTTAGAGCATTCGTCAATCGCTTTAAGCATGGCAGCTTTGCCAGAACTATTGCGAGTAACTTTGCCCATCAGAATATCCCTCCAACCTTTCTAAATGCTTGCGACTCAGGTAATCCACCAATCGCCCAACCGCCAGCAGATTGCACCTTCAATAACGCCAAAAGCTGCAAGCCATACGGAGAAGACGAAAGCCACCATTGCCAACTTGTCTTCGATGGCGGAGGTTCCAAACTTACCGAAACATCCGCCACTGTTGATCCGCTGATAATTACATTCGTCTGACCATTCGCTATCAAGCTGTAACTGAAAAGCAAGTGGCACAATAAAAGCTGCAACGCAAAATCCAAACTCGCACCGCTCAATCCATCATATGAGTCGTTCTGGCTGATATACGTTCCTGCATTGGCGTACTGCAAATTCAGCAAAGCGTCCGGATAAGTTGTCGCATTTGAGAACGCCGGAAAAGCCGCTCTAAAATTCGCAATATTCAGGACGCTATGCGATGCCATAAATTACAGCTTCGGCTTGGCCGTGTTGTCATCGGCTTTCGCAAAATCAGCCGGAGCCAGCGGAGCAGAAGGATCAGCTTTGTCGTTCATATTTGCCACGACTTTTTCAACATCTACCTTTTTCTTTTCGACTTTGATAAAGCCATTTTTCTTCCATTGATTGAATGTATCATGCGCATTCAGGAATTCCATTTCTTCATCAGTCACTTCGGTAACTACTCCGTTTGGCGTGATCAGATTCTTATTGGCAATACCAGCACCGCCATGAATCGTGATCTTGCCTTGCTTCACCGGCATATCAGCGCCACCGGGAGCGAAGCGATTAACGTCAACCGATGCTGCCATTTTCGAATATATATAAGGCATGTTTTAAATCCCTGTAATGCGATAAACAGCGAAAGGACGCTTGCACATGATGCCTGCGGTAGCGTTTGCGTAGTCTTCCACGTAGCTCTTGCTTCGCTTTTCAACGCCGAGAGCTTGGAACTTGGAAGGAACAACCTGGATGAATGTTTTGCCACCGTCAGAACCGCCATCGTCAATCGAATCGGCAAAGAAGTACGCCACGTTCGCCGAAGAGTTAGCGCCTGTCAATTCTGGTGCAGACACGATGCGAATGTTCGGGTAATTTTCCTGAATCCATGTGCGAACAGACACGTTGCCGTAAACCGCAACTACTGTCAGGTATTGGTAAACCGCGTTTGCCACCGCCATGGTGATCGGAGTTTTTTGAATGTCGATCAGGTCATAGGTTTGCAATTGCAGACCGGCCAGCGCGGTGCGGATGTCTGCGATGATTTCGAGGAATGTTTTTTGCGACCACAGATAACCGCCCGTGCCGGTTGCGACAGTGTTGTAATTTGGCAGATTGGGATCATTCAAGAAGCCATAAGTCAGTCCGGAGCCATCGTTGTAACCATAGAAGCCCACGCGGTTGCGCTGAATGTCCAGAGCGATACCAGCGCCGGAGCGTTTTTCAGCTGCAGTAGCCACGCGAATTCGTGCAGAGCGGGCTTCTTCCAACACGCCCACCGACATGCCTTGCTCGAAACGAACGACTGCGCGCGCGTTATAGTTGGTGTTCCAGCTTGACAGTGGCACATTGCCATAGTCGCTATAAGGTTGCGCAGCTCCGGAAAGCTCCAAGATGCCTTGGACAACTTGCTCATCTTCCCACGAGCCCACAGTCATGATGCCGACGATCTCATCAATCTTTCGTGCGGCAGTCATCACGCGCACAAATCCGGGTAACCAGTTTTGCAGGAATTGCACCGGTGTGGTGACAGATGCAGTCGTCAGACCTGAAAGAGGCGCTGGTGTCAAGCCGACATCATCGCCGTCAAAACCCAATCCATCCATCATCTGGCCGATTACATCACGACCCCGACCATCTTGAAAGTGGATACCAATCATCGACAGCGCGCCGTAGTTGCGCAAGTCGTCTTTAGAAAGTTGCATCGAACGCACATTGCGCGCGTCAATGCTGCTGTGAATTACTGATAGTTTTGCCATGATTCAGGTCTCCTTAGTTGGTAAAGCGGGCAAGTGCGAGACCGCCTGCGGCTGTTTGAGGGAATTTGTCGATTACGGCATTGGGAACAATCGCTGAACCGGCAGGGGCTTGGTTTGGTGTAGCGCCATCGGTGAACGCGGACACTGCCACAACCACGTTCGTGTTGTATGTTCCTGTACTGCCCTCTGTGCCGGAGATTTGTCCGGTAATCATCGTGCCGGCGGCAACGCCTGTACCAGTCAGCGGAACGCTCGTACCGATATAGCCACCAGTGGCAAGCGCGGTAACGGTCAAAATTCCGGTTGTAGTTGCAATCGAACCGGAAATAAGCGTTTGCGGTTTAATCGTCGCAATTGCACCGGTGGTCAGGTTGTAGGTCAGCAAATCTCCGATGCTGCAAGCTGCCGGAACTGCCACGACCACATAACCCATCAAAAGAAATTCGGCTTCAACATTATTGGAAAGCGTCAGAGTAGGTGCCAATGGGCCACCAGACACAGTACCGAATGACGCATACAGCTTTGGATTCGCCAGCAAGCCGAAAAACACATTGCCAGAGCCGGGGCCGATAGCGCCACCAGCCACTACAGCGCCACCAGCGGCGGGCTGTGTAAAGATTGTCGCGCCTACGATGTTATAAGCTGCGGATGCGGAATTCAGGAAGCCCGGTTGAGCGCGCGTTGGGCCGTCGAATTTGATTTCGCCGGGTACTCCGAATGCGTAGTCGTAACGCACGGTTTGTTGAAAGGCCATATCAGTCTCCTAAATTAAGATTATTTGGATTTATCGCCGTTGATATGGCGGTCGATGAAGTTTGGAGTGCCAGTTTTTTCTTGGCTATCCATCGCATTGGCACTTGATGCTTTTGGCACCGCGCGATTGGTCAGGTACCCGGACAAAAACGCGGCCTCTTGCCCTTTTGGTGCGTTCAGCTTTAGCTTTGCGCATCCGTAGGCTTGCACCTCAGGAAGAGTCATTTCGCTGGCATCGAACGTGCCGATGAAGTGAGAAAGGTTGTCTGCCAGCTTGTCGCGCTGGGCAAACGATACTGCCATTTCCTTTGCGCCCATCGCGTGAGGCTGAGTTTTCAAAGCGTCAGCAACAGCAGACGCTACCAGTTTCTTGATTTCGCTTGCGTCCATTGCATCACCTTTCTTTTCGCCATCGTTCTTTTTAAGTTCTTCCGCATCCTTTGCGGCTTTTTCCTCTTCGGCCTTTTTCGCTTCTTCTGCGTCTTTGGCTGCTTTTTCTTCGGCATCCTTGGCAGCTACTTCCAGCGGATCGGCTTCGCCAGCGCCAGCAGTTTCTTCTTCGGCCATGCCTGGCATATTCATCGTGGCGTGCATCTCGGATAGTTGCTTGATGATCGGCGCTGCCTTGGCCAGCAATTCTTGCAGTTGGGCAATCTCGGCCTTTTCTTCTCCTTCGTGACCTGCGGACGCTGCCTTTTCTTCGGCATCAGCAGCATATCGAAGCATGCCGTTAAACATAGTGCGCAATTTCGTTGTTTTCTTCATGGTGACAAATTCCTTTCCGTCGATTGTAAAATTCAAGCTATCCATTACCGCTATGTCCGGCCCCATGCGACCATCGCCTACCGAGGCCACATGGTTACCTCTCAAATTCCGCTGTATGTACTGGTAGGGCTGACCTTTCCACACACCCGGCGCATATTCATATTTGCATCCGTAACCCAAACTGAGCTCAACCTTGCCAGCGTCAATCCGAGCCGCATGTTCAAGGCTGAAAACCTTGATGTTGCCCTTGAGCATTTCGTCCGTATCATCGAAAAATATCTGCTCACCGGTTACGCCCTCGATCCCTTTTTCTTCCGGGGCAATTCGCCCTTGCGATGGGTCACCAAGCATGCGGCTAGGGTGATTATCCGTCCATGGCAAAAGCTTAAAAGATTCAATGCACTCAGGATCGCTTAACTCTTCGGCAGGTCTATATACCGCGAACATTTCGCTAGGGTCAAGGTCTTTTGAGATGAATTTTCCGGAGTACATGAATACTCCGACTTTCGAGAGAGGATTTTCTTTTACTTCCCACCATCCGTTGCAATCAACGATTCTGGATGATTCTGATTCGTCTTTGCCAGATTTTCGGGCGTTTGCATAGGCGGCGGCTTCTGCTTGTTTTTGAGGATGTCCTGCCTTCACCATTTCGGCTATGTTATGGCTGATTATTTCTTGTGATGATCCTGCAAGCAATGGCATGGCGCACGCTTTTGATTAGTTGCCGTGCATGGTAATTTAGCGAGGTTTTGAAAGTCAAAGGAATTTGGGATAAAAAAATCCCGCTTGTTTAAGGCGGGATAGGGGCTATGTCAGGGGAGACACAACGGGATGCATTGTATCCTGATTTTTTATTCATCGTCAAACGAAATTATAGGCCGCATAGTGCAGCGGCAGAAGGGTTCATCCCCCGGCTTTCCGCGCACGCCAGTTTTTAGGTTAATGATGGGCGGGTTCTTTAGGCTGCAAATTGTACCGTCCAGCACATCGCGGTGATACTCTCTAGGGTGATTGCTTCCGTGCGAGTGAAGCCACTCGTAGTCATCCATTCCTAGCGCAGTCATGCGCCCAGCATTCAGACCGTTGTACACCTTCCGAGTTTGGTCAAGCGCCACATTCTGCGCCCAGTTCTTGACCTCCACCTTCTGCTTTTCCAGCAACGGAACAATGTCTGCCAAGCCGTTGCCGGAGGTGATAGCCCTCATCACGCCGCCAGTGATCTGGTCAAGATATTTGGCCGGTACGCGCTTAATCAGCGCCACGCTTTCGGCTGCGCTGGCCGCGATAGTCTCACGTAGCTCTGCGGTCATAATGTCCGTGCTGAAAGTCATCTCCGCGCCGATCTCGCGCAGTGATCTTTTGAGCGTGGCCGCGCTGTTGCTATCGACTTGCTCGATCATGTCATCCGTGGCAGGCCCCGCGATGCGCGAAAACATATCCTCGAATCGGTCTGACAGGCTATTCATTAGTATGCGCGCTTGGCTCCCGATGTTGGCATCCATGGCGTAATCACCGGCATAGTTGTCTGCCTCGAATAGCTTGCGAATCTCGCGCTCTGTGATGCGCGTCATCATGGCGATGTTCTTGAGCAACTTGTCCGACATGCGCGCGCCGATTGATACCGATACGCGCAGCGCCTTTCCGCGCAGAATGCTCCCTTTTTTCAGGGATGATTGCTTGCGTGGGAGGAGTCGGATTTTAGCGTGAGCCATATGTTTGCCAGCCAGTTTGGGCGCATCGAATTTCTAAATAGTCGCGAATATCCTGCAATATTTCTGCATTCGTTTTTTGTCTGTCCAAATTTGGCATGTTGACCGGCATCGACGTGCCGGTTCCGCCGTACACTCTGGTGATAGCCATGTGATACCTATCTATGTCATCCTGCGACCAATCGTCAGGATATGGAAACGGATCTGCTTTCACCTCGATAATTTTAGAATTTTCCATTATTCAGGGTCTGGATACTTGTTGGTCTTTTTGAATCCCGACATTCTCCACTTCTGCCGGGCCCCGCCGAGATTTACTGCGATGATGAACTTGTCGCGTGGCTCCCAGCAACCGTCATCCACTCCATTTCCAAAAGCGTCATTGATAACGTAGCGCCGTCCGTGCGAGCCCCACATCGGCACGCAGTCGTAATCCATGAGGATGATGTAGCCGTTTGATTGTGTCTCAGCCACGGCCATGACATCGGCTTGCGCTGGGCGCGCTTCGATAATGGTTATGGCGCAGATGATTAGGATTGCCGAGATGATTTGTTTCATTGCGCGACCTCCGATCCTTCCACAGGATGAAAATACTGCCAAACGCTATTCACTATAGCCACGGTCATTCCCGCCGGGTCGATTCCGTTCGCCGCATACGCATAGTTGGCATAGTCGCTATCTCCGTTTGGCTGGTAGGTCGCGCAGCCGGTAAGCATCAGAGCTATCAGGATGATCTTCATGCCGCCGCCTGCAACTGGCAAGCCATACGATACATCCTCGTGCTAACGCCGTGCTTGGCCGCAAACCGACTCGCTATCCGTCGGCCTATGCTGTTGCGCATCTTCGCGGCAAGAATCGCGTAGTACACATCTTTGGACACGCTCAGTCCTGTGTCGGTGACGAATGATGTTGTGTTCATGGCTGCGCCTCCTTTGATTTGATGGTGACCGCACCAGCAAGCACTATGGCGAATAGCTCTGGTGAATCCCTATGCCAATTATGGAGAGTTTGGACAGGCTTTTTAATCAAGCGCGAAACTTCGGCTAAACTTTTAAGCCCTGCTTTTTTACATTGTTGGCTAGGTGTCATGTCGCAAATATAATCCAACTATTTTACGAAGTCAACATATAACGTCACATTATTTTATATTTTTAAACTTGGTGAGCAGGGAATCCGCGTAGCTCTTGACCGTTTTGGCATTCACTCCTTCCGGCCAGCTACGGGATAATGCGGTTTTGCTATAGCCACGAAGGATTTTGACAATGCGCTCTCTGGATATGTCCTGCTTGATAACCCCGTCCAGAAAGAATATCTCGTCCTTTGTTGAGTGATCGCCAATCTTCATAGGGATTATTCCTCTTCTGGCTCGTTCGGGCGCATTGCCGCTTGCAGTCCGGTATATCCTGAGTTCTTGTCGGCTATCAGGCGGTTGCGCACGTCCACGCCGTCTATTGCCCCCGAGTCCTCCAGTGCCGCGTCGCGCTGCGCATTCTTGAGCTGGATTTCTGCCTCTTCTGTAGCTGTTGGCGTGTCAAGCGGGTTCCACTTGGCGCGCAAGTCCGTGTCTATGCCGAATTTTGGCTTGATGAATGATCTGACGACAAGCTGGTGATGCCGGATGATTAGCGGATTCAGGTCATGCGTCTGCAAGCTTTCGAGCATTTCGTGATAGTTCTCGATCTCGTATTCTCCAGCAGCGCCGAAGCCTTTTGGGGATGTTCCGAGTAGCTTGGTTGCCGGGATATTGCCAGCGGCGGCAACAATCTGATACTGCGTCATAATCACCGCATCAAGATCGCCAAGCGCGGTGTCGAACTGCTGCATGTCGTCGTCGGTGTCGGCCAGCTTCACTTGCTGGTTATCGCGGGTCGCAATCCAATCTGCCATGCGCTGATCGAATTTATCCTTGTTGGCAAAAGCTTCGGCGATATTGGTCTTGTACACCGTAGTGCGTTTGGTCATCGCCAGCAACGGGCCTTCGTTGGCCGTGCGCTCGGCGGCATAGACGCGCTCCATGATCTGTTGAGGTACCGGCACACCGCCGTAGATGTATGATGGCTTGAGAATGTCCGGTACCTCGGCATTGCGGAAAATGATTAGGTGCGTGCGGTGGTATCGCTTGCCGTTAATCATCCACCATGTCGGCTCGTAGAAGTGAATGCTATCTGGCTGGCTGGATGAGTTTTGATCGAGCATCGGGGCTGTCCAGTACGGGTCGCACTGGACAATACCGCGATAGCTGCCCGGAGTGATGCCGTCCAGGTTGAAAGGCTTCTCGTAATAATTAGGGTCTGAACTCTCCACCTTGAAAAACAGAATGCGCACCCCGAATATCCGGCCATGTCGCAAAAACTCCATCATGTTTCCGTCCAGCCTGAACGATTCATCGTGCAACTTGACTTCCTGCATCACCTCGGTAGGAAGCTGGTCGCCGTTGGCGCTCACGATTTCATAGCCTTTGCGGATAGCGTCACGCGCGGGCATAGAGCAAACCTTCTCGATTAGCCAATGCTGGGATAAGAAGGCGCACATCTGATGACCAATAAAACTCTGCGACACATACCACATCAACAGGACTTCGCTGATATTGGGCTGTGACATGTTGTATGCGCTTTTTATGGATGATCCGCCATTGCTTGAGTCATCCATGGCAGTGCCGGTTTCGTGCTGGACCACGGGCATCAATCGTTTGATTCGCTCTATCGCGCCAGTCCATAGGTTTTCAAGCCTGCGCGTTTTCAATATCGGATCACTGTCGCCTTCTACAATATCGGTACTGAAATAGGATGATTGCTTCGTTTCGTTCGCCGGATGATCTTCGGGCGGTAGCGTTTTCTCTGCCATCGTAAAAGGAGCTATCACGCTGAGTAGTTTCTTTAACATTTTACGCTCCAAAGTATCCTGCTGATTTACCGTGAATGTCATTAAATCCATCACTTAGAGCGTCCACAATATCATCATGCGCCCCGTTTGGAAACATTCTTAACTCGTTAATTAATTTTTCATTGCATGATGCTTTGACCATTACCACGTTACCAACATTGACCTGCGCGGCAAACGGCTCCGCTCTGGTTATCTTGTCTCCGGTCACGGGAAGCGCAATGACTTTAAATCCTGCCAGCAACCTAGAAAACGATGCAGCCTGCGCTTTCCCGGCTTGCCCGGGATCTTGAGGAATTCTCACTCGGCATGAGTGGCCGTCTGCGTCTGCCGTGTTTTTGAGAGCCGACTGCACTCTGTCGGGCCCCCCTTGGAAATGTTCTAGTCCTGCAATTATGGTTCTTCCATCTGGCATCTTTCCGACTTTTGCCCCTGCTGTTGGGTCGCCTCCCCCTTCTGTAGCTCCAAAATCCCATGCTCGGGTAAATCGAACCACGTCAGCAGGTATCGCTTCGATGATTTTTATCTGGTCAGGCTTAAATAATACCCCGTCTGGCGGGGCTGGTCGTTGCTGATATTGCCCTGCGAATACCATCGGGCTTGCGCGTTCCATCTGTCTCAACACTTCGATAGTGTGCTTTTCAGGCCAAAGTGCCGTACCGTCAGGCTGGATCGCCTCAAGGCAACAATGCTCCCATTCTTCCCCGTTGCCACCAGATAAAAGCCAACCGGCCAAATCCTTCTCATGCAACCGCTGCATTACCAAGATGATCGGGGTATCGGGGCTATTACGGCGACTTTCGAGTGTATTCTGGAACCAATCTATTACATTTTGGCGCATGGTGTCACTACGGACTTCATCGGCTTTGTGTGGGTCGTCTATGATAATTGCACCGCCGAATCCTGCGCGATGCTTACCGGCCCCATATCCGGTTATCGTTCCACCAGCACCCACAGCATAAACACATCCGCCCGAGGACGTTCTCCATTCATCTTTGGCCTTGCTATCCATGTGCAAAGCAACCGAGGGGAATATTTTACGATAGGCATCGTGGGTAATCATTTCTCTGGTTTGCCAGCTATTGCCAGTGGCCAATCGTCCGCTATAGCTGGTGTGGATGAATTCGCTATCAGGATGATGTCCAATAGTCCATGCCATGAATCCAATTACCGCCATTTGCGTTTTGCTATAGCGGGGTGGAATGTTGATTATCAGTCTCTTGCACTCACCTCGATAAACTCGCATTAACGAATCGCTGATAATCTGATGGTGTTTGGCCTGCTGCCATTCATACCC
>PLYB01000256.1 GCA_003151655.1 Gallionellaceae bacterium | reverse complement strand
CCACGCGCTCGCCGTGCCCGGTCGGCAAGGTCGAGACACGCACATCCACCGGACGTCCGGCCAAGCGCAGGGTAATACGCCCGTCTTGCGGCAGGCGCTTTTCTGCGATGTCGAGTTCAGCCATGATCTTGATGCGCGAGGCCATCGCAGCGTGCAAAGCGCGGTGCGGCTCGATCACATCTTTCAAAGTGCCGTCGATGCGAAAACGCACCACCGAGCGTGTTTCAAACGGTTCGATATGAATGTCGGAAGCATTCTCGCGCACCGCTTGCGTCAGCAGCGCGTTAATCATGCGGATGACCGGCGCGTCATTTTCTGCATCCAGCAAATCTTCGGTCTGCGGCAAGTCATGCACCAGTTGCGACAGATCCATGTCCTGCTCGACATCTTCAACCATCGCCGCTGCCGAACCTTCCGCCTGTGCATAAGCCCGCGCCAACGCCTGATCGAACTCTGCCACCGTGATCATCGTTGCCCGCAACGGTACGCCCAGCACACGCTGCACTTCGGCCAGCGTTTCAGCCACCGCATCCGCACGCAGCGCAATGGAGGCACTGTCTACATCCAAGTGCGTCAACAACACGCCCTTGCTCTTGGCAAATGGGTAAGGAATTTTTTTTGCGATTGCCTTGATCGAGAGTGGTACTACCGGCGCATCCATCACAGCGAGCTCAGGGTGTTAGCGGGACAGAACTGTTAGAGCCAGTCTCCCACTTGGAGGAAGATGGCTTCAATGCTGGTTCCGTCTTCAGGTTCAAGGAGGAATCAGATTTCTGGTTCAGCGGCGGCAAGGTCGGTGCGGGCATATCCGGCAAAACGGTTCTCGAAAGGGCTTGTCCCGCCTTCTGTTCACCGCGCAAATAGTCGTAACGATCTTGAGTCAACATATTCGGTGCGGTCGCCGTACGCAACACATAGGGGCGAATAAAAATCATCAAATTAGTCTTGGTGCGCTGGCGTATTTCATGACGGAACAAGTTCCCCAACCAGGGGATACTACTCAACAGCGGCACCTTATCTTCTTGTTGCGTAACCGAATCTTGAATCAAACCGCCCAATACCACAATCTGCCCTTCGTCCACCAGCACAACCGATTGCAGCGAGCGCGTATTTGTGATGATGCCTGCGGCATTGGTCAGATTATTCACACTGGAGACTTCCTGATACACCTGCAATTTCACCGTGCCACCTTCCAGTATTGTGGGTTTGATACGTAGCGTTAAACCCACATCCTTGCGCTCGATAGTCTGGAAAGGCGAGGCCGTCGTGGTCGATCCGGTCTGCGCATAACTGCCGGTGATGAACGGCACATTTTCACCGACAATGATCTTTGCTTCTTCGTTGTCCAGTGTCAGCAGATTCGGTGTGGAAAGAATATTGGCGTTATTATCATTTTCCAGAAACTTGGCCAACGCGCCCATATTGAGCACCGTACCGGTCCCCGGTATGGTGGTCGTACCGTTAACGATACCCACGTTCAAGCCCTGCCCGACCGTGCCCAAATTTGCCGCCGTCGTTAGGATATTGCCGGAGCTCGTGCCGAAGTTAGTTCCGCCGATAAGTTGATTCCCCGTGCTACCGATGCCATTAAGCGCTTGCCATTGCACGCCGAACTCGGCCACTTTATCCGAAGTAACTTCGGCAATCAGCGCTTCCACAAAAATTTGCGCGCGGCGTACATCCAGCATTTCCACCACTGCTCGTAGATTGTTGTACACCGCATCAGGCGCGGTGATGATGAGTGCATTTGATGCCACATCGGCTTGAATAATACCGCTCCCGGTTGGCGTTGAACCCGCTGATGAAGCAAATGTTCCTGTTGCTCCTGCTGTACCAGTTGCACCTGTCGTTGCACTTGGTGCAGCGGCAATGGCCGATGTATCTCCCGATACCACAGAACGCAATGTCTGCGCGATCTTTGCCGCTTCGGCATTTTTCAAATACACGACATGCATGTTGCCGGGTGCAGTACCTGCGATATCAAGCTTGACGACCAGATCACGTACCCGCATCACCCGTGCCGGACTATCGGTTCGCAGCAATAGCGAATTGCTGCGCGAATCCGCAACCAAGGTAAAACGTTGACTGGCATCGGTTGAACCGGCAGCAACAACTGCGCCATCCTGCATGAGGCGATTGATGGTCGTAGCCAAATCCAATGCAGAGCCATACTTGACAGGAATGATGACCGGCCCCTCCACCGTGGACTGATCGATTGACGCAATAATCTGTTCGATGCGTTTCAGATTGCTTGCATAATCGGTTATCACTAGTGCATTGTTGTTCGGATAAGCCACCACAATGTTATTAGACGCGATCAACGGACGCAAAATTGGTACCATTTGTACCGCTGACTCATTCTTGAGAATGTAGACTCGGGTTACCAGCTTATCTCCACTGTTCTTGAAATCGTTTGCTGCCCCAACACTTAACTTCGCATCGGCCTCGGGCATCACCTTGGTAATTCCATCATTTTCCACCGCAGCAAAACCCTGCATGCGTAAGGCAGACAGTAAAGTATCATAGGCCAAAGAGGCCGGAATCGGAGTGGCCGACACGATATTGATCGTGCCTTTCACGCGTGGATCCATCAGGAAATTTTTTCCAGTGATATGCGACACTGCCCGCACCACTTCATCGATGTCCGCATTCACAAAGTTGAGAGATACCTTTTCCTCAGCAGCAAATGCATTCGCGGCACAAAATAGCCCGGCACCTAAAAATATCTGCAACATCCACTTGAGTAAAACTCGACTCATTGATAATCCTTGATAACAACTGGCATGAAGACTGTTTGATTATTGGTGAACATGGGGTGACTCTTGTTTTTTATGCATCTCTTGTTGTGCCAAGTTCCAGGTGTCTACCGCCTGTTTAACACCAGAAACTGATGCTGCCGATTCCGGCACAATGCCTTTATTGTTGGTTGATTTACTTTCCAGGCTCACTCGTTGGCGTATGCCATTGTGTTCAATGATGACATGATCGACCTCTACTTCAACCAGTTTCGTTCCTTTGACAATATCTTCGCCCAAAGCAACGCCGCGCTGTGTCTTTTCATCCAGTTTCAACACGGCAAAACCTTGCTTTCCTGTAAACACGCCAACCAAATGCACATTTCCCAATACGGCATCAGCATTTTTTGTTACCGTGTCAGGAGCTGCACTTAGACCAAAAATTGCATCGGAAGCCTTGCCGTCCGCATCGGACTTGGTCGGAAGAGTCGCCAACGTGTGCGGCGCAAATAATATCCAAGTCCATCTGGCTAACAATACACCAACAACTAGCGCACCCACCCCGCGCCAAGAAAATGCCAAGCGTGAAAAAACCATCAACAATCGGGTACCGAGCATTTCTATCCGAACTCCCAGTCTTCCTTCTCCTGACTTCATATCACTCCAATCAAGTTGGGGCACTAGTATACACAAAGGGCGATAGAAATATTTCCCTCATCTCCGAATAACTGTTTATTTTACAATCTATTTTGATACACTGGCAGCCACATTCATTAATACCCACTCTCAACTATTTTATGAATATCTATAAAAACACCCCCTCTCATTTGCGTGGTTTTACACTCATCGAAGTCATGGTCGTTATTGTTATCCTCGGTGTACTCGCTGCTTTGATCGTTCCCAAGGTGATGAGCCGCCCGGATGAAGCGCGAATTGCTGCGGCCAGGCAAGACATCGGCTCCATCGTTCAGGCGCTTAAGCTCTACCGTCTTGACAATATGCGCTATCCCACGACCGAGCAAGGCCTGCAAGCACTGGTAAAAAAACCTAGCAGCGCACCTGTTCCGCCCAATTGGAAAGGGAATGGTTATTTGGAAAAACTTCCAAAAGATCCGTGGGGCAACCCTTATCAATATCTGCAACCCGGCACACATGGCGAAATCGATATCATCAGCCTGGGCGCGGATGGTGCCGCCGGAGGGGAAGGCAGCGATGCGGATATTGGCTCATGGGAGCTGTAAGCATTGATGAGCACGAGCCCGTCTCTGCACGTTTCACTTTCTAAGAGAGTTGAAAATTCTCAAAATACCTTTTATCTCGTCTCCAATACTCAACCCACCCCCACCCTCCCCCTGAAAGGGAGGGAATATAGTTCCTCCCCTTTCAAGGGGGAGGCTAGGAGGGGGATGGGTTGGTGTGACGCACTTTATAAATGAATTTTCGTCTCCCTAAGCTTCTCAGAATTCAGCAAGGTTTCACCCTTGTCGAGCTACTTGTCGTTTTGGTTGTAATGGGGATAGCTCTAGGCATCGTGGTGGTACAACTGATGCCGGATGACCGCACCATGCTGCGCGAAGAAGCCGCCCGGCTTGCCTTGCTACTCGAAAATGCCGGATTGGAAGCCAGATCCAGCGGGCGCTCGATGGCATGGTCTACGGAAAACACCCGCTACTTATTCTGGAAAAAAAATGACTACAACGACTGGGCGCGCATAGAAGATGACACCGTATTTCGCCCCCGCACCTTACCTCAAGGTATCCTGATCGGTGAAATCAATGTGGACAACCATCTGCTCAAACCGGGCGAGCAACTCGCTTTGAGCTCATCGGCATTCGCCCCGCCTTTTCGTATACGCATGAGCTATGCTTCCACCAGTACCACCGTCATCGGCAAGAGCGATGGCGAAGTAATCGTACAGCCGGATGATATGTCGGCAGAGACTTCTACTCGTGCGGCACAGTAAATACAATTTTACCCGCAACGCGGGTTTCACACTGCTGGAGACTCTGGTCGCACTGGCCATTTTGGCGATTGCTCTTGCCGCTGTGTTACGCGCGACCGGTGCCGCCACCAACCACGCGGAAGACATGCGCATACGAGTACTGGCAGACTGGGTCGCACAAAACCATCTCGCACTTCACGCTGCCCGTGGCGACTGGATTTCCGTCGGAATACAAAATGGCGAAGAAACTCAGGGGGGTATTCGTTTGCTATGGCAAGAGGAAATTATCACCACCCCTAACCCGGCATTCCGGCGCATCGAGATCAGTATTTCCGATCCGGCAGATAGCTCCGGGCATATACTCAGGCGGTTAAGCGGCTATCTGGTCGAGGTACCCAGAAAATGATGCGCAAGAAAAATAGGGGATTCACGCTGATCGAACTGCTGGTCGCACTAGTGATACTGACTTTAATTTCAGTTGCCGGTTATCGGGGATTGAATGCCGTGTTACAAACACGCGAACGCGTTGCTGCAGAAACCAGAAAGTGGCAACACCTCGCATTTTTCTTTTCCCGCGTCGAATTGGACATTGCTCAGGTAGTGCATCGCCAAGTGCGGGATTCAACCAGTAACAATTCACCGGAATGGATCGGACACAATGTTTTAGTGGGCGAGAACGATGCCGAACTCACGTTTACCCGTGCAGGCTTGACCGATCAGGGTTTCGAGATGTTGCCTCCCCAGCGCATCGCTTACCGCTTGGAAAAGAATTCAATTGTCATGTTACTCTGGCCCGCACTGGATCAAGCCCCGAACACCCCACCCTCGCGCAATACATTATTGGAAGGGGTAAGCGAATTCAAGTTGCGCTATCTGGATAGCGCTAATAATTGGCAGGAATTATGGCCGCCCTCTGCGGCTGTCACAGTAACTCCCTCTGCGGTAGAGATGAGTCTCACTCTCAGCAGTGGTGAAAAAATTTCGCGGATATTTGCACTGCAATGAAGACAAATAATCTGTTACGTTCCACATCGATCTTTGACGGAGGGAAAGCAGCACAGCAGGGAGTCGCCGTCATTCTGGTAATGTTGATAGTGGCAATGGCAACCACGCTCGCCGTTTATATATCGCAGCAGCAAAGTCTGTGGCAACGTCAAGTTGAAACCCAATTCGATCATACTCAGGCGAGGCGCCTTGGTATCGCCGGCATCGATTGGGCGAGAGCAGTACTGGCCGATGATGCAGCGTCCAGCTCAATCGACCATGAGAATGAAATATGGACATTGCAATTACCTTCTATGCCTGTTGAAAACGGTGAGGTGATCGGCCTCATCGAAGATCGTCAGGGCTTGTTCAATCTCAACAGTGTCGTGCGCAATGGTGCCAGCAGCCCGCCCGATATAATAAAATTTCAACGTCTGTTGTCCTTCCTAAATTTACCGGCAGGGTTAGCCGTTGCACTGGCTGACTGGATAGATGCCGATAGTGATACCCAACCTGCTGGCGGTGCCGAGGATGGATATTACCAATCTCTTCCCCATCCCTATCTCACCGCCAATCGTCCGATGGTGGAATTGGGTGAATTAGCTCGCATAAAGGGATTTGATAGCCAAACTATTGCCCGACTGAAACCGTTTGTCTCGGTACTGCCAACTGTCGGTGTCATCAATGTCAACTTTGCGCCCGCCGAGGTGCTGGCATCCATTGCACAAAATATGTCCTTATCCGATGCCCGCATCCTAGTGCAACAGCGACGCGGCAATCCCTTTAAAGACATCTCCGACTTTCGCCAACGCCTGCCCAACAGTTCAATAGTTGTCTCAGATTTGGATATCTCGGTCAGCAGTTATTTTTTCTGGGTAACAGGTCGAGCATCGGTAAACAATTCTCAGGTTGTCACCCAAGCTTTACTGCAACGCTCCCAAGGATGGCCTGCGGTCATTTGGCAGAGCGTAGAGTAAGCCAGATAATCACCAAGCTCTATTCCTCTAAATCGGACATCATGGCAAGCGAACGATTAGCGAACGCTAGATTCGTACTATGCGGAATTATCCCCTGATACCCTAATCATAATGCCAGAAGCTGCATTTATTTCCTTGCCCGAAATCGGGAACACCAAAGGGCGGAAATAGCATGGAAATTTTCGCAAGCATCTTTTCAGGACTGGGGCTTTTTTTCATCGGCATCCGGCTGATAGGCACCAACTTGAAACAACTTGCGGGTCGGCGGATGCGCATGCTGATAACACGCGCTGTATCAGGCAAAGGAACCGTTGCCTTATTTGGCCTCGCCGCCGGTGCCATCATGCAAAGTGTGAACGCCGTCACCTATGTTCTGGTCGCTCTGGTCACCGCAGGCACAATCGAAATCAAGCGCGCATTTCCGGTCATCCGCTGGGCTAATATCGGCACCTCTATGCTGGTCATCGTGGCCGCACTGAACATGCATCTGTTGGTGCTGGTGTTGATCGGAGTCACCGGTGTTACCTATTACCTCAATCTTGACCAGTCTTCCCGTTACCGTCATGCGGTAGGGGCGCTGCTCGGTATAGGGCTGCTATTTCTGGGAATAGATTTTATCAAGGCCGCTTCTTCGATCCTGAAAGGCGCAGACTGGTTTAAAGTTTTCATCGGCTACTCCGCGCAGTATCCCATAGTGAGTTTTATCGCCGGGGTCGGCGTGGCAATGCTTGCGCAGTCCTCTACAACCATCACGGTGGTCGCCATGGCTATGGCGGCTTCCGGCCTGCTGATCTTCGAAAGCGGTGCCATGATCGTGCTGGGCGCAGGACTCGGTTCGGCGTTATCGGCATGGACTTTGGCGGGACGACTCACGGGCAGCGCACGCCAGCTTATCCTGTATCAGATTGCACTCAAGGGACTTGGCGTAATTGTCATGCTACTGTTGTTTCTGGCCGACTGGGCTAGTGGCATGGGCTATATTCCGGCAGCCATGCATCAAGCCGGGCTGTCGCCGTCTGCCCAGTTGGCGGCGGTTTATGTGCTTTTGCAAATTGCCTCGGATTTATCGATGCGACTGGCACATCACCCCGTCGAACGTTTAATAGAGCGTCACGCCCCGCCCTCCGATGAGGAAACGCTCGGGCGCCCCCGCTATCTGTACGACGAGGCATTGGCGGAACCGGAAAGTGCCCTGTTACTTGTCGACAAAGAGCAGCAACGGTTGCTCACCAGCTTGCCTGATTATCTCGCTTCGTTGCGCGAAGATGTGAGCGAAACGAGCCCCGCAGCCGAAGTACTCCATCCTGCCGAGCGCAATATTTTGCGCCAATGCGATCAGTTTCTGACCGATCTGGCGGATCGCAACAATAGCCGCGAAGTGCTCGAAAGAACCATCGTACTGCGTGATCGCAACGAATTGCTGGGCTCGCTACAAGAGTCGCTCATCGAATTGATTACGGTTGCCAACAGTAATTCACATGCAGGCGAGGTGCGCACACTGATCAACAACTTGGTCGAGAGTCTGCATATGATGCTGGAGACACTCGCCGATGTAGCCAAACAGCCGGATGCCGATGATCTCGATATGCTGCGTATGCTGACCCATGACCGTTCGGAACTGATGGACTCGATAAGGCGACGGATGCAGGGAGGCGAAATCGCTGTAGCAGCGGAAGTCCAGCAATCGGTATTTTCAGCGACGGCACTGTTCGAGCGCTGCACTTGGTTATTGCGCCGTTACGTTCTGCTGCTGGATGCGCCAATTCGGCAAGAGGCGGTCAGCGCCTGAAAAGTAGGCTATGTCCGTAAATAGAGTTAGACGTGCCTCAAAATTTGACACTTGTGTAGGTCAGTTCTACATTTCACCTTTGTACCCAGCTAATCATCATTCAATGCTCGTCCCATTCTCCGATTTCTACACCAGCCTCGACCCCGATTCACTCAAACGTGGCAAACAGTTCGAGCACTTCGTCAAATGGTTCCTGAAAGCCGACCCAGAATGGGCGACGCAAGTTGATCAGGTGTGGCTGTGGGATGAATGGCCGGGGCGCTGGGGTGCGGACTGCGGTATTGATCTGGTGTTTCAGCACAAGAACGGCGACCACTGGGCGGTGCAAGCCAAATGCTACTCGCCCGACTACGACATTACCAAACACGATGTCGATAAATTTCTCAGCGAATCGAACAGGCCGCAAATCAAGCACCGCCTGCTGATCGCCACCACTGACCGCATCGGCAACAACGCCAGGCAAGTCTGCGATGCACAGGAAAAACCGGTCGTACGTTTTCTGCTGTCCGACTTCGATAAATCCGCACTGGACTATCCTGCCAGTTTTGAAGCACTGCCGCGAGCAAAACGCAAAGCACCACCCACGCCCAAAGACTACCAAAACGATGCCCGAACCGCTGTTGTGCAAGGGCTACAAACTGCCGACCGTGGCCAGCTCATCATGGCTTGCGGCACCGGCAAGACTTACACTACGCTTTGGATTAAAGAAGCACTCAATTCAACTCGCACACTGGTTTTATTGCCGTCGCTCGGCCTGTTGGCACAAACCCTGCGCGAATGGACATTCGCCGCTGCCACCCCGTTTGAAGTGCTGTGCGTTTGCTCGGATCAAACCGTCGGCACCAAGGGCAACGACGAAGCTATTCACAGTGTCGGGGACTTGGCCTTTCCCGTTACCTCGGATGCCGTCGAAGTAAAGCGCTTTCTTAGCGGTGCAGGCAACCGCGTAGTTTTCTCCACTTACCAATCCTCACTGGTTGTTGCCGCAGCCCAAACCGATCCAAGTATTCCAGCATTCGATCTTGCTATCGCAGACGAAGCCCACCGTTGCGCAGGCAAGGTCGGCAGCGACTTCACCGCCATCCTCGACAACGCCCAGATACGCAGCGCCAAGCGCCTGTTCGCCACCGCCACCCCGCGCACTTACTCCAGCACCGTGCATAAAGCTGCCGAAGATCGCGGTGTCGAAGTCGTCGGCATGGATAACGCCGCCCTGTTTGGCGAAGTGTTGTATGCCCTGCCGTTCGGCAAAGCCATCGAACGCAAACTGCTCACCGATTACCGCGTCGTCATTATCGGCGTGGACGATCCCACCATCGCACAGTGGATTGCCAACCGAGATTTAGTAACCACCGGCACGGGAATCGATACCGACAGCGAATCGCTCGCCGCCCAGATCGGCCTGCTCAAAGCCATCAAAGACTACGACCTCAAGCGCATCATCAGCTTCCACAGCCGCGTCAACCGCGCCGAAGCTTTCACCACCGACATGCAAAACACCATGCAGTGGATCAGCGACGAACATCGCCCCAGCGGAACCCTGCGCACCGACTTCGTCTCCGGCAACATGCCCGCCAACAAACGCAAGATCAAGCTTGACCAACTCAAAGGACTAAACGCAGACGAACGAGGAGTGCTGAGCAATGCGCGCTGCCTGTCCGAAGGTGTGGATGTGCCGTCACTCGATGGTGTCGCGTTCATCGACCCGCGCAGTAGCCAAGTGGACATCATCCAAGCCGTGGGCCGCGCCATACGCCTGAGTCCGGACAAGAAAGTCGGCACCATTGTATTGCCGGTGTTTATAGCCGCCGGACAAAATGCAGAAGACACGATTGAGGCGAGCAACTTCAAACCTGTTTGGGATGTGCTGAATGCGTTGAAAGCGCATGACGATGTGCTGGCTTGCGAGCTGGATCAGATTAGAACTGAGATGGGTAGAAAGTTGGGTTCGGCTTTCAATGCAAGTGACCTCAACAAAATCAGCATTGATTTACCTGCTACGGTGGATGCGAATTTTAGTAGCGCATTGCGTACCTATCTGGTTGAGCAAGTCACGGCATCTTGGAACTTTTGGTTTGGGTTGTTGGAGGTGTTCGTAGAGAGTGAGGAGCACGCCAGCGTTTCTAAAGATTTCAGAACGGCAGATGGCTATCGAATTGGTAACTGGGTAAGTAAACAACGAACAGAAAAAGACAACATATCACTAGAGCGCAAAGCACGGCTGGAAGCATTACCCGGTTGGAGTTGGAATTATTGGACAGATAAATGGGAAGAAGGATTTCGTTATCTTAATGAATTCGCAGAGCGTGAAGGGCATGTCAAAATTTCTCAAGATTACAAATCGCCAGATGGATATCGAGTTGGCATATGGATAAATACCCAACGAACAACAAAAGACAGTATGTCACTGGTACGCAGAAAACGATTGGAAGCATTGCCAGGTTGGAGTTGGGATGTGCGTTCAGATAATTGGGAAGAAGGATTTTGTTGCCTCAAGCAATTCTCGGAACGAGAGGGGCATTGCCTCGTTCCTGTGCTATTTGAAACGGAAGATGGATTTCGACTCGGTGGCTGGGTTGTAACGCAACGAGCAAAAATAGACAAGAAGTCACCAGAGCGCAAAGCACGGCTGGAAGCCTTACCCGGTTGGAGTTGGGATGCTTTGTCAGATAAATGGGAAGAAGGATTTCGCCATCTTAAAGAATTCGCAGTGCGTGAGGGGCACGTCAAAACTCCTCAAGACTTCAAAACGGCAGATGGCTATCAACTCGGTCGCTGGGTAAGTAAACAACGAGCAAGAAAAGATAAAACGTCATCGGAGCGTAAAGCACGGCTGGAAGCCTTGCCCGATTGGAGTTGGGATCTTTTGTCAGATATGTGGGAAGAAGGATTTCGCTATCTCAAGGAGTTTGCAGAACGTGATGGGTATGCCAGAGTTCCTTACGTTTACAAGACAGGAAATGGCTACCGCCTTGGTCAGTGGGTGCGTGGTCAACGTAGCAACAATGACAGCATGTCAGCGGTTCACAAGGCGCGGCTGGAAGCCTTGCCCGGTTGGAGTTGGGATGCAATTGCGGATCAATGGGAAGAAGGATTTTGCTACCTCAAGGAATTCGCAGAGCAAGAGGGACATAGTACGGTTCTTGGACGATATAAAACAACAGATGGCTATCGACTCGGTGGTTGGGTAAGTCACCAGCGAATGACAAAAGACAGCATGTCGCCGGTGCGAAAAGCTCAATTGGAAGCCTTGCCCGGTTGGAGTTGGAATCCTTTTTCGGATATGTGGGAAGAAGGCTTTCGCAACCTAATGATATTCGCCGATCAAGAGGGGCATTGCCTCGTTCCTACGTTATATAAAACGGCAAATGGTTACCCTCTTGGTCAATGGGTGCGTAGTCAGCGAAGCAACAATGACAGCATGTCAGCGGGATACAAGGCGCGGCTGGAAGCCTTACCCGGTTGGAGTTGGGATGCTTTTTCGGCTAAATGGGAAAAAGGTTTTCGCTACCTCAAGGAATTCGCAGAGCGAGAGGGGCATGTCAAGGTTCCTCGCGATTACAAAACGGCAGATGGATATCAAGTCGGTGAATGGGTGAAAATCCAACGAACATCAAAAGAAAGTCTGACATTGGAGCGCAAAGCGCGGCTGGAATCCTTATCTGGTTGGGTTTGGCGGGGTAAGTGAAAGCATGGTTGGGGAATGTGTAGCGCTAACAAAAATATTTCTTGAATTCGCGTTCCTTCCGGTAATTTTCTTTTTTTGCTGCTTTCCAAGCGCCGTTATTACGCTTTGCCAGAATGATAACTTCAACATCCTTTTTAAATCTTCCTATGTCACGACTAAATTCGTAAGATTTTTTGCATTTTGAATTAGAACAGATACAACTATAACGATTCTCTATCGCATATCCTTCTGGTGAACGCGGATGAACATAATTTTGGGGCAATAGTTGCGCGCCACATTGACTACAGCACAAGCTTAAATCTTCTATTCCTTTTGCGTTATCGTAGTTCCATATCCACCTATAGCCGTCAATTTCATCGGCGGTATAGCTATTTTTCCCATAAGAATTTTTCCAAAAAATAAGCATCACAAGTAGCAATAACGCTATTAATATTCCCCCGGCTACCATTAACCAATTAGGCAGATTAGACGCGCTTTGTAGCCACGTTATCAAAGCAGTCACCCAACCGACTCGTAAAACCCATTGATTATCTTTGAAAAAGTCTATAATTTTGTTCATATCAAGTACTCGAATTGTGATTCAGCGCAGCAGGATGGATATCAAGTAAAAATCGCGGTGTCAGGTCTTTTATTATCACATACCATTTTCATTGCCGCGCGGGCGTCAGGCTAAAATCGCCAATCCTCGGCTTGAATAAGTTCGACCAGGTTTATGCACAGGATTTTTTCAGCTTTACATACATCGGGAATTTTCGGGCTATTCTTTTTTCCGAACCCTTCTTGTGTGATTACCGTCAGTGGTGAGGGCATGTGAGAGCGGGCAAGTGCAATAACAAAAGGGTCGCCGCCTGAACGCCCCTTCACCGTATCCACAAGGCGTGGATATGTCCCCATGATATGCGCCAGATGCTCCTGCATATCATCATCGATTTCAACGCAAAATGCGTCTGGCCTATTGTTGCACCAGTCGTGAATTTCATCGTCTTTCTTTTTAAGTTCGTTTAGCACTTCAACCGATGCGAGGATTACCCCCGCATCAATTAAATCTTCTATCTTTGCCCAAAAGCGAGGGAAGTTTTTAGGTGGGTAAGCCCGCCGCCACGCGTGGATAAGCGCACTTGTGTCGATGCTGTAACGCGCTTTTCTATTCGCCATCAGAAAGCCCCAAGCTTGGACTGAAGCTTTTCGACATGCTGCGTTCGCAGGCCCAAGTATCCTGATACTTCGCTAAGGGTGAGGCGATCCTGATAATAGCTGCCCAATACCATTTCCACAAACGGTCGTCCGAAATTGCTTAATGCCTCTTGCGGCATATTTCTGGGTATTGGTTTGGAAGGTGAAGAATCACGTTCCAGCATTTTGTTACGGCGGAATTCTTCTGCGTATTCATTACGCTTGGCTTGATAGAAATTGCGTGTTGTGCGATCAAGCGTAAGCAGTCGGAGCAGAGTCGCTTCCCTGCTGACGTTGTACCGATTCGCTAAGGTGGCAATCTCCTCATCCGTCCAGCTCATTGCCGTTCCATGTGCGGCAATGGTCGGCTCGGCTATGAAAATTTGCGCAGGCATCAGGGCGGCAGCGGCCACGCGGTTGCAAAACACTTCGATGTTGCTGTCTTCTGCTGGGCGCTTCGCTTCAATGTCAAGGTCGGACACCCCACTTTTACGCAGCGCCAAGTGTACGAACTCGTGCGCCAGGGAAAACAGGCGACGTACCGGAACATCTTTACGATTAATAACAACGGCAGGCAGCACGTCATAAGCCAAGGCAAATCCAGAGGCTTCGTCAGAGGGGATGCGCGCAGCTTGAAATACCAGCACGCCAACATTTTCTATGCGCTGGCGCCATGCGTTGAAACCCTTACGCCCTGAAGCGTCTCCGGGATATGCGTCCATATCGGTCATGGAAAATCCGAGAAACTCACGCACCATTTGCCCTGCTATTTCAGGATCAATGGTGAGTTCGAAGGAAAGCCCGAACGGTTTTTGTTCTTCATCCAAATCTGACAACAACTCTAGTGCCAGCTCGCGTCGTTGGTGAGCGACTCTAATTTCTTGTGTTAACGCGGGAGAAAAATGTCTCGGCTGTCCACTGGGAAGCCGACGGAAGTCGCTTATGACCTGAAAGCCTTTAGGCACTTCTTGCAGGTAAAAAACACCGAGAGGGCGTTTGTAGAGCTGGGAAAGTTTTCTAAGCTGGGGAATTGTGGGCGCGGCAACTCCTTCTTCCCAACTGGAAAGTGCATCTTCGCTCTTGCCCATAGCAATAGCCGTCTCAGACAGTGAAAAACCTGCCGACTCCCGCGCCCAGAGGAGAATTTCTGGCTTTACGTTGGCGAAAACACTACCCATGATTTCATTAAAATGTTGCTTGGTTGAGTTGTAAGTATAACGACTTCAAATATTCTTTGCTGACGTTAGAACACATAGGCGGTGTGGGAGTTCACATTTCTCGATGGTTGCTGTTGATGCATAAGCAATCATTCATTATTCGCATGACTGGGCTGATGCGATGGAAAGTGCGGAGCTAGCGTAGATCCTATGGTTTTTTGCAAGCCATGAATCCGAGTTTATCCGGGTTAAAAGGTTTGTTGGAAGTCCACACGGCAAAGGCAATACGAAGCAGCTTGCGGGCGATTATGACGATGGCTTCAGTGGTGGAAACCCCTTTGCCTGCAACGCGAAATACAGCGGCTTGAAGGTTTTGGTTTTAGCCGCACTTTGAGCGGCTAGGTAAATCAGTCGCCGATCTTCGGCATTGCCCTGTTTGGTCAGATGCCGTTTGCCTACCTTGTTGCCGGAGTCTTTCGGGCGCGGGTCCAGTCCATATGCGGCCACCACGGCGTCACTATTGGCGAACGGTGTACGATTGAAACGATGCGTTAGTGCTAGGCCATTGAGCAAACCGATGCCCGTAATCGTCTGTAACATTGCGCACTTTTGTTCGAGAGGCGCATCCTGTTTTATTGCGGCAAGGAGTTGGACATCGATTTCTGCAATCAGCGCTTGCAGGCCGCACAAGGCTTTTTTGTGGGCGCGCTTCAATGTTGCGCCACCGATGGATTCGGTTGCCCGCAGGCACTGGCGAATCGCCCCACAATGTTTGACGATGCCCGCGCGCTGGCTCAGCAAGTTGCGTAACGTGCGCTGCGTGGCGGTTGGCACGGTATAGGGATGCAACCGGTCACCTTCCCTCGCCACATACCGCGCGATGACGCTGGCATCGAGCGGATCGGTTTTTCCACGCTGTCCAACGCCCTTGGCGTAAAGCGACAAATGCTTCGGGTTGATGACGTAGACACGATGGCCTCGCAGTGCCGCACAATCGGCGAGCGTGCAATGATAGTGGCCGGTTGCCTCCATCCCGATCACGGCATCCTTGGGAAGTTGCGATAACCACGCTTTAATCGCCTTGCGGTTGTTGGCGATGGTCATCACGACCTGTTTTGAGTTGGCGCTGGCAACGACGATTTCCGTGCTGCTGACATCGGCACCGAAGATGATGGGGGTTGGATAATCAGACATGATTGGCTCCTTGATCCACGGCGATTAAGAGGTTGCCTGCACGATACGCGTCGCAGTGGAAAAGTCGGTGTCAGCGCAGTACACTCTGGCGTGCTGGGGGAGGCTGTCTTCGTGACGTTAGCTTGTATCTATCGGCGGTCAGGTGAGTCTGCCGCTGCATCCCAAATCGACGTTGGTGAAGACAGGGTGGGGACATGGCTACGTGAGTCTGTCCGAAACATTGGCAGATAGCCCGGATCGTCCCTCCACCCCGGCACCTAAAGAGTGCAGGTAGAATCATACAAGCCCGGA
>PLYB01000334.1 GCA_003151655.1 Gallionellaceae bacterium | reverse complement strand
TCCGCGCCTTGCACCAGAATGTCGTTCACGCTCATTGCGACCAGATCGATGCCGACGGTATCGTGGCGATTCAATTCAAAGGCGAGTTTGAGCTTGGTGCCCACGCCGTCGGTGCCGGATACCAGCACGGGCTCTTTAAATTTCTTGGAAATTTCGACCAAACCACCGAAACCGCCAATGCCGCTAAGTACTTCGGGGCGCATAGTGCGCTTGGCAAACGGTTTGATGTTCTCGACTAACTGGTCGCCCGCGTCGATATCGACACCGGCATCACGGTAGGAAAGGCTGTTGGAAGTGGTGCTCAAGTTGAGTTCTCGCTTTCTTCGGGATAAAGTGCCGACCTTCAGTATCGGCAATTATGAAGGCCGAATTCTACCTGAAATGACTCCGCCTCGCTTTGCTGCACATGTTGCATTTTAGTTTTTTACCGGAATTGATTATGAATCAACTGCTTTTAGGTATTGCACCGCAATGGATTCCGACTTTGGATAACTTTGTTATTGGCCGGAATCTGGAATTGCATGCGGCCTTGCGCCACGCACTTTCCAGCACGGGGGGAGAGCGGGGAATCTATCTGTGGGGCGAAGCGGGCAGCGGCAAAAGCCATTTACTGCAGGCTGCGGTCGAGCGCGCGAGGGCAAGCGGCCTCTCGGCTGTTTATGGCAGCGGCGCAGTGCCGGAATTTGCCCAAGTGGTGGCCGTAGACAATGTTGAAAGCCTGAATGACGAGGCGCAGATTGAATTGTTTGCCCTGTATAACCGTTTGCGCGAAAGCGGGAGCATGCTGTTGGTGAGCGGCAATGCAGCTCCCGCTCATTTAAATTTGCGAGATGATTTGCGTACTCGTCTTGGTTGGGGCTTGGTGTATCAAGTCCACGCCCTGAATGATGAAGAAAAAACCCAAGCCTTGCATCAGCATGCACTTGCCCGTGGTTTTGAGCTGCCCAATGAGGTGACTCATTATATGTTGCGGCATGGTCGGCGCGACTTGCCTTATCTGCTGAGCGTGCTGGACGAACTGGATGCACATTGCCTGCGTTTGAAAAAGCGTGCGGCATCAGTGCCGCTGTTGAAAGAAATCATGCGGATTGAATAGATGACCTCCAAAATCTCGGTTTGGTTTATCTAGAAGACATATATTTAGCGACACGAAATATTTTCGCGTTTAGTGCTAAAGAATTGATAAATGTTGCCGATATGTACTAGTGGAGAGCCATGCTGCCTGTTTATGTCATAATCTTCGGATACCTTCCCGCTAGCGTCGAGAAGACATTGAAGATATTCGGAAGCAGAATGCATATTCCATTTATTCAAATATTTTAATTTTATCTTCACTAAGGAGAAATAGTATGAGCAAAGTCAATCAACAAACCATTTCCAAGCATAGCGGCATCATTTCCAAGAGTCCGCTACTTTTAGTATCTGGACTGTGCGTGGGGTTAGCTCTGTCTGCGTTCTCCGGAATTGCCAGTGCTGCGGATACTTCCAATGATCAGGCTGCGCAGCCAACTAGAAGCCCGGCATTTCAAAAGCGGCTTGATGCGGAAAAGGCGGCCGAAGATCAACGAGATCGTGACCATGCACTGCAAGAGCAAGCCAGAAAAGAAGAGATTGAATTGAAAAGGTTCCGTGCCGAACGTGCCGCACAGAGAAATGCAGCGGCTGCGGCAGCTAAACAACAAGAAGAACAGCAACGCCAGCAACAGCAACAACAGCAAAAGTAATAACTCAGTTCCTTATTAGATAAGGAGCCGCTCAAGCGCAGAGTGTCGATTGTTTGTTGGCTCGATATTTGAAAGCTTGGGCGAATTTGCTGATATTTTTTGTTGAATAAAATCGTGTTGTCCTGTCGTTTGTTTCATAGGCATCTAGTTCGGTAATTTCAATTTGTGGCAGTGTGGTTTTGCATGTGGAGAAACGGGCAGCCAGAATGTTTTTAGATGTTGAATAAAGTTAAGAGTGAACATAGATTGCGCAAAGCAGAAAATCTCGGGGATAATTATGCGTAGAGTGATTTTGTTGGTTCTATTAGCTTTTGTCAGCAGCAATGCATTGGCGGAGTGGGTCAAGGTTGGAACTAGTCACGATAATTCGGCTGTTTCATACGTCAATACGGACACTGTTTTCAGGAAAAAGTACGGAATAATAGTCTGGACGATTTTGGATTTTTCCCAAGCTCAAGCAGCAGACGGTCAAACATATTTGTCGATAAAGTCTCAACAGGATTTCGACTGCAAAGACAAGCAAGTAAAGATTTTGTATACCGCTTTGCACGCAGAGAATATGGGAAATGGAAAAGCGATTTATTCCGACTCTGTTCCCATGGCAAAGAAACCGGTTTCCCATAACAGCATGTTGGAAGACATATGGGAATATGCTTGTGGAATCAAGTAGCAGAAGTAGGGTAACGCTGGAAAAATAAGTCGGCACCGCACTACACGCTTCGCCAGCTTTTCCGGTAATAAACAATCGCACCGACCAATACGCTGATCGCAATTTTCGAAACAAGGAATCATGTACTCCTAAGATTCAATAGCTTTAAAAAATATACTTTAACAGCCAAGTAAAAACCCGGTTTTCAAACAAAGAAAACCGGGTTCTCATAACGCACTCAAAGCGCGGAAAGGAGCATAGCTTCTCTTTTTCGCGCCACCGAGTTGGATTTTTCAATGACGATCTTGCGTATGATCATGCATCGGCATGTTTTTATCCATGGTTTCAGCATGACTCTTACCACCAGTAGCTTCAGGGGCAGGCATACCGCTTTTTTCTGCAGCATGATTGTGTTTTTTCACCGGTTTCGTTTCATCAGCCTTTTTTTCTGTGGCAGGTGCGGCTTTCTTGGTCATGGCTTCATCAGCGGCAAATGCAGTAGATGCAGCAAATGCGGCCAAGGTAACAGCGAGTAGCGTTGTCTTCAGTTTCATTTGGTTCTCCAAAAAATTAGGGTTAAATAAATGTGCTGCAACGAACAGTTCATCATGTGCGGTCGGACACCTCCTTTCAAAAAATTGAATCAATAATATTGCTTCGATGGCTGCCGACCAATGCAACATTGGCCGACCGCGCTCTGACTGTGTTACATCACAATCTTATTTTTGATGAGAGCTACTGTTGCAGTCCCGGTCATCACCATGGTTCATGCCGTTATGCGACCACATGCAGTCGCTCAACATCAACAGGGTTATCAATATAGTCACTTTACGCATCTTGCTACTCCTTTCGCACGTTGCTGGATGTGGTTTGTGTTACTTCACGTTGTTTGATTAACGCATAGATCACCGGGATCACCAGCAGCGTCAGCACTGCGGAAGAGATCATGCCGCCCACCATCGGTGCGGCGATGCGGCGCATCACTTCCGAGCCGGTGCCGCTGCTCCACAGAATGGGCAACAGTCCGGCCATGATTGCCACCACGGTCATCATCTTCGGGCGCACACGTTCCACCGCGCCTTCCATGATGGCGGCGTGCAGGTCGCTTGAGGTCGGTTGGCGGCCTTCGCTGGCACAGCGTGACTGAACTTCCTGCCATGCTTTTTCCAGATAGATCAGCATTACCACCCCCGTCTCTGCGGCCACGCCCGCCAATGCGATGAAGCCCACCGCGACCGCGACGCTCATGTTGTAATTGAGCAGCCACATTAGCCATACCCCGCCGACCAGCGCGAAGGGCACGGACAGCATCACGACTAGCGATTCCGTGATGCGCTTGAAATTGAGATACAGCAGTAAAAAGATGATGAGCAAGGTGATCGGAATGACGATCTTCATCTTGGCCGTGGCACGCTCCATGTATTCAAATTGCCCGCTCCAGGTGGCGTAGTAACCGGGCGGGAACTTCACCTGATCGGATACTGTTTTGCGCGCTTCGGCCACATAAGAGCCGATGTCACGGTCACGGATGTCCACAAAAATGTAGGCGGAGAGCAGCGCGTTCTCGGTGCGTATGGCGGGCGCGCCTTTGACCACTTCCACTTTGGCCAGTTGGCCTAACGGGATCATCGCGCCCTCCATGCTGGGTATCAGCACCTCGCGCGCGATCTGCTGCGGGTCGCTGCGCAATTCGCGCGGATAACGCACGATCACACCGAAGCGTTCGCGCCCCTCCACCGTGGTAGTCACCGTCTCGCCGCCAAGTGCGGTGGAGATGACATCCTGCAAGTCGCCTATAGCCATGCCGTAGCGTGCCAGCGCTTCCCGATCCGGCACGATGTCGAGGTAATAGCCGCCGGTAATGCGCTCGGCAAAAGCGCTGGTGGTGCCCGGCACATTCTTCACCGCTGCCTCAATCTCCTTGGCCACCCGCTCGATCCCTTCCAGATCCTTGCCGAACACCTTGATGCCGATTGGCGTGCGGATGCCGGTGGCGAGCATGTCGAGGCGCGCCTTGATCGGCATGGTCCACGAGTTGGCAACCCCCGGAATCTGTAGTGCCTTATCCATCTCCGCGATCAGCTTGTCGGTGGTCATGCCGCTACGCCATTCCTCCTGCGGCTTGAGATTGATTACCGTTTCGAACATCTCCGGCGGAGCCGGATCGGTGGCCGTCTGCGCGCGTCCCGCCTTGCCATATACCGATTCCACTTCGGGGAAACTCTTGATGATCTTGTCCTGTGTCTGCAAAAGTTGCGCCGCCTTGGTAATGGACATGGCAGGCAAGGAAGCGGGCATATACAGCAGCGTGCCCTCGTTCAGCGTCGGCATGAACTCCGAACCCAGCTTGGTCGCCGGATAGATGGAAATACCCAGCACCATCAGCGCGGCGGCGATGGTTGTTTTTTTCCGGCGCATTACCGCCGCGATCATCGGGCGATAAATCCAGATCAAAAAGCGGTTCAGCGGATTCTTTGATTCCGGCATAATTTTGCCGCGAATGAACAGCATCATCAGCACCGGAACCAGCGTGACGGACAGCAACGCCGCCCCCGCCATGGAGAAGGTTTTGGTAAAGGCAAGCGGCGAAAACATCCGTCCTTCCTGCGACTCTAGCGTGAACACCGGCAGGAACGACACGGTGATAATCAACAGCGAGAAAAATAGCGCGGAGCCGACTTCCTTGCACGCTGCCAACATGGCTTCGAAGCGCGATTCGCCTTCCTTGAGTCGCTCCAGATGTTTGTGCGCGTTCTCAATCATCACGATGGCCGCGTCCACCATCGCGCCGATGGCAATCGCAATTCCGCCCAGACTCATGATGTTGGAATTCATCCCCAATACGCGCATGGCGATGATGGCGATCAGCACGCCGACGGGCAGCATCACAATGGCTACCAGCGCGCTGCGTACATGCATCAGAAACACCATGCACACCAGCGCGACTATGATGCTTTCCTCAAGCAGCGTGCCTTTCAGGTTTTCAATGGCGCGGTGGATCAGATCGGAACGGTCATACACCGGCTGTATGGTCACTCCTTCCGGCAAACCGGGCGCGATCTCGGCGATCTTGGCTTTGACGTTGCTGATTACTTCCAATGCATTTTCGCCGAAGCGCGCCATGACGATACCGGACACCACTTCGCCGTCACCGTTCAATTCGGTGAGGCCGCGCCGCTCGTCCGGCCCCAGCTCGACCCGCGCGATGTCGCGTATCAGCACCGGCGTGCCTTTCTCTGATTTCACTACCAGATTCTCGATGTCGCCTTTGCCGCGCAGATAGCCCCTGCCGCGCACCATGTACTCGGTCTCGGCCATTTCCACCACGCGCCCGCCCACATCGCGGTTGGAGTCGCGAATTACCTGCGTAACTTTCATCAGGTTGATGCCATAAGCGCGCAGCTTCGCTGGATCGACCACCACCTGATACTGTTGCACGAAGCCGCCGACGGAAGCCACTTCCGACACNNCGCCGACGGAAGCCACTTCGGATACACCGTGTGCCTTGGTGAGCTGATAGCGCAGGAACCAGTCCTGAATAGTGCGCAGTTCGGCCAGCGTTTTGTTTACGCCGATCACCGCGTATTGATACACCCAGCCCACCCCGGTCGCGTCCGGGCCGATCTGCGGTGTCACGCCCTTGGGCAGTTTGCCGGAAGCGAAATTGAGGTATTCCAGCACGCGTGAGCGCGCCCAATAAAGATCGGTGCCATCCTCGAATATTACATACACGAAAGACGCGCCGAATACTGAGAAGCCGCGTACTACCTTGGATTTCGGCACCGAGATCATTGAGGTGGTCAGCGGATAAGTGACCTGATCTTCCACTACTTGCGGTGCCTGACCAGGATACTCGGTAAACACGATCACCTGTACGTCCGACAAATCCGGCAGCGCATCCAGCGGAGTTTTGACTACCGCGTAAATGCCCGCCAGTGTGATTAACAAGGTAGCGAGGATCACTAAAAAGCGATTTCGAGCCGACCAGTCGATGATGTTATTTAACATGTCAGTGTCCCTCGTGAGACGCGGACTGCTGCGCTTGCATCTTGGTGATGACATACTCACCCGGCTTACGTTCAACCAGCTCAAAGCTAATCGCGGCACCCGGCTGAATGCCTTGCACCAGCGATGAGTTGGCAAGTGCGAAGTCCATGCTCATACCCGGCCAGCCCAGCGTTTTGATCGCTTCATGCGTGATGCTAACGGTGCCGTCTGCATTGATGGCATCCAGTTTGCCTTGTGCCTGATGTCCCACCACGGCGGGCTTTGCTGGCTCCACCGCACCTTGCACATGTCCCGTATGTTCAGCGCTTGGCAGAGCCTTGTCTTTCTCATCGGCTGGCGGCGTATTATTACTATGGGCATGGCCGATCCCGCTAATGGCCGCTTTGAGATTGCTCTCGGCATCGATCAGGAAGTTGGCCGCCACCACTACCTGCTCGCCTTCAGCAATCCCATTCAGCACTTCCACAAAATTGTCGCTGCGACTGCCCAAGCTGACTTCGCGCGGCTCGAAGCGCCCTTCCGCCAGTTGCACCAGCACGATCTGGCGCGTGCCGCTGTCGATCACCGCAGAAGTTGGTACGGTCAGCACTTTGCCTTTTCCGCTCACCGCCATTTCCACCTGCGCAAACATGGCGGGCTTGAGCAAGCCTTGCGGATTAGCCAGTTGCAGACGCACGGCAACGGTACGCGTTGCAGCATTCAAAGTCGGATAAACATAAGTGACGGCGGCATCGAACTGCTTGTCGGGATAGGCATTGATTCTCACCTTGGCCTTGGCTCCCGTTGTTACCGAAGCTATGTCCTGTTCAAACACATCGGCCACCACCCATACCGAGGACAGGTCGGCAATCTGATACAGCATTTCGCCGGGCATAAAACGCATGCCCTGCAAGGCCTTTTTTTCCAGCACAATGCCGCTCACCGGTGAATTAAAAGTCAAGCTGCGCTTGGTCGTT
>PLYB01000337.1 GCA_003151655.1 Gallionellaceae bacterium | reverse complement strand
CCCCTCCCCAACCCTCCCCCGAAGGGAGAGGGGGCTTATCTTAGCTCCGTTATCTTTACTCGACCTCGACTAAACCCAATAAACGGTCTTAGTCATCACCACCGACATTCCGCGCATCGCCAGCTTCACCGGCAAGGGCAATTCCGCAGCCCCTAGCTCGATTGCCATATCAGCATGACCCACCTCGTCCACATACATCTGCTGCACCACGGCACGGCTCTTGGCATCCTGCGGCGGCAGGCTGTCGAGATGGCTTTGCAGATGCGCGCCGACTTGGCGCTCTGTCTCGGCCAGAAATCCCAGATTCCATTTATCGCCCAGCAAGCCCGCCACCGCCCCCAGCGCCAGCGAGCCCGAATACCAAAGCGGATTCAGCACACTCAAATGGCTACCCAGCCCATCGACACGTCTTGATGTCCATGCCAGATGCTCGGTTTCTTCCCAAGCGGCCCACTTTAATTTTTCCTGCACGACTGGATCGCGCGCGGTCAGCGCCTGCCCCTGATACAAAGCCTGCGCGCAAATCTCACCCGTGTGATTGATGCGCATCAATGCCGCCGCGTGTTTCTTTTCCGCCTCATCCATCGGCGCGTCGGCAACACCCGCATCGGGATAAGGGCGCGCGGTCGGCGCTTTGGCAAACAGCGTGCGCAGACCTTTATCGAATTCGACGATCAATGTATCCAGATTCAGCATAATTTTCTCCCGACGACATAAACATCCGCATTTTGCAGCTCATCGTGCATTCTGTCGGGAGCCAGATCGAGCTCACCTGGCCAAGTCACTGCCCCGTGTTGTATAGATAATGCATTAAATGTTTCCAGGTTACGCAAACTCTTGAATACACCACAATCCTGTTCTAGAAATTGAGCCATATCGACTATGCCATCTGTGCCGTCTTCAAACTGTACGTAAAACCTAAACGCGGCCAATACCTCTACTTTGCAGACTCTCCAGGGAACTTGAATTGCTATTCCAGCGGCGCTATTTTGTTGGGTGTTTGCAGTCTTTCGCATAGATTCCAATCCTCCATCAACTCTTCTCTGTGTTGCATCGCCCATTCCTTGACCAGAATCGCAGCTCCGCGTGGTAACTTACCTTTTGTGATTTCCAGCGTTTGAATGTTCACCACCGCCTCGATGCCTGCATATTCTGCATGAAAATGAGGGGGCGCGTGTTCATCCCAATACATTTTAATCATGATCCCATAGAAGATTGAAATGGTTGGCATTCGTTTTCCTTTAGGGAATCTCTAAATAATCCATTGTTGCCGGAACGACGCAACGATTGCGCAATGTAGAGAATTAAAACTCTTGCGTCAAATAAAAAACGGACGCCCGAAGGTGCCCGTTTTTATTTCTGCATGCTTACCACCGCAAGGAGGACTGAGTTCCCACGCAGCGCGAGGGAACGAGGAATAATATTTTAAATCGTCAGCCTACGCCGCAATCTGCTGGTGTACCCGGATACGAGGCGAAATTTTGTCATACAGACTTCTCATTGTGGTCCGCATGTCGTACTCGCTTTGTAGATTCAGCCAGAAACGTGGCTCCATCCCAAAGAATAGTCCGAGACGTAAAGCGGTATCGGCAGTAATCGGCCTTGTGCCATGAATAATCTCACTAATGCGGCTGGGAGATACGTCGATGTCAGCGGACAATTGTCGTGCAGTTATCCCCATTGGTTTCATGAAGTCCTCAATGAGAATTTCTCCGGGGTGAATCTCTTCAAGTAGTTTTGCCATTTTGTTATTCCTCCGATTTACCGGCTTAGTGATAATCGACAATTTCCGCATGATGGACACCATCCGCTTTCCACACGAAGCACACTCGCCATTGATCGTTGATGCGGATACTGTGCTGCCCNNCAATGCCCGTTGGTTATTGCGCCCTTGCTGAAACACGCCCGAAAAATTATGCCCGATGAACGATGCGCGTCTCGAAAGATACGTTAAGAACCTTCCTGATTGCTGAAAAAACCGCAGACAGACTTTCCATGGTTGGATTTCCACGAGCAGAAAGCATGCGATGCACGCTCTTGCTCGGGCGGTTGGTTGCCGCAGCTATTTGCTCAAAACCGACGGTTGCATTAACCACATCGCGCAGCAATAAACGAGACGCTTCCGCCTCGCCATTGAGGAACATATCTGTCGCCTCTCTCAGCAATGCTTCAGCAAATGCCGGATCTGCCTTGATTCTGGCTTGTAATGTTTTACTGGAATCTACAGTGAGCTGTCCCATCATTTATCCTTTCTGATTTTTCTTTAGCATGGCCTTACGGGCATCGTACTCATCTCGCAGTTTTTTTGCCTGTTTGATATCGGCAGCCTGACCATTTTTTGTTCCTCCACCAAGCAGCACGATTAATATATCACCATCATGGATAAGGTAAATCCGAATCCCCGGCCCCCAATCAATTCGATATTCCTTGAGCGATCCGTCTATGGGTTTAACGTTCCCCATGCTTCCGGCCATCATGCGAGCTCGGGCGGAAGCTACCTTTGCCGCAAACTCAATGGGCAAATCATTAAACCATTCTGCATAGTAGTTTTTCTGTTCGCTGGTTAGGTATTCTTCAATCTTGACAGTCATGACTTATAGTAACCCCTAGGTTACTATTAAGCAAGCGGCTCAAACCTTTGCGTCAAATAAAAAACGGACACCCAAAGGTGCCCGTTTTTTATATCTGCATGCTTACCCCCGCAAGGAGAACGGGCACACGATCTTCTTGTTTTTTTGAGGCTAGTGAAAGAGTTTGAAGAGGATGGCAATACCGATGCCCAAACCGACACCGGCCATCCATTTGAGCACGGCTAGATCGGTGCGAATGGGCGCAAGTTCCCGCTCCAAATCGGCTTTGGTTACTAAATCCTGCGTTCCCATCTCGAAGACCTCCGAGAGTGCTTCGGCTTCCGCAATGGCGACTCGCGCGTCGCCCCGGCTTTTTCCAGCCGTTGCGAGAACTTGAGGGGATCGAAAGTAATTGTGCTCATGATGGAAAGCATCATAGCCACCGGCATTCGCAATGTAAAGAACTAAAACTCTACCGTCATCGGGTAGGAGGCAGGGTTACCC
>PLYB01000025.1 GCA_003151655.1 Gallionellaceae bacterium | reverse complement strand
GGCTTTGCCGGGGGTAACTTAATTCAGGTTTATTGGCTATAAATGGATGACGGCACAGATTAAACACCTGTCATGTAATCGCAATCAAGCTGCGTTAGCATGAAAAGATTAGAGTCACAACCCGGTGGAGAGAAAAATGCCGCGCGATCATTCTGACCCCGTAAAAAAATTATCCGACATTATTGAGCGCCGGCGCTTGAATGTTCTCTTCCAACCAATAATTGACCTGACCAACGGTTCGATAATCGGCTACGAGGGGCAAATACGCGGCCCATCCGATGAGCTATTGCATTCTCCGGTTCTGCTTTATCGACTTGCGAAGCAAGCCGACAGGTTACTCGATTTGGAAAACCTCTGTTGCCAATTAACGGTTAACAGTTTTGCCGAACTAAAGCTTCAAGGTATTTTATTTCTCAATTTAGATGTTGATGTTTTTCTGAAACATAAATTCAAAGAAGTTCAGGTTGTTCAAGCCCTTGAAAAATCCGGGATAGACTCGCAAGGTGTGGTTATTACCTTATGCGTTCGTGAACCGTATGAGATCGACAATCCACATTTTCTACCGAAAATTATCTCGCGGTACACAGAACTTGGCTACAAGGTTGCCGTGGAGGATCAGGGGGAAATATTTCAGTCGCAGCAGGAAATATACCCGGCCTGCGTAAAAATAAATCAGCATTTGATTCAGGACATCGACAAAGACCCGGTTAAAGTTCAGTTGCTTAAATCGTTGCTGGAAAACGTTACAAATTCCGGTGTCATTACTTTGGCTGATGGCATTGAAACTCGTGGTGAGCTTCTCCTGTCCAAAGAACTGGGCATTTCACTCGGACAAGGCTGCTTCATTGCGAGACCGAGCAAAAAACCTGTCAGAGTGACCCCGAGTGAGATCTGTCATATCTTGGCGGCTAACCAAGAGGACATCACCAATACTGAACACAATGGTATCAATGCCATTTTGGAGAAGGCTCCAGTTTTTACGCTGGAAAACAATAACGAAGAAGTTTTTCAAGTGTTTGAAAATAATCCGCAGTTCTCTGTGGTTGCAGTAGCCAACAATAAAATCCCGGTCGGGCTGATTAATCGCAGTGTCTTTATCAACCGGTTTGCACGGCCTTATCAGCGCGAGTTATACGGAAAAAAATCATGTACCACTTTCATGGATCCCGAGCCGCTGATTGTGGACAGGCATATTTCTATTCAAGAGTTAAGCGGCTTGTTGGCGAAAGATCAGCGCCACGTGTCACTGGGCTTTATTTTTACAGAAAACGGTTTATATCTTGGCGTTGGTACCAGCCAGAAACTGATTCAGGAAATAACCGAAATGCAAATTCAATCTGCCCGCTATGCCAATCCGCTGACTGGCTTGCCTGGCAACTCGCCGATTGACGATCATGTTGATGCGTTACTGGCGAATGAAGAGCCATTCTGCGTTTGCTATTTCGACCTGGATAATTTCAAACCATTTAACGACGTTTATGGCTTCAGTATGGGCGATGCGATGATTCAGATGACGGCGAAAATCATCAACGCCCAGTGCGAGGCAGAGCTGGATTTTATCGGTCATATCGGCGGTGACGACTTTATCGTTTTGTTTCGCAGCCAGGATTGGGAAGCCCGTTGCCGGACTATGCTGGAAAAATTTGGCACGGATGTGATGTCGTTTTTTAAACAGGCGGATATTGAACGCGGTGGTTACGTTATTGAGAATCGGCGCGGCGAAAGAGAATTTCACAACCTGACCAGTCTCTCCGTTGGGGGGCTGCCGGTTAAGCCCGGGGTATTTAAATCACACCGTGATATTGCGGTAGTTGCTACCGAGGCCAAGAAAATGGCCAAAAAAGTTCACGGCAATAGCCTGTACATCAATCAGCGAGACTATGCCAAGTAAGATTGAGTAAATTAATTTGCATGAGGGGGTGTGTATGTTTAATGGACAATTCGGAACTAATAATATGCACGAAGAATTAAATAGCATTGATAGTGGGAAAGTTAATGAAGCATTGTTGGCAAATCGAAATATGATAAACGAGGGGGAGGTTGTGCATGACGATAAACACAGGAACAAACCGCTGAACGACGGCGCTTATCACAACCTTTCCAGAAAAACGTTTGGTCACTTTGCTTCGACTCCGCATATGGCAGAGCCCAAGCAAACGGAAGAGTCCAAGCAAACCGAAGATGTTTTCACCTTCGAAGATATGCGGCTAAAAGTGGAAGACAAGTTGCAACTTGAACCGCCATCCCCGCATAATAACGAACGATTTACTGTCAAGGTATTTGGTTACCTGAAGGGCGGCAGCATTCTTGTTACTGCGCCAATCGCACCCAACGGTCTGCCGGTTATCCTCAATGAGAACGATAAAGTAGTTATGCGCTCTTTCTCCGGGCAAAATATTTTTGCTTTTGTCTGCACCGTACAACGAGTAGTCAAACTGCCTTACCTGTATATTCATCTGTCGTTTCCGCACATTATAGAGGGAGTTAAAATACGCAATGCTCCTCGGGTCAAAACCAATATCATTGCGACGGTGAAAAACAGCAAGTGCGACGCGGCAGGGCACTCTGCCGCCATCATGTCCGATATTTGCGCCAACGGTGTGTCACTGATGTCCAAGCAGTCACTGGGCAACAAGGGCGACATCCTCCATCTGTCGTTCCAGCTGCACTTGCACGAAGTTGAGGCGTTTATATCGGTCAAAGGCGTTATTCGTACCATGAACAGTGATGACAATAAACATGATGCAATAAAATCCGGATTTACCCTCGGAGTAGAATTTCAAGACCTTCACGCAAACGATGCCGTCATCTTGCGGAGTATGATTTATCAGCAGTTGGTCGAAAATCCGCACGGGGTGTTGTGAGCTTCGCGATAGTCGCTCGGGGCAGAAAGATGCATGGCGAGCCTGCCTATCAACCGGAGAGTTCTCGCCAAGTAGTCATGCAACATTGCTGGCAATGAAATTCGTATACTCAATGTGCTCTCTTTTTGAGTATCATTCGTCCCTACGAATTTTTTGAGATAAATATGTATAAGACGATCGAAGATTTCGTCGGCAACACGCCGCTGGTCAGACTGAAGCGCATTCCCGGCAATACATCCAATATTATTCTGGCGAAACTGGAAGGCAATAATCCTGCCGGTTCAGTCAAAGACAGACCCGCGCTGTCGATGATTAGTCATGCCGAAGCACGCGGCGACATTAAACCCGGTGACACCTTGATCGAGGCGACGAGTGGCAATACGGGCATTGCGCTGGCAATGGCGGCAGCGATGCGCGGATACAAGATGATTCTGGTGATGCCGG
>PLYB01000120.1 GCA_003151655.1 Gallionellaceae bacterium | reverse complement strand
AACGTTTCCGGCCACCGCCTCGGCACCATGGAAATCGAATCGGCACTTGTATCCAACCCACTGGTGGCAGAAGCTGCTGTTGTCGGCAAGCCGCATGAGATCAAAGGCGAAGCCGTCGTTGCCTTCGTAGTACTCAAAGGCGCACGTCCGGCTGATGCGGCAGCAGCCAAGAAACTGGCGGAAGAGTTGCGCAACTGGGTCAGCAAAGAAATCGGTCCTATCGCCAAGCCAGACGAAATTCGCTTCGGCGAAAACCTGCCCAAGACCCGCTCCGGCAAGATCATGCGCCGTTTGCTGCGCGCCATCGCCAAAGTAGAAGAGATCACTCAGGATGTTTCGACACTTGAAAACCCCGCTATCTTGGAGCAATTAAAAGAGGTAATCCGCTAATTGGCGGGGTTTCGGCGCAGACTAACCTTTAGGTTATGTCGTAACCAAAATCCGGCGATTCTGGAGCAACTAAAAGAAGTGATTCGATAAACTCGCGTAGGGGCGTATGGAAATACGCCCTTTTCGTTTTTCCACGCAGTGGGTTGAATGATTCAACAAACGATACCGCGTGGGCACATAGAGGACCCACCCGTGGCTCTTTCGGCAGAACACCTGGGATCAATTTTTGCAGGTCAAAATCTACCCAACCTGCGAATTAGCGCTTTTTTTCCAAGCGCAGCAAGGTAAGCACAACCTCTCTCACTATTTGTTTATGTTCGGTGTTGAGCAGGTTAATGTTGCTGATTAACTCTATGTCCGGCGAGTTATAGTGCGCCCGCTCCGACTGGGCCGCATATTTATCGGCACTCTTGCCGTCACCGAATCGCAGCCATTCCGCAGAAACCCCGAGCCATACGGCGAGCAGCCGCAGCTTGTCCTGCATTGGGATAGATTCCCCCATCAACCATTTCCTTGCCGCATGGATGCTTATCGGTTTGCCGGTGTAACGGCGATTGAATTCGCGAGCGAACGCAGTCGGGCTGCTGACATCAATTTTTGCGTCTTTGAGCGCTTTGGACAGCCGTTGGCTGAACGCGTCCCTCTCTGAGATGGTTTTCATGCGCTCAAGCTACCAACCGGCAGCGTGACTATCAGTTGTTATTATTTAATACCGATAGTAACATTGTCTTGCACGCCCTTCCTGATGATGGCGCATGCGCTAATTTACCGAAAATGCAGAACGAGTTGTCATGCAGCCAAGCATGATTTAAGGGGACTTACCACGCGATGCGAGGGGCATATTACCTCTCTGAAACCGAAAGGCAGTTGAAATGGAATATTTTGATAAACGCATGGCGCTGGATGTAATCGAAGATGCGCTCACGGATATGTATACCCCGCACAGTCGTGGCGTGGCAACCGGACTTTGCGGTGCATTCTATATGTGCGGCCTGCTAAGCGAAGAGGAAAGGGAAATGCTTTTGCAGCGCATACCGGAAGAGCACTATAAAGACGCGGGAGACATAATTAGCGAATTTGAAAATTTGCGAACAAAGGATCATGACCGTCTTTTGAATTGACGTTTTCCGGTCACATGTCGGAAGTTGGCGAACAGTAACAATGTAGGTACGTTTCACGCCCCCTACGGAAACCAGCTCCAAAGTGAGTGGAAACCTCATACCCTGCCGATTTGCACTACCATCCGATCGATCTCGGATGGTTGCAGCATCCGGGGTGCGGATAAGATACCAAGCTTCTGATTCAGTAAGAGCGTTGAAGGCGTGATCGAATCGCTCTTGCCACCACTTTTCAAGTTCTGTTCCATGTTTGCTCCTTAATTCATCAGGACTATTTTGCGTAAGGCGTAATCTGGCGGAGTGTGGCTTGCCTGCCAAGGCCACCGCCGCTAATTGCATTAGCTTTCATTGATCTTTATAAGACCAGTCTATATACTGGTCTATATATTATCCTGCGGGAGCAAATCATGAAAATCGAAATCGGTTCGTATGAGGCGAAAACAAAGCTTCCAGAATTGCTGAGGCAGGTGAAAACAGGCAAGGAATTTACCATTACGAATCGCGGAGAAGCCATTGCGGATTTGGTACCCAGCCTGGGTGACAAGAGGAAGGATAAAGTTTCCGCAGCAGAAAAACTTAAAGCGTTCATGTTGTCCGATCCAGTGAAGGGCGTAAACATCAAAGAACTCATTGAAGAAGGCCGCGCGTGAGCTTTGTTCTTGATAATTCGGTGACCATGCGCTGGTTCTTTGGTGATGGCAAACCACTCGAACTCGCCTATGCAGCCAAAGTGCTTGATGCGATGAAAACTTCCAATGCTATTGTTCCCGCGACATGGGGGCTTGAGGTAGCCAACGTCATTGCCAGAGCGGAAGCAAAGGGGCTGGTGACCGAAGCACGGAGTGAAGCATTTATTGAGATGCTGGAAAATGTAGACATTGAGGAAGATGCTTCCACATTTTCACGGTCACTGTCACACACCCTGCAATTGGCGCGGCGATACAAACTCTCCTCGTACGATGCTTCCTATCTTGAGCTGGCATTAAGACTTGGGCTACCGCTGGCTACGCTTGATGAAGATTTGCAAAAGGCCGCAAAGAAGGCGGGAGTAAAAAAGTTTTCTTGAAGCTTTCCCTCTGCGTAAGACGTATCAAGGGTGCATTCCATGCACCATGGTGCGCAAAGCGCACCCTACGAAAACTAGAGAATCCGGCCATCCTAGAACAATCGACAAACTCGCGTAGGGGCGTATGGCATACGCCCTTTTCGTTTTTCAACGCAATTCAATAATCGATACCGCGTGCGCACAGAGGCGTGTCCACCTACTTGGCTAAATCGCTTGATCGAATCTTTAAACGAGTACGCCAATAATTTGGACGTTTTCTTTGATGCGCCACCGCAACAATTACGATGCAGTCTGTTTCAATTCCATAGAAAAGATTGTACGAAAAATGACGCAATACTTTCTTACGAATACCCGCACGCAAAACCTGCGTGGCGAGAGGAAACTCGACAATCTCATCAACCGCTTTGTGCAGTGCCGCGATAAACGACAAACCTACTCCGGCAGCTTCACTCTCGTAATACCGCGCGGCCTCCCGAAACACCTCATCCGCAGGAATACCCTGCACACGTCCAGCACGATAGCTTTCAAGACGTCGCTCTGCTTCATCCAGCCACAACCGCTCCACTTCGGATGGAGTTGGCTCATCCAAACTCAAAAGCAGCTTACCCGCCAACAATGCCCTGTCCTCAATATCCAGCGCCATCGTTTCCTTTGCCAACTCTTCAATATTCGGGTGCATGCTTGCTCCTTGGTTAAGCAACTACAGATGCGGATATTCTAGCATTACGTGATGCGCAAAGCGCACCCTATGGAAACGTTTAAATTTCAAAGGAATACCTTTACGCCCTTTGCGGCAATCAGTTATATTTATGGCTCAACTTAAAGATGAAAACGAGCTGCGCATGAAAAAACCGTTCAAGAAAATCATTCTCGGCATCGTTGCTGCTCTCTGTCTAGTCGCATTGCCGTTTCAAGCGCACGCCAAGCCTGCCAAAGCCAAAACAAATATAGAAGCAGCCAAAGAACATCTTGTCCTCATGCCGCTACGCTTGAGTGAAGAAGACAAAAACCTGCAAGGTGCGATGGAAGCAGCCTTGGTAAATGGGTTGCAACAGAAATACGAAGTATTTTCCGGCGAACAAGTGTCGAAAAAAGCACGCGAGATATTTTTGAAAGAATCGCGCAATACCACGCATAAAGAATGCGACGAAATCCGCTGCCTGCAAGGTATCGCCGAAGCCTTTCAAGCTGAGTTGCTGGCCACCGCCAACATCACCAAACAAGACGGCGGCTATTTCATTGCCCTCAGCATTCAAAATTTGTATGACAACAAAGTTGTGCAATCCGAATCTGTGGCCTGCGAAGGATGTAACGCGTTTAAGGTGATAGAAAAGCTCAAAGAAATCGTAGGGGCTGCAGCCCGCATTACATCAGCCCCCTCAGCCGAAGAATTGCAACCCGGCAAGGTGGTTAAAGACTGCCCCGACTGTCCCGAAATGGTCGTTGTTCCAGCAGGCAGTTTTGACATGGGTTCACCCAGCACAGAAGCGGGGCGTTATGATAACGAAAGCCCTGTTCATCACGTAAATGTCAAAGCCTTCATGATGGGCAGAACGAATATCACGAGAGGACAATTCTTCGCTTTTGTGACTGCCACCAATTACGATGCTGGAAAAAAATGCAATACGTTTGAAGATGGCAAAAACGAGTGGCGCGTTGGGCGCAACTGGCTCAACCCCGGATACCCGCAACAAGACAACCACCCCGTCGCCTGTATCGATTGGAATGACGCTAAAGCGTATGCAGACTGGCTCTCACGTAAAACTGGCAAACCCTACAGTCTGCCCACCGAAGCTGAATGGGAATATGCCGCAAGAGCAGGCACAACCACCGCAAGTTACTGGGGCGACAACCCTGATCAAGCTTGTGACTACGCCAATGTAGCTGACCAATCACTGAAGAGCCAAGCTGCAGATAATAAAGCGATATCATTAAACTTAAACTGTAACGACGGATTTGCTTACACCTCACCTGTCGGCAGCTTCAAGCCAAATCCGTTTGGGCTATACGACATACAAGGTAACATTTGGCAATGGCTAGCAGACAGCTATCACGACAACTACAATGGTGCCCCAGGAGATGGTAGTGAATGGCAGGGGGATGGTGAGGTGCGCGTTGTTCGCGGTGGCTCTTGGATCATCCATCCGCTGGAGACGCGCTCCGCCATGCGCTTCGGATACAAAGCGTCTATCCGAAACGGCATGGGCGGATTCCGCCTAGCTAGAACGCTACCGTAAGGCAGGTTCTTTACCCGTTACCTCATGCGCCGTAAGACGCTCATTAAATCGGCATGCACGATGATGTCTACAAAACTTACTTCCGAGTTTGAAGATTGGCTAAATTTGTTGGATATCAATGCAATAGCAGATGTATCAGACAAAGTGGCAGAATGTGAATATTTTCTTAGCCTTGCTGCTCAAGAAAAAGACAAAGATAAGTTTCGTTGGCTTATCAGTGCATTTTTCGGTGCCGCCTACAGTTTTTTCGAGATACAAGCACTTCGTGCTTTTCACGACCACAACCCACAAACTGGCGAACGAATCGAAAATGACGAAGCACTGGCTACACTTCGTCGTTATGTACATGTAGTCCAAAAACAAAATCGCCCCAACTTTGTAAAAACATCAGGACAACACGATGTTACAAAACTACTTTATGAGTTTCGCAAAGAAAATACCCATCACTACACACTATCAATAATGATCTCAAGCCAAGAACTCCCTGAAGGCTTTCAATTTGGTAATTTATCCGGCAAGGGGGTTCCAGCACTGTCTTTTTGTCGGGAGGCCATGCTACTGATTCAAGAGGTAGAGCGTGAGCTTCAACAGCATTATTAGCATGCGAGGGTTTGCTGCATTTCTCGTAACCCAACATTATTAAAAATCAAGTACCACGTATAACGTCCCGATAATTGATGGGTATCGCTACGCTCCACCATCCTACAACAGCATCAAAATTATTCATAGCCCAACGACTTCAACATCTGCGGGCTATCCGCCCAGCCGCTGCGCACTTTGACCCACACTTCGAGAAAGACTTTTCCGTCGAAGAGTTTTTCCATGTCGAGGCGAGCCTGAGTGGCGATTTCTTTGAGCTTTTCACCTTTGGAACCGATGAGCCAAGAGTGGGCATGCCGTTGCTCACGCGGTTATGAGTTGCCTATTTGCCAGCCACTTTACTTGCTATTTCCTGCTTGCTCTGCCGCAGCAATACGATCTCGGATGGTTGCAGCATCCGGGGTGCGGATAAGATACCGAGCTTCTGATTCAGTAAGAGCGTTGAAGGCGTGATCGAATCGCTCTTGCCACCACTTTTCAAGTTCTGTTCCATGTTTGCTCCTTAATTCATCAAGACTATTTTGCGTAAGGCGTAATCTGGCGGAGTGTGGTTTGCCTGTCAAGGCCACCGCCGCCAATACTTTGCCACCATGCGTTTCAATATGTCCGATCAGGATAATATTTACAAGCCAAGTTCACTATGAGAACCGAGCCGCACAAGCCTCATGATGTCGGCGGCGGGTTTCTGGTAGATCAACACCAGATCAGGTTTAATGTGGCAGTCCCGATGATCTTTCCAATCGCCAGCGAGTGGATGGTCATGGAAATGCGGTTCAAGTGGCTGATCGTTAGCAAGGCAATCCACAACAGGAAACAAGTCATCATCCAGTGTGGTGCGGTGCTGACCTTTGGCTTCCCGCTTGTAATCTCGCTTGAACTGACCTGTCCATTCAATCGTCCGCATTGAGAGATTTCTTCAGCTCTTCCATGCTGTTGGCTCGTGGTAAGTTTCCTGAGCGAGCCTCCATCATGGCCGCGATAGTAGTGGCATTGGGAATTAGCGGGTCGAATGGCAGAGCGTGCTCACGCGCAATCTTTGTGAGCAGCATCCGTACCGCGTCCGACACGGTAAGCCCCATTGCTGCTAATACTACCGCAGCCTCTTCTTTAATTGCTCCGTCGATGCGAGCCTGTACAAGTTGATTGGCAGCCATGATTGCTTCCACATGAGTTTAGTGAATTACATTGTAATTCACTAAATGCGGTTGCACAAGAAAGAAAGGCAACTCCGCGCCGCGTTAAGGAAACGCAGATTAAATCCGAAAGCCATGGTTCGATACATTTTCCGTTCGTCCCGAGTGCNNACGAACGGATTAAATCTGCGTTTCCTTAACGACATTTATATACCCCATTTATTCGTACCCCAACGACTTCAGCATCTGCGGGCTATCTGCCCAGCCGCTGCGCACTTTGACCCACACTTCCAGAAAGACTTTTCCGTCGAAAAGTTTTTCCATGTCGAGACGGGCTTGGGTGGCGATCTCTTTGAGCTTTTCGCCTTTGGCACCGATGAGCATGGCTTTGTGCGCGTCTTTATCCACGAGGATGGCGGCATGGATGCGGCGCAATTTTCCTTCGAGTTTGAATTGCTCGATGACGACGCTGACGGAGTAAGGTAACTCTTCACCGGTAAAACGGAATACTTTTTCGCGCACGATTTCGGCGGCGAGGAAGCGCTCGTTGCGGTCGGTTATTTCGTCATCAGGATATATTTTTTCGCCTTCCGGCATGAAGGGGCGAATCGCATCCAACAAGGTGTCGAGTTGATTATCATGTTTAGCGCTCACCGGCACGATGGCGGCGAATTCGCGCTCTTTGGCGATGTCTTGAATGAACGGCAGCAGTTCATTCTTGTGTTCCATGTTATCGACTTTGTTGATGACCAACAGCACGGGGATGTGGGTGGGCAACAGCTTCATCACTTGGCGATCTCGGTCATCGAAATGACGCGCTTCGATGACGAACAGCACGACGTTCACATCGCGCAGGCTGCTGGTCACCACACGATTCAGCCCCTTGTTCAAGGTGTTCAGATATTGGGTCTGAAAGCCCGGCGTATCGACGAAGACGAATTGCGTCTGCTCTTCGGTGAGGATGCCGGTAATGCGGTGGCGCGTGGTTTGCGCTTTGCGCGAGGTGATGCTGATCTTCTNNGTGGACTTGCCCACATTGGGGCGGCCTACGATGGAGATGAAGCCGCTATGAAAGGTTTGCTGGGTATCGGTCATGGTTTTATTTTATTCAGTATGTTGTAGGCAGCTTCGGCTGCGACTTGTTCGGCGATACGGCGACTACTACCTTCCCCGCGTGTGGCAATTTTCAGTTGGGGTATTTCGCACTCGATCACAAAAAGTTGTGCGTGGGCTTCACCCTGCGTTGCCACCACGGTGTACTTCGGCAATGCCAGTTTGCGCGCTTGCAGATGCTCTTGCAATTGGGTCTTGGCATCTTTACCCAGACTCTGCACATCCATCTGCTCGATAAAGGGCACATACAGACGCAACACAACTTGCTCTGCGGCAGCAAAACCGGCATCGAGAAAAACCGCGCCCAGCAAAGCTTCCATCGCATCGGCCAGAATGGAAGGACGTCGGTGCCCGGCACTCTTGCGCTCGCCCTCCCCCAACAACAACAAGTCACCGAGATTCAGGCCTTGCGCCAAGGTAAACAACGTTTGCTGATTGACCAGGTTCGAGCGCAATCTGGACAAATCACCTTCCTGCAATTCCGGATGGTGGTCATAAAGATATTTTGCGACAGCACAGTTCAATACGCTATCGCCCAGAAACTCCAGCCGTTCATAATGTGCGGTGCTATGGCTGCGATGGGTCAGCGCTTTTTGCAGCAATTGCGGCTGCGCAAACTGGTGTCCAATCCGCTGGCATAACGACTCGCGATCCATATGCTGATTTATTTTTCGGCACTCGGCTTAAATTCAAGCATCAGACTGGCATTTCCAGCCACGGGAATCTTCACCGAGTAGTTTGCGCTCAGCGAAATATGTCCCGCATCCTTGCTTACTTCAATATCTTCCGCAGTGATATCGGTAATGCTATCCATCATGGCTCGTTTGGTATACGAGGCGCGAATATCTTTGACAGTAGCGTTCTGCATTTCCGCATCGCTCACTATCACCTTGAGTATCCGTTCAATCTGCATGTTGTGAAGATAGGCTGGAACGAGCTTCATCGCGAAGATCGCCAGAAACAGCACAACAGCAATTATCAAAATGACACCGACAAAACCGATGCCTTGCTGTTTATTTGTCCATGCGTTCATTGTTACTCCTTATCAATACACTTACTCAGTTTATTGACAGACCAATACGTTTCAGATCGCCGAAGTTCATCCAGATGAAGAAGGCCTTGCCAACGATCATATTATCCGGCACAAAGCCCCAATAGCGGCTATCGCGGCTGTTGTCGCGGTTGTCGCCCATCATAAAATAATGTCCTGCCGGCACCTTGCAGCGAACCTCTACCGAACTGTAATAACAGCTCTCGAAATGCGGAAATTCGGCGACGCTGTTTAGATGCACGGAAGGCATGTCCGGATTCAGCAGGATGGGATGCGCATGTCCGTCCAGATTTTCACTGTAGCGCTCGGTATGCACGAAACTCAAGCCGCTCTCGACATAGTTATATTCACCCTCGTGCAACTGCTTTTGTTCATCGCCATTCACCCAGAGTTGTTTATCACGGTAAACAATAATGTCTCCGGGCAAACCAACCACGCGCTTAATATAATCCACCGAAGGGTTCTCGGGGTAATGGAACACCATCACGTCACCGCGCTTGGGATCGCCCACCGGAATGACCTTTTGATTGACGATGGGCAGACGAATCCCGAAAGTAAATTTATTCACCAGAATAAAGTCACCGACTTGCAGGGTTGGAATCATTGAACCGGAAGGGATCTTGAAAGGCTCAACTAAAAATGAGCGCAGCACGAACACCGCCAGAATAACCGGGAAAAAACTCTTGGCGTATTCAATCCACCAAGGCTCGGCAGTTTCTGCCAAGCGCCTTGCGCGCAACACAAACCTATCCAGCAACCATACACCGCCGGTCACGATCAGCATCAAAAACATAATTAAAGCAAAGTCCATTTATTGTCCTGTCTATTTCAAAAATTCGCAGCACCAAACTATTCCTTCCCCCCATGCAGGGGGAAGGCTAGGATGGGGGTAGACACTTTGAGAGCGCCACGTCTCTACCCCCTCCCTAACCCTCCCCCTGCATGGGGGAGGGGACATTGTGCCATCAGCTTACCTGAGTTTATTTATCATCCACACGCAAGATGGCCAAGAACGCCTCCTGCGGAATTTCTACGCTGCCTACTTGCTTCATGCGTTTCTTACCGGCTTTTTGTTTTTCCAACAGTTTGCGCTTACGCGAGATGTCGCCGCCGTAGCACTTCGCCAGCACGTTTTTGCGCAAGGCTTTGACGTTTTCGCGCGAGATGATATTCGCACCGATTGCCGCCTGAATCGCCACATCGAACATCTGACGCGGAATCAATTCGCGCATTTTAGCTGCCACTTCACGTCCGCGATACTGGCTGTTGGCGCGGTGCACGATGATAGACAAGGCATCCACTTTCTCACCGTTGATGAGAATGTCCACCTTCACTACATCCGCCGAGCGATATTCTTTGAACTCGTAATCCATCGAGGCGTAGCCGCGCGATACCGATTTCAGCTTATCGAAGAAATCCAGCACGATCTCTCCCATCGGAATTTCATACTTTAGCAACACTTGCTTGCCGTGATAACTCATGTCGATCTGATTGCCGCGTTTTACGGTGCACAAGGTAATCACCGCGCCGACATACTCCTGTGGCATATACAGATTCACCGCAACGATAGGCTCGCGAATCTCTTCGATCTTGGACAGGTCGGGCAGTTTGGAGGGATTGTCCACCAACAAAATAGTGCCATCGCGCATCACAATCTCATAGATCACCGTCGGCGCGGTGGTGATGAGATCCATATCGAATTCGCGCTCCAGGCGTTCCTGCACAATCTCCATGTGCAACAAGCCGAGGAAGCCGCAACGGAAACCAAAGCCCAATGCCTGTGAAACTTCCGGTTCATATTGCAGCGACGAGTCGTTGAGCTTGAGTTTTTCCAACGAATCGCGCAGCGCTTCATACTGGTTCGATTCGACTGGGAACAAACCGGCAAATACCTGCGGCTGCACTTCCTTAAAACCGGGCAAAGCACTACTTGCCGGGCGTGCCAGCAAAGTGATGGTGTCGCCGACTTTGGCATCCTTTAGTTCCTTGATGCCCGCGATCACAAAGCCCACCTGCCCCGCCGACAACTGTTCGCGCGGCTGCGACTTGGGCGTAAACACACCGACATTTTCGGTAAGGTGTTGCGCGCCGGTTGCCATGAACAAAATTTTGTCTTTGGGCTTGAGCGTGCCGTTCACAATACGCACCAGCATCACCACACCGACATAATTATCGAACCACGAGTCAACGATGAGCCCCTGCAACGGCGCGGTCACATCGCCCTTGGGCGGTGGCACTTTGACGATCAGCGATTCCAGCACATCTTGCACACCCAGCCCGGTTTTGGCCGAACAACGCACTGCGTCGTGCGCATCAATACCAATCACATCCTCTATCTCGGCAATCGCGTTGTCCGGGTCGGCAGAAGGCAAGTCGATCTTGTTCAACACAGGGACTACCTCCACGCCCAAATCAAGCGCGGTATAGCAATTGGCCACAGTCTGCGCCTCCACGCCTTGCGAGGCATCGACCACCAGCAACGCGCCTTCACAAGCGGAAAGCGAACGCGAAACCTCGTAGGAGAAGTCCACGTGCCCCGGTGTATCGATGAGGTTCAGGTTATATATTTGCCCGTCGCGTGCTTTGTAGCTGAGTGCGGCAGTCTGCGCCTTGATGGTGATGCCCCGTTCACGTTCGATATCCATCGAGTCCAGCACCTGAGCTTCCATTTCACGATCAGACAAACCGCCGCAAAGATGAATTATGCGATCCGCCAGCGTGGATTTGCCGTGGTCGAT
>PLYB01000214.1 GCA_003151655.1 Gallionellaceae bacterium | reverse complement strand
CTGAGTTTTTACACACTCTGGGCCGACAATTGCCGGATTGTCTTCGCAATTGCTACTGGCAGCAACGTAGCGAGGCGTTCGCATTGTGTACACTATGCGAACGCCTCTTCATGGCACCTATGCACCGCTATACATAGTGGCACAAGGCCGAACTTCATCTTGCTCATATTGACCACCGTGAAGCAGTTGTTAACCATCCGCACTAAAATCAACCCAAAGCGTTTTCACTTTTTGCGGCATTCGTATTTTGATCAACGCTATAAAGTCGGGCTAAAGTAAGACATTCCTAGAATAAAAATATGGACATAAGTCTCATACGCCACTGCCAATAGGGAAATAATCGAAAGTCCAACTACTAAATTAATCTTGCGTTTTTCGAGAACGGTCAATTCGTTTGCATCGGGCTGTTGACGATAAGAACGCCCATGTTTGATTACATATAAATTGATGATCGCGCCCAACACAGCAAATATCTGCAAAGGGATTCTGATCTGCGCCGCATCAAGCGCGTTAAATGCAGGACTCAGCGCGCTCATAAACGATCCCAACCCGAGTATGATCGCAAGCGGACTGAGTGTCGTCACCACAGCGCACGGCGCGCCAAAAATGGAAAATAACAACATTCCCAAACCAACTCTCGGCCGCATAGCAAGTTGATCAGGCGGCTGAACTGCAATTGCAGCATTTTCGCGATTTGATTTTCCGATGCGATAAACCTCCACGGGTTCGGAAAATCCTCGCACGTTTAATTCCTCGGGAGTCAGGTCAGGATAATCCTCGGCCACTTGGGTAAATGCTTTTCCATCCACTAGTACCTCGCCAGGTTTTGCTAATGCCTCAAGCCGTGATGCGAGGTTGACCACATCCCCGATGGCTGTGTAATCCTTTCGATCCGCCGAACCCAATCGTCCGACTCGCGCATAGCCAGTTGCAACTCCAACCCGCGCTTGCAAATCCAGCCCCAATGTTTTGGAGACCGATTTCAATCCTTCCAGAATACCCAACGCAGCGGTAGTCGCTCCGCGAGCATGTTTGGCATTTGGGATCGGCGCATTAAAGATCGCCATGACAGCATCACCGATATATTTATCAATGAACGCATCGTTCTTGATCAGTACCTCACCAGCCATCTTGAAAAATGCGTTCACCACATCATAGCTGCGTTCAGGCCCCAAACGGTTGGTCATCGCGGTAAAACCGGTGAGGTCGGCAAATATCACAGACAATTCAATTACACGCCCCTCCTGCATATGAGCGTCGCAACGATTGCAAACATTGGGGTTGTGCTTGCTCCGTTTGATTCCAAACAAATGAAACAGCAAGCCTAGCGGCCCACCAAGAGCCGTTCCGCACACCAAGCACTCATAAGCTATTTTTTTTGTCATGTGATTCTTAAATCCTTTTCACGGGACTCATTCTGACAGTACGAATGGCTTTAAAACATCAGTGTTTGTCCTATGCGCTAGGTCAAGATTAGGCGCCCCCGTTGAGGTCGACTGCTCAATATTTAAGCAAATTTGGAGAAGGAAGCGAAGTGCGGCACTTTGCGGAACTTCATTCCGCAATATTGGGCGACGCAAAGCCGCCGGTGGTGAATAACCCAAAGTGGCCGGTTTCGCCATTTACTCATTCTGACCTGTGGAAGTCTGTTCCTGAAACAACACCGGTCACTAACTTTAAATGCTTATCCTGAACTATTCTTTTACCAGCAAGCCCAGTTTTCCTGCCAACCATTTGGTAGTTGTCGCCTGAATTAATATCGTCATCAGAATCGCGATGAAGGTCACCGAGGCGATTATCTGTGCGCCAGGGGCTTTCATACCGACCAACATACCGGCGAGTGCACCTGGAATAACGCCAGTTTCACGTGTCCAGCACATGAACAGCATTTCCTTGAAACTCCACTTGGCGCGGCGGTCTGGCATGGCACACAGGAACACGGTAAGGGGGCGCGCCACCAGCATAAACACGATGACTACCGCGATGCCGCCGAACAGGTATAAGCTCATCAGGCCGAAATTTACTTGTGTGCCAAGCAGGATAAAGATGAACATGCGCATGATGAGAGCCGTGGTCAGCACAAAGCCCTCCAGTTCGTCGCCTTCTCTCTCGGTCAATTTGAAGCCCAACGATTCCTGATTGCCCAGCACGATGCCGAACACGAACACCGCCATGAAGCCGCTGGCGTGCATGCCGTCCGCGCCCATGTAGGCGCCGATCACAGCCATTAGTGCTACTACTGGAGCAAATTCGGCAAGAAAGTTGAATTTCTCATGTGCGATGAAAAACGCTGCCAGATAACCCAATGACCCGCCGATGAAGATGCCCAACAGTGATTGTTTGAGTAGATCAATAAGCGCATCGCCCACCGAGAATTCACCCGCTCCCAACGCTACGCCCAGCACGGTAAATGTGAGGATGGCACCCATCGCATCGTTGAACGCCGATTCGCTCACTACGGTCTGCGCCACACGATCCTTGATGTGTACCTGTTTGAAAACGGGAACCAGTGTGGCGGGGTCGGTAGATGCAATAACCGTTCCGAGCAACAGCGCAACATTGGGGCAAGCCCCAGGAAATAATGGGCCGCCAAGCCCGTGATCGCTGCAGTAATCAGCACTCCTGCAGTGGCCAAAACCAAGATAGTGATCCAAACTTCTTTCAACACCTTGAGGCGAACCGATGCACCTCCGTCGAACAGGATAAAGCTAGAACCGAAAATCATGATCAACTGGTTAATCGTCGAATCGGCCTTGATGTCTACAAACCCCAGCATGCTTGGACCGATCATCAAGCCGAACAGCAGAAATACCACGACATCGGGAACCTTTGCCAGACGTGCTATTAGGCCGGAGAAGGTGCCAACGGCGAGGATAGCGCCAAACATTAATAATGAGTGCTTGGCGAGTTCCAACGAGGCGGATGATTCCATTAATATCCTTAGATTATGGCATTGATAATCTTATTCCAAGCCAACAGTCACAAGACAAAGGAAGAAGTCTCGTTATATTAACGAATTGTTTTCCATAAAACAGCCACTTCCGAATGACAGAAAGAGGCCGCCCCTTGCCTGATTGTCTTTGCAAACATCCATGGCCGCTCTGCATTCTATTACTGAATTCACCTACAAGTTGTTTAGAATCACGCTGCCGCTTCGTCAACGAGTTCCATATCTTTGCTGGTCATAAGTCTTTCAATATCAACCAGAATCAACATGCGTTGATCGATAGTTCCCAACCCCATGATGTAACGGGTGTCGAGTGATGTTGAAAGCGAAGGTGCAGCCTTGATCTGGTCATGCGACAAGGTCACTTCATTCAGGAAGATGCGCGCTTATTAAGAAAATACAGCTAAAGCACACTTACTGAAAATGTCACTGCCGATGCTTGCGGCAAAATCCCAGAAGACGACATTTTACCCATCTTGTGCGACGAACAAGCAGCCATTGACACAGCAGCTAATATAATCAGAATCAATTTGATATTTTTCATTTTATTCCCCTAGTTTCAAGATTAATGATCAATTCTAAAGTGAGCCCGTGAGTTAAGAAACTGATGAACTCATTCTGTGATTCGTATGTGCGTGGAGAATGGTTACAATTTTAAAATTGCATGGCACCACATGGTTATTGACTTGGTTTGGACCACCTTTTTCGTCAATTAAAGCCAATTCTTAAAGCCTTTTAATCGGCGTTTAGCTACCTGAAGATAGGTGTAATTTTTTCGGGATGTTTCTAAGGGAAGCATCGATAAGCTTAACGGTTAATCAATAAATGGGGCGAGTTAAATAAAAAAAGGCAGGGTTTCCCCTGCCTTTTAGAATTACGCTAAATTACTTAGCGGCTTCTTCTTTCTTAGCCTTCTTTGCTTTCTTAGCCTTCTTTGCTTTCTTAGCTGGCTTAGCTTCGTCTTTCTTCATGTCGTCCTTCTTCATTGCATCACCCTTTGCTGCTGGAGCAGCTGCGGCAGCTGGAGCTGCGGCAGGAGCCATAGCACCTTCAGCGGCAACGGCAGAGAAAGAAACAACAGCAAATACAGCAGCAATCAGTGTAGACAATAGTTTCATGTTAGACCTCCAATTAAGATTATAAACGTTTATGACCTACTAGGTCAGTGGGCTATAACGACTCAGTAGATACAACGTTGACATTCAATCATTAATAGTTTGTTACTGTTGCCATCAATATCGGCTATGTGTATCTTGAACCCTGCAGCTGTGTGGACAACAGTTGTTTCATGTAAGTACTCAAAGCGCACATCCTTCAGCAAGGTGTGCGCTTTGTCATAATGCTTTGCTGGAATGGTTTCACGTCCGAACTTCGCATTCAAATTGGCCTGCCCAACAACGGCCACTCGCGAAGGGCAGAAAATGGCCGATCAGAGCCGATGAGGTAATTTACTGTAAAGACTGCAATGGGGTGTGGAACTGACATTCGAATTGATCTCGCCAACATCAATTTCAGAAAAAACCATAAGTCCGCTAAGGCCGAAGAGCTGGCATGCATGGCGCGAGCCATACCAGCTACAACTCTCAACATGTTTGGGGCTTTGGGGTAGGGGATTGGTGTTACTTCACGCGTTCCATCACCGCCGCAAAGAAGCCGTCCGTACTGTGTTGTTGTGGCAGCAGTTGCAGATAGTCGCCCATCTCTAGGGAGATTTTTTGTTGAGCCAGCGCCTCGCCTGCCGGAAGCAGGGCAAAGTCGGCGTGTCGCGCCAAAAATGCCTCGACGATGGCTTGGTTTTCTTCGTGCAGCAAACTGCATGTCGCGTACACCAAGCGCCCGCCGACTTTGAGCAGTCTGCTGGCCGAGGCGAGAATGGAGGCTTGTTTTTGGATTAATTCAGCCACGCTTTGTTCGGATTGGCGGAATTTCAAATCGGGGTTGCGACGCAACGTGCCCAGCCCGCTACACGGCGCATCTACCAGCACGCGGTCGATCTTGCCGGCGAGGCGCTTGATCTTGTTGTCGTTTTCGTGCGCGATGAGCTGCGGTTGTACATTGCTCAAACCGGAGCGAGCCATGCGCGGTTTCAAATTGGCTAGGCGTTTTTCGGAAACGTCCCACGCGTATAGTCGGCCTTGCGAATTCATCATCGCGCCCAACATGAGCGTCTTGCCGCCCGCACCCGCGCAAAAGTCCACCACCATGTCATTACGCTTTGGTGCGAGCAACAGACTCAACAATTGGCTACCCTCGTCTTGTACTTCAAATCGTCCGCCGAGAAAAAGCGGACTTTTATTCAGCGCGGGCTTGCCGGTAACGCGGATACCGAAAGGAGAGTAGGGCGTGGCAACAGCTTCCACACCTTCGGCGCTGAGTCCTTGCAGTATTTCGTCGCGGTTGGCTTTCAGCGAGTTCACGCGCAGATCAAGCGGGGCTGCTGCTTGCATGGATAAACCGAGCGCAAGGATTTCGTGATCTGCGCGATGGGCGCGTAGTTTTTCGATAATCCAATCCGGTAACTCGGCTTGTATCGACAGCGGTAAATCGTCGAGCTTGATGCCTTTTACTTGCCCAAGCCATTCGGCTTCGGTGGCTTTTAGCAAAGGCGTGAGTTCGCGCACATTGTAGCCGCCGAAGCGCACCCAATAAGCCAAGGCCATGCGGCGCGGCGTGGCTTTGTTGACGGTGTTTACCGGTGTAGTGCAAGCATGTTCCAAAAACAAACGATGGCGCAACACGCCGAACACCGTTTCCGCAATTAACGCGCGTTCATTAGAGCCGACGCGTTCGGCTTGAAAAAAGTAGCGCAGCGAAGTGTCCGCAGGATGCTCCAACGGCAAAATGGCGCGCAGCGCTTGCATGACGAGATCGAGACGGTATTCGGTGATGAGCATGGTGGAGCCTTAGGTCGGAAGCAGTTGGGAGTCGTTAGACGTTAGTTATTATTAGTTGGCTTTGATTTAACTAACGACTAGCGACTAAAGTATAACGACTGATTTTAAGGGCGCATTTTAACAGAGAAGCAGTTGTGAGTCGGCAGACGTTAGTTGGTATTGCCCGCTTACACGGGTTTGATGTAACTAATGACTAGCGACTAAAGTCTACGACTGATTTTAAGCTGGCTACTGGACAGGGGATACCAGTGAACGCAGTTTGGTATCTTCGACGCGAATATGGTGGATTAACCAATCGCGCAAATAGGAAAGCACGTCAAATTGGGCGACCAGCGGATTGTCGTGCAGTTCCTCGTAAAATTCGTGAATCTTGGCTTCGAATTCGTGATGCTGCTTCTCCTGCCGCTTTATTCCTTCAAACCCATAGTGCTGCATCATCTTTTCTTCCGCGCGAAAGTGCACCTTGGCATAGGCATCGGTTGCCTTGACCAGTCTGGCCACTTCGCGGGTGCCGCGCTTGTTACTGACCACTTCGTATAAGTCGTTGATCAGATCGAGCAGGTAGCGATGGTGTTCATCGATGGCATCTATGCCCACGCGCAAGTCGTCTTCCCACTCCACCCATGTGTTGGCGCGGGGCGGCAAGGGCGGCAAGGAGATAGATTTCATCGGGTCTATGATGTCGTCCCGGTAGAGTTCGCGTATGCGGAGAATTTCCGGCATGGCTGCCTTAAACGCACTTACAACGGCAGGATCAAAATATTTCCCCGATTCTGACATGATTAAATCAGCCGCTTCTTTAGCGCTCCACTGCTCTTTATAGCTGCGAATTGAGGTGAGCGCATCAAATACATCGGCCACCGCGCAAATGCGTGCCAGCAGTGGAATTTCCTCCCCGGCCAGTCCTTTTGGATAACCTGAGCCATCCCAGCGTTCATGATGCGAACCCGCTATATCACGCGCGGCTGCGATCAGGGGGTCGTTGCCTTTTAGGATGGAGACACCAATGTCGGTATGTGTTTTCATGGTGTCAAACTCATCCGGGGTGAGCTTGCCGGGCTTTAACAAAATAGCATCGGCAATACCAATTTTGCCGACATCGTGCATCGGTGCGGTCATATACAGCAATTCCCTTTGTTCCGCCGACAGCCCTAAAGCTTTGGCAATAGCTTGAGCGAAATTGGTCATGCGCATGATATGCCAGCCGGTTTCGTGATCCCGATATTCGGAGGCGATGCCTAGACTTTGAATTGCATCTGCGCGGGCATCTTCAAGTTCGAGCTCGCGAATACGCAGGGTCTCGATGCTCAAAGCGCGTTGTACTAATCCCGAAAGGGCTCGTGATAAGTCGGATAGGAAATCAAGATGTGTTACTGAAGGCTGAAATGAAATCGGGGTAAACAGGACGATGTACCCGACTAGCTTGTTTTCTATGTTCAACGGCAACAAAAGCAGTTGCTGCCTTTCATCCTGAACCGGGAAGTTATCGAGCAAGCTTGATTTGACCAAACTATTTGGAAAATCACCAGCCTTGTCAAAGGAACTTAATTGCCACCGGTAATCGGTTTTCCAGGCAGGTTCCAAACCAAATTGGGCAACCTGAAAGTAATGCCCTCGCGGATTGTGCAACACGACTGCGCCGTGCGGCTCCAAAGGCAAATCATTTTTGTCGAGCAATATAGAAAACAGTCGATCTAGTAATACATCGAGATCAGACGTGAAACCACTGGACACAGTCAACTCAAAAACCAGCTTGCTGATTGCCAATATAGCCTCTTCTTTATTCATGTCCGCTGATAGCTGTAAAAGTAGGGCAGAGCACGCATGCTACCCCATTTTAAAAAAACTGTGAATTCGAATTGTGCAACGCTCTAATTATGAGTAAGGAAAGGAACGGGTAAGCGTGTTCAGAGAAGTATTGGATGGCGTAGCTGAGTCGCTACTAAAACTGGGTAGAGCGCGGTGCTTGCGTCTATTGGCCGGCACCCAGTGGTTCATCAATGCAAGCCCACCGGTTTTGCCGGGGGGATTCGTTGTCAGATTATCAGATTGCCAGACAGCTGAATATTTAGAGCCGTTGGCTAAAAACGTCCTACGATAATTTCAGACTCCGGTGCTCTATGCCGGGGCTGTTGATACGCATATTGTTCGGGGGGCGGGTCGGTCTCAGCGATGGGGTCAAGTAGATCATCACTTTGAAGATCAGCTAGCAAAGCATTTAGATCATCATTATTTGAACCATCACTTGGCGCAACACTATCCGGAGTTTGCTCTGCGACCTCAAGTTCTTGATTGTCGTAGTTGCTATCAAGTGTAGATGCCAATAAAGAGCCGCCCGGCACGCTACAAAGTGCAATGCAAAAAGATAGAATTTTGATTAAAGACATGTTCATAAGCATTCCCCGATGTTGCTTCGTTATTTAACCACCTGAAGCTATAACGGCAGTATTTGGGGAAACTTAAGAAAGTGTGCAGGGGAGAGAACTTTTGCTAATAACTACAGAAGGATGGGGTGTGGCAAGTTTCGTCATCAGAGGATGAAACTTGCCATGCTTGCTGGGTTTAGTCGTCCGAAACGCGTATGTCGGTGATGATGGCTTCTGCATCTATTTTGCCATCGCGATCAATGTGGCGCATTTTGGCGGGCAATAGCCGGTATTCTTGTGCGAACCATATTTCCAGCCCCTCTTCTTTCGGTGCATGCAGTTTGCGGAAATGTACTGTTTGTAATGTGCCCATCGCCGTTTCCAGCGGCTCTTCAAAGGCGATTTCAAAGCGGTAGGTTTCGAGTCTTTTTCCCGTACTGATGTTGATCGAAACTATTTCTTCTTGCGGGCGCATCGGGGGAAATTGATAGAGGATGCTCAATATATCTTGTGCCTGCAACGGCAGCGTAGCGTCACCGCCGCCGGAGAAGTGTATCGTATGGTTCGCCCAATCGAAATCGGCACGATTAGTTTTTTTGCCGCTGCTCTCGGTTATCTCTTCGGTAAAGGTTTCCGGTTTCAGCGCTAGCTCGGTGGCGGTTCCAGTGCTGGTTTGTTCCATGCGATAGCTCTTAAACACGCTGACCAGCCCGGTAGTGTGAACATCGGCTTTGAGTGTGTAGTGCCCGTCATTGATATTTAGTGTGTGTAACGATTCTCCGATCTTGAAGTTTTTCTGGCCCTGATAAATGGAGAAGCGGAGTTGCGCATGTTTGGGTAACGGCGGGCGTTGCGGTTCCTCTGCGGTGGCGACGGGGGCTGATGCGGCTGGTTCCGCTGCGACAGGTTCACTTGCGGCAAGAGGGGCGCTTGCCGCAACCGGTTCGCTCGCAGCGACAGGCTCGCTTGCAGCAAGGACTTCACTTGCCGCAACTGGCTGCTCGGATGGCGACGGCACGACTGGTTCGGGTTTTGGTGCCGGGCGCGCTTTGTGTTTGTGAGCGGCGGTCTTTCCGCTCACTTTGGGCAGAGCAACGAGTTTAGCGGTGAGCGAATGCAGCTGAACCTCATGCTCGGGCAGCTTTATGTGCGGTAGCCATAACACCAATCCGTGCAACAGCAAAGATAAGGCGATAGCCAAAGCAATGCGTCGAGTTGGAGTGGAGAAAATGAGGCTCATGATTGGGTGTCGCGGGGAGGGCGTGTCACGATGCGGGAAGGCACAGTCGAAGCACTAACTTTAATCCAAGCCGGGAGAAATCAGCGGTGTACCCGGTTGCTCAAAGCAACTGATGGCAACGCGTCCTTCTTTATTTAGCCAGACTTGTTCAAGACATATCCATCGTATCGCTTGCGCGTAGATGCGATGCTCTTCATGCAACACGCGCGCAGCCAGAGAGTCAGCCGTGTCGTCGTGCAGTACCGGCACGGCTGCCTGAATAATAATGGGGCCGACATCGAGAGTGGGGGTGACGAAATGCACCGTGCAACCGTGTATCTTTACGCCATCCTGCAGAGCGCGTTCGTGCGTGTTGATTCCCGTGTAAGCGGGAAGCAGCGAGGGATGGATGTTAATAAGCTTGCCGCGATAGCGTTCGACAAAGCCGGCAGTCAAAATGCGCATGAAGCCTGCCAGCACGATCACATCGGGCGCATGGCGATCAATCTCTTCTGCCAGCGCGACATCGAAAGATGCACGGTCGGCATAGTTTTTGTGGGGTACCACTGCGGTGGCAATACCGTAGGTTTTGGCTATTTCCAAACCTTGGGCATCGGCACGATTGCTGATGACGGCCGTAATCCGACAAGGCAGCTTCGCATTCAGCAATGATTGCATATTGCTACCACGACTTGAAATGAGGATGACGACTTTTTTCACAGAGTGTCCAAACGAAAATCAGTTTTCCCAATACTCCGCAAATTTACACTGCCATCAAACATGGCAGCTTATGGCTTAATGTCGGCTAAATCTGCGAAATCTGATAAAGCAACTAGCCATTCNNAACAACACACGCAGGCTGGTTATGCGGAGAGCTCGGGTTTATTTTACTTGCGTCTGATGCTCTTCGCCGCTGCGGGCGCGAATGACGCCGATGCGCGATACCGTTTCACCAGCGGCTTGCAGATGTTTGATCGCCGCATCCGCATCTTCAGCCGCAACGACCACAACCATGCCGATACCGCAATTGAAGGTGCGGAACATCTCCTGCGCTTCGACATTGCCGCCGTCGCGCAACCAGTGAAACAATTTGGGCATCTGCCATGTCTTGCTGTCGATGTCGGCGACGACATCATCGGGCAAAACGCGCGGCACGTTTTCGGTGATGCCGCCGCCGGTGNNGCGTTGGCGCCATGATGCAATCGGCCAGTGTGCGCTCACCGTCGAATTTGGCGTTGAGGTCGGGATGCGAACGTTCGATGATTTTGCGTACCAGTGAATAGCCGTTGGAGTGCGCGCCGTTTGATGCCAGTCCCAATACCACGTCACCGGCTTTAATGTGTTCGCCGGTGATGATCTTGGATTTTTCCACCACGCCGA
>PLYB01000349.1 GCA_003151655.1 Gallionellaceae bacterium | reverse complement strand
TCAGTTGTGCTAGCATTACGTCCTCGATAAATGATGAATAGTGTCATTATCGCTGAAAAAACATTTCACCACAGAGGCACAGAGGCACAGAGGAAACCAAGACTGTATTTTTTGCATCTACAACGTAGTTGCGCCCCAACGTTTTTCGTTTTGAGATTTTCTCTGTGTCTCCGTGTCTCTGTGGTTAATCGATTTTGTGGGTTATCCATGCGCCAATACCTGAATTTGATGCAACACGTTCTCGATAACGGGACAAAAAAATCCGACCGTACCGGAACCGGCACGACTAGCGTGTTCGGCTACCAGATGCGCTTCAACTTGGAGGACGGCTTTCCGCTGGTCACCACCAAGAAATGCCACCTGCGTTCGATCATCCACGAATTGCTGTGGTTCTTGCAGGGCGAAACCAATACCAAGTATCTAAAAGAGAATGGTGTCAGCATCTGGGACGAATGGGCCGACGAGAACGGCAATCTCGGCCCTGTGTACGGCAAGCAGTGGCGCTCGTGGGCAACCGTAGATGGTCGCGTAATCGACCAGATCAAAATCGCGGTCGAGCAGATCAAGAATAATCCCGACTCGCGCCGCATCATCGTCTCCGCATGGAACGTTGGCGAACTCGACAAGATGGCACTCGCGCCCTGCCATGCCTTCTTTCAGTTCTATGTCGCTGACGGCAAGCTCTCTTGCCAACTCTACCAGCGCAGTGCCGATATTTTCCTCGGTGTCCCGTTCAATATCGCCAGCTACGCCCTGCTCACCATGATGATGGCGCAAGTGTGCGGCCTAAAGACAGGAGACTTCGTACATACCTTCGGCGATGCGCATTTATATTCGAATCACATGGAGCAAACGAATTTGCAGCTGTCGCGCGAGCCGCGCCCTTTACCGTGCATGAAAATCAATCCTGCGGTAAAAGATATTTTCGCCTTCAAATTTGAAGACTTCACGCTGGAAGGTTACGATCCTCATCCGCCTATCAAGGCTCCCGTCGCGATATGAACCGCATAGCTCTTATTGTCGCGATGGCAAAAAATCGCACCATCGGCATCAACAACAACTTGCCGTGGAGTTGCCCTGACGACCTCAGACATTTCAAAGCACTGACGATGGGGCATCACATGATTATGGGGCGCAAGACGTACGATTCCATCGGCAAAGCATTACCGGGACGAACTACGGTAGTTGTAACTCGCGATAAAAATCTAACCATCGATGGCTGCATCATTGCGCACTCGCTGCAAGAGGCGATTAATGCCTGCGCGGGCGATAAAGCAATTTTTATTGTCGGAGGAGCCGAGATTTACGCGCAATCACTCGCACTGGTGGACACGATGTACATCACCGAAATTCAACAAGTCGTTAAAGGCGATGCGAGCTTTCCCGAGTTCAATCACAGTCAGTGGCAAGAAGTATCGCGGGTAGTGCGCTCACAAGAAATTCCGCAACATCTGGAGTATCATTTCGTCACCTATCAGCGCATGTAATCCTGAGAAGGAGAAGCATATTTAGCCTTTTATTGACCGAAACTGAATAAACAGTTTGACCGCCATGTCCCTAGCCAGTATCATTCGCGGCCTTCGGAGAAGTGGCCGAGTGGTCGAAGGCACGCCCCTGCTAAGGNNCGAGGGTTCGAATCCCTCCTTCTCCGCCACACAGTAACAAAGACGCGCCCGTAGCTCAGCTGGATAGAGTACTTGGCTACGAACCAAGGGGTCAGGAGTTCGAATCTCTTCGGGCGCACCAATCTGGTATAAAAGTGGGCACTTGTTTACTCAAGTTGCCCATTTTTATTAGTTGCATGGTTTCTGCCAAGGCTGCATAGCTGCCCTTAATCGTTGCCGTTTTGTCCTTCACGACGATTTCATCCCGCTAGATTCCTTGGTGCTATTGGTTTTGTGGGTATTTCATACCCGCGTCACTTTGTAAATCGGCTACGGCATCTCAGGTAATTGAGATAATCAACAATATACAAATCCTCTTTGTACAAGGCACTGCAAAATGTTGTCAGAACCTTGAGCCTGTATTTCCTTTGGCGCGATCTCGCACTTCGCTCTAACAAAAGCTAAGGATAGCGCTACCGATCAATGCGGTGACGCTCATCTCTCCACCTTGTTCCAGAGGGTCTTCGTGCCGACGTTTCATCGGCTGCAAATGCTTTTTTTCCCAGCAGGGCGAATTGGCATGGCAGGATTTAAATTGAAATTGTCAATCTACAGAGATTACCTAAATGGCGATATAGGACAAACACCGATGGGTAATTACAAGATTTTCTTTACTCTTATCAAGCAAAGCGCCTATTTTTAAAAAATAGCTGCAACGTCAAAATACCATCCCCTAAACAACATATTGTTGACCTGATCAACGAGCAACATAAGCCCAGTCATGACTAGATATTCAATCAATCGTCAAAACCTCAGAGCAAAAAATACTCGATTTAAGCTCATCAACCAAACAGATAATTAGGTTAACTCAATGCAAAAAATAAAACGTGATGAACATCGGAAGAGTTTTGTAAATTCGATGACCAAGAACACCTATGCCATGGTTTTAGCGGGTGGGCGGGGTAGTCGTTTGTATAACCTGACTGACTGGCGTGCCAAGCCTGCGGTGCCGTTCGGAGGCAAGTTCCGCATCATCGATTTCGTGTTGTCTAATTGCGTCAATTCCGGTATCCGCCGCATCGGCGTGGCTACGCAGTACAAGTCGCATAGCCTGCTCCAGCATGTACAGCGCGGTTGGAGTTTTCTAAATGGCAAGTTTGGCGAATTCGTCGACGTGCTGCCTGCACAGCAATGGCTACAGGAATCATGGTATCAGGGCACTGCCGATGCAGTATTCCAGAACTTAGACATCCTGCGACAAACCCAGCCCGATTATGTTTTGGTGTTGGCAGGCGATCACGTCTACAAAATGGATTACGGCAAGATGCTGGCTTGCCATGTGGCAAAACAGGCAGACATGACCGTTGCCTGTATCAACGTGCCTATTAGTGATGCCACAGGTTTCGGCGTGATGGGCGTGGACACGGAATCAAGGGTGGTGGATTTTACCGAGAAGCCTGTTCATCCTACGCCTATTCCCGGCAGCCCCGGTCGCGCATTGGCCAGCATGGGTATTTACATATTCAATACCAAATTTCTGGTTGAACAGCTGACGCGAGATGCGTCAGACAAGAGTTCTAGTCATGATTTCGGCAAGGACATTATCCCGTATCTTGTGTCAGGAAATTATCGAGTGATTGCCCAGAGCTTTGAGGATAGCTGTGTCAAGATGAACGGTGAATTGCCGTATTGGCGCGATGTGGGAACGGTAGATGCCTACTGGGAGGCGAACATGGAACTCACCAAAGTGACTCCCGACCTCAATATGTACGATCATGAGTGGCCGATATGGACTCATCAGGAACAATTACCGCCGGCGAAATTCGTGTTCAATGATGATAACCGTCGAGGCATGGCGGTTGATTCGCTAGTGTCCGGAGGTTGCATCATTAGTGGCGCTTACTTAAACCGCTCAATGCTGTTTTCCAATGTGCTAGTTCACAGTTACAGCAATATTGAAGATTCAGTTCTCTTGCCTAACGTGATTGTGTCACGAAGTGTTACGCTGAAACGTGTGGTGGTGGACAAGAACTGTGTGATCCCGGAAGGTTTGACCGTTGGGGTGAACCCAGAGGAAGACAAGAAACGCTTTTTTGTGACGGACAAAGGTATAACGCTGATTACGCCAGAAATGTTGGGACAAGATGTGCACGACAGCGGAGCGCATAGCGCATAACGAGCTAGATGAGGCAAGAAAATCAACATAAGCAATGTTGCAAAAATCGACTTTTAGGTAGGAGATCATCATGAAAACAAACGTCGGAACTATTGATCGGATTATTAGGATTATTGCGGGGGTAGTCTTAATTGGATTGACTCTTGCAGGAGTAATCGGCGTATGGGGTTGGATCGGTATTGCGCCATTGGCAACTGGCATCTTCCGATTTTGTCCGGGATATTGGCCATTCGGAATCAGTACTTGCAAGACGAAAGAGGACGCATCATAACAAGGAGCACATTCCGTACATGTGTCATGTCTGCGCCATTCAACTATGGAGTTGATGGAAAAAGCGGTCGCGTGGAGTACTTGAGTTGGGAGAACTTAACAATATTTGCTCTGGGATATATCACGACGTAATTGATAACTTTTAGTCATATCCGCCCCAGCAGTGTCGCACGAGAATGCCTAGATTTTTCCTCAATCAACTGTGTGGCAGCCGCAACTTGTCCCCATGTATTCCACAGCAGGACACCACGCACGCATCCTTCGCGCAAATAGTAAATGACACCTTGGCGGAACGGCACCTTCCAGTCTTCGACGATATCGAAGCTGGCATCAAGCTCTCCCACCGCTTCGTAACCCAAATCAAACAGGTCGGAATAAAAGAAAGGCAGGTGGCGGTAGCTGTCTGATTGGCCAGCCATGTTTCTGCCAGCCATTTCGCCCATCACATTGGCGTTGTCCTCATGCTCAACGCGAACACGTTTCTCCAATGCGGCGGAATAAAAATTCGCCACATCACCCGCCGCATAAATATCGGGATCACTCGTGCGCAGCAACTCGTCCACCACGATACCATTATCCACGTCAAGGCCAGCTTGTTCGGCCAACATGGTGTTAGGCTGGATACCCAGTCCGGCCACGACCCCGTCGGCAGAAATTTCCGTACCGCTTCCTGTTGTCACAATTGTTTTTGTACCCATCGCACGGACAGATTTGACTGTCTCGGACGCGAACAACGTTATGCCCTTCTCCTGATAATAAGAATTCAAGAACGCCACAAGTGCTTGCGGATAGACACGCGACCCAATTCCGCTTGATGGAAAGATCATGGTGATCCGTTTGCCGTTCATGGCGAGCGCGGCGGCAACTTCTGAACCTATGAAGCCCCCACCGATGACGACAAAATCCGAACCGCGTTCGCTTAACTCGCGCAGCTTACGATAGTCGTCCACAGTTCTGAAATAGATAACACTTTCGCCGCCATCGGGTAGATGCCGCACCGCGCCGCCAGTAGCGAGCAAAAGTTTTTCATAGGTATAGACGTTTCCGGCATTATCAGTTGCAGTCTTGTGCGCAGGGTCGAGGGCTACAACTTTCTTGCCAACATTTACATAGACATTAAGTTCGCGAGTGTTACGCCAAATAGAATCGAACGACTTGTCCTTCCACAACGACTTGGATAGAGGTGGGCGGTCATATGGCGGATCACTTTCACCACAAATCATGGCAATAGTGCCGACTGGGTCTACTTTGCGGATACCATGGACTGCAGATTCAGCAGTCATCCCGCCGCCGATAATGAGATATTTATAATGCATCATAGCCACCCCGATTCAGTTTGTTGCGATTCAGTTCATGGCTACCTTTACATCGGCGGCTTCGTGCCGTTTATTACGAGCTGATTTTGACAACACCGCAGTTTTTATACCATAGGCGTTTTGCTTGATAAGCATTAAGAAAACCCTGTAAAAATCTATCGGCGTTTGTCCTATATCGTTGGTTAGCCAAACTCTGTAACCTTCAAGCTATTCTCGATGACACTGGATGGAAATCATGAGCTTATCGCCCCCCTTGTCACAAACTCCCCACACCGAACGCCATTTTCGCGCCTCGAACATGGTGCGCGACATCGTCATCGGTGTGGCGGACGGGCTCACTGTTCCCTTCGCCTTGGCGGCAGGACTGTCCGGTGCGGTCGCCTCCAGCCGCATCATCATCACGGCAGGAATCGCGGAAATTGCGGCCGGTTCGGTGGCGATGGGACTCGGCGGTTATCTTGCCGCACGCGGGGATGCCGAACACTATGCGAGCGAGTTGCTCCGCGAACGGCAGGAAGTGCAAGTGACACCGGAGCAGGAAGCCGCCGAGATCGTTGCAGTGTTCGAAGCTTATGGTGTGTCGGCGGAACAGTCCGCGCCGGTGGTCGCTGCGCTGCGCACCAACCGCGAAGCATGGGTGCGCTTCATGATGCGCTTCGAACTCGGACTGGAGCTTCCAGAACCCGGGAGGGCGGTGCAGAGCGCAGTAACGATAGCCTGTGCCTATATCGCGGGCGGATTGATTCCGATTACGCCGTATTTTTTGGCAGTTGGCATTAATGCGCTGTACATTTCGATTGCCGTCACCCTGCTTGCACTGGCAGGGTTTGGCTACCTGAAGGGCGGCTTAAACGGAACGCCCCGCCTGCATAGCGCCGTGCAAACATTGCTGGTCGGCGGCACTGCGGCAGCAGCGGCATTCATTTTGGCCAGAGCGTTCTCATAGGAAAATACAATGGCCAGAAAAAAACACGATATCTGATCCTGATGGGCACATGATTGAGCTGATCGAAAAGAAGATTTAGTCAGCGTTCTAATCGTGGTTTAGAAGTTTAAGAAATATAAAGGGCAGAGCCCATTACGACCCAAAACTTCACTTAAGGGTTAGCTGGCACCGAATGCCGACACAGAATCCATCGGTCTCTTTTTAATCACATAAGAGTCGTTGCCAATGGCGAGGGCTGACGGACAAGACCCGACCAGCAACTGCCGGTCGTGACAGGCGGATTTACGGCACAATTTTTGCAGAAATTATATATAAGGCATGGGTGGCTGAGAGCTTGGTAGCAAGAGGCAATGCTGGGTTTGATGCAAATGTAAGCTGGACATAATTTCTGCGGTATTGAGTTTTACTTGCATATTCATTTGCCACTATTGTATCAATCCTTCAGCGCGCAGTGCCGCAAGTACGCTTGGGCGGGTGGCGATGCGAGCCAGGTATTCTTTGATTTTTGGAAATTGATTGAGATCGAAACCTACTCGGTCACTCCAGTTCAAGACAACAAACAAATAGGCATCACAAACAGTAAAACTGTCGCCCATCAAGTACGGAGTTTTCGATAGCCGAGTTTCAACCAAGCTCAGGCGTTTAGTTAGCACGTTACGACCATTAATTTTTGCTTCATCCGGCAATGCCTTGTTGAACAGTGGACCATACGATTTATGAATCTCGGTCGCGATGTAATTGAGCCATTCTTGCAGACGATACCGTTCCAATGTGCCCGCCTTGGGAGCCAAGCCTGATCCGGGATTCTGGTCGGCGATGTACTGCAAAATCACCGCACCTTCAGTCAGGATATTTCCATCATCCATTTTTAACGTGGGCACATAGCCTTTGGGATTGATCTCCATAAAGTCTGCGCCACTTTCTGTCTTCATGGTCGACGGTATTAGTTTCTCCGTTTCAAAAGGTAATCCAGATTCATGTAAAGCAATATGTGATGCCTGTGAGCAAGAGCCGGGGGCGAAATAGAGATTCATGAGTGTTCTCCGTATTTAATTGATCACAATAGCCACTTTGGTACATGCCGTAAGAGGTTGAAGCCGCGAAGACTCAGTCAGTGTTTTCAAACGCTACTGGCCGATATCCAATCTATTCCTGCCGGTGAATTTCAACTTCATCATTCGGCGATGAGGTAACTCGGAACCGCCATATGATGCGCTAAATTAGCTGCCTGACAAGAGACAAGGCCAACAGCCCAATTGAATCCTATGATGAACCGCTGCACTAACGTGGCGTACAAATGAAAGATCTGGTTAAGGGAACAGAAAGCAGCTGCCCTTGTCTTTTGGCCGCCAATATCTGATACACACCCGTTTCGCCATTTTCAAATTGTAACGCACAGCCTGCCATGTACATACGCCATACCCGATAGACCGTTTCAGGCACAAATCTGAGTGCCTCCTCATGGTGACTTTCCAGTCGTTTCACCCACTGCCGTAGCGTCAGAGCGTAGTGCGGACGTAACGATTCGACATCATGGATTTCGAACTGGCTTTGTTCCATGCCCTTCAAGATATTGCTGATCATATCCAGCTCTCCATCCGGGAATACATACCGGGAGATGAATTTATAGCCAACGGTTTGGGTTCCACCTTCCTCATCCTGGGTAATACCGTGGTTTAAAAAAAGGCCTTCCGGTTTCAATAATCGGTGTACCGTCGAAAAATACACCGGCAGATTCCTAATGCCGACATGTTCAAACATGCCAACACTCGAAATTTTGTCAAAAACCGCCTCTCCTTCGAGATCTCGATAATCTTTTAGCTCAATTGAAATTTGTTTCTCAAGTCCGGCCCCCCTGATCTTCTGTAGGGCATGACTATATTGTTTTTCGCTCAGTGTGACACCATGCGCCTTGACGCCATAATGCTTGGCAGCCCACATAGCCAACGCGCCCCAGCCGCATCCGATATCCAGCAGGCGTTCACCCGGCTTTAAACAGAGCTTTCGGCAAATTAGATCAAGTTTGTTGTTTTGTGCCTGTTCTAAGCTGTCGTCAGGATTCTCGAAATAGGCACAGGAATAGATCATTTTGTCATCCAGCCACAGCTTGTAGAAATCATTTGAAACATCATAATGAAATCCGATTGCCTGCCGGTTCATGATTTTGCTGTGTTTGATCATGTTTATTGGCTTTGACCAACTCCATGATCTATCGCGATCTTCACTCAATTTTTCTTCATCGCTCAAGGTGAGGGCATCAAATAAAAGCGAAATCTTTTCCACGTTCGAAAATTTTAGTGAAGGAATAAATTTCCTCATTTCCAATGCTGCATAAATATCATCGTTGAGATCAATCCATCCTTTGAAATATGCTTCCGCATGGAGCAGAGGATCTGCAGACAATACTAAATTTCGCAAGGCCTTTAGCCGCTTGAAAACCACGGTAAATGCAGGAGGAGCATCGCCGATCATGATAGGTCTAGAGTTTCCCACGCAAATGGCGAAATTCCCCTGGAAGCTCCTGAAAATCTGCCGCAGAATTTTCTCGGCTTTGTCGTTCATTTCATTTCCAGATTCAATTGCAATGAAAGGCTCCGTATTCTTCATATCCATGATAGCTGTCCTTTTTAGATATTTATAAAGATTATTGCACCTTCAGTTAAATCGATAACCATTTCGCCATTAGCCAGAGAACGAGGAATATTCTTATCCCGGTGTTTGCTAGCTATCCCATTATGATAATTGTGAGCGAACGCATTTTGAAACCAGTGCAGTTTAAAAAACATAGGCGCTCTGCTTTTTATGAGTTAAGAAAATTCAGAAATTGAGCAAAAGTCCACCACCTCCGAAGGCGTGTTCGAGGGGCTCAATCGGGCGAATGGCGAGCTCCAGTGGACGGGTACCATCGTTGATCTCGTCTTCGGCTCGAACTCCCAGCTCCGGGCACTCGCGGAAGTCTATGCATGCAACGATTCGCAGCAGGCGTTCGTGCATGACTTTGTGGCAGCATGGAACAAGGTGATGAACCTTGATCGGTTCGACCTTGCGTGATCTCAGTGGATGGATTTTAAAGGTACTATAACCACAAGCCAACCGGAGATGAACCATGACGATTGCTGACGAGCTTCAAGCCACCATTGAGCAGATGGTGCAAC
>PLYB01000138.1 GCA_003151655.1 Gallionellaceae bacterium | reverse complement strand
AACACCGCGCGCACGCCTGACCCTCGCAGGCAAGGCTCTGAACGTGGTTTGGACGGCAATTCCGTCGCCGCTGAACGCCCGAAATTTTGGGGGTACGATATGAAGAAGTTGCCGACGTTAGCGTTACTCAAACGCTTTGCGCTGATTTACCTGCCCATCGTTATTATCCTTTCCATCTTTCTGCTGTCGTATGCTCGACTCGACGAACAAAGGCGGATGAAAAAAATAGAGGCGCGCGAGAATAACCGCATCACGATTGCCAAGGATCTGGTTACACAAGATTTCTCGGTGATTAGTGTCGATCTGAACATCATGGCTAAACTGCCGTATCTGGATAGCGGCAATCCTAAAGAGGCAGAGGAGACGAAAAAATTTTTCATGGAGTTGATGCGGGAATCGAATTTTTATGACGAATTGCGTTACATTGACTCAAGCGGACAGGAAAATATCCGCATCAAGTACAAAGATGGCAAGCCTGAAATTATTCCGCAGGAGCAGATGCAGAATCAATCAACGCGCTATTTTTTCCGCGACACGTTCCGGCTGAATCAAGGCGAAGTATATGTTTCTCCGTTGGATTTAAACGTTGAAGAAAATCGTCTGGAGATTCCATACAAGCCGACGATCCGTTTCGGCACCCCTCTGTTCGATAATACGGGGCGCAAGAAGGGCGTGATCCTGTTCAATTATTTTGGGGATAAACTGCTACAGAAATTTCGCAAAGTTATGCAGGGTGACGATCTGCATAGCAGCATGCTGCTCAATAAAGATGGCTACTGGCTGAGCGGCGACAAGCGTGAAGATGAGTGGGGCTTCATGCTGGGCAAGAGCGAGCGCACCTTCGGGCATGATTTTGCCGAAGAGTGGCGCACCATCTCTGCCGCCGAGCAGGGAACGCTGCTGACAGCCAACGGCTTGTTTGTCTATAACACGGTCCATCCTCTGCTGCCGGGGCAACACTCTTCCACCGGCTCCGACCTGGTGAATGCGCCCAGCTCCAAGGAGTTGATGACGCATGAATACCACTGGAAGATCGTGTCGTTTGTTCCACATGCCGAACTATCTGGCGCGACCTTCTACAACCAGACCAGTGGCAGGGCATTCCTTCTCATTGTCTATCTGTTGCTTGCGCTGACCGCCTGGATCATCGCCCTCGCAACGCTAAGTCGCAAGCGGGCTGAAGAGGAGCTGCGCGCGAAAGAGCATCTCCTGTCGGAATCACAGCGCATCGCCCATGTGGGCAGTTGGTACGTCGTGTTAACAACAGGCCACTCAATTTTGTCAGAGGAGGCGTATCGCATTTACGGAGTCTCCCCGGACACTTTTACCCCGAATACTGAGTCTTTTCTCAACCTGATACATCCTGATGACCGACCCGCGATGCAATCATGGATTGCTGCCTGTGCGGCAGATCAAAAGCCCGGCGCATTGGAGTTTCGCATTATTCGGCCCGATGGCATGGTGCGTATTATCAATGGCTACGGCGAATTGCAGCATGACGCCGGGAATAGGCCACTCAATTTGATGGGCTTCGTGGTGGACATCACCGAGCGTAAGCAGGTGGAAGAGAAAATCCGCAAACTTAATGAAGAACTGGAAAGCAAGGTGCAGGAGCGCACCAAACAACTACTGGAGGCGCAGGAAGAACTGGTGCGCAAGGAAAAGCTCGCGGTGCTGGGTCAAGTGGCGGGCAGCGTGGGACACGAGTTGCGCAACCCGCTGGGCGTGATGAACAACGCCGTATACTACCTGCAGACCGTGCTTGCCGATGCGGATAGCAGCGTCAAGGAATATCTGGACATCATCAAGGACGAGATCGCCGGTTCCGAGCGCATCGTCTCCGACCTGCTGGATTCCGTGCGTACCAAATCGCCGCAACCGGAAATGGTAAGTTTAAATGCGCTTATAAAACAGACCTTGAACAAATGCAGCGTTCCTTCGTTCGTCACCGTGAAGCTGGATATTCCCGCAACGCTTTCCGCGCTGCGAGTTGATCCGCAGCAAATCCACCAAGTGTTCCGCAACCTCATCAGCAACGGCGTGGAAGCCATGCCGGAAGGCGGTACGCTGGAAATCAGCTCGCTTGAAGACGCGCAAGCCAAGACCATTACCGTCAGCGTGCGCGACACGGGCAGCGGCATGATGCCGGAGCAGTTGGGCCATCTGTTTCAGCCACTGTTTACCACCAAAGCACGCGGCATAGGGCTGGGGCTGGTGGTGGTAAAAAACCTGATCCAGACCAACGGCGGCACGGTGCAAGTTTCGAGCGCAGCGGGCAAGGGCAGCGTGTTTAGCGTTACGTTACCGTGCGGCGAATTGTAGGTCGGGTTTCAACCCGACATGTCGGACTGAAGTCCGACCTACGAACAACAACAAGACAGGAGTCAACAATGAAAATTCTGGTAGTGGACGACAATCCAGGGTCTCCGCGTTATTCTGGGAAGGTGAATTTCAAGGACTTCTGGTTGAAACCGTCTCTGAAAGCAAGTCCGGTAAATTCCGTTATGCGAATTTTCCTTTTACTTTCCGCCATCCTGACGGGCGTATTTTCCCTAAACAGCCTTGTTCTTGCTGCTGAAGAATCACCGGTAATGCTAGCGATTCATAACCAACAGTTCGAACCGAATAAGCTAACCATCCCGACCGGAGCCAAGGTGAAGATTGTTATCCGCAATCTGGATGGGAAGCCAGTCGAGTTCGAAAGCTATGACCTTTCCCGTGAGGTCGTCGTGCCGGGACATGGCGAAGTAACGGTCTATGTCGGGCCACTGGAGCCGGGAATCTACCAATTCAGCAATGATTACAATCCCAAGATGCAGGGCTCAATTGTGGCGAAATGACAATGAACCGAATAACAGTACCCATTGCGGTACTTACCATCCTATTCGGTTTTGGAGCGAGAGTTGCCTATGCGGGTAACGACTTCATCGTCTATTCACCCCACGTAGTCCAAGGGCAAAGTGAAGTTGAAGTGTTTGGGTTCGGCTCTCAGGATGGTCGCAGCGATCTCAATGGAGCAAGTGGCTATAACATATCAGTTGCACACGCAGTGACCAGTTGGTGGAAGCCGGAGGTTTATATCGGTGAATTCAATCGTGATCCTGGAGGAACAACACAACCTTCAGGTTATGAATTTGAGAACACGTTCCAGCTTACCACTCTGGGCGAGTATTGGGCAGACGTAGGATTTCTGGCGTCGTATGCTCATAATAAACAACCAGGAATATCAAGTGTTGCCGAATTTGGCCCATTATTGGAGAAGATGTCTGGGCATATTGATCAGCAACTAAACCTTATTTTGGAAAAACAGGTTGGTGGCGGAGCGAGTGGAGCTTATGTGTTCCGCTCTGCCTACAGCATTAGCTACAATATTCATTCTGATAAGGCTACCTATTCGCCTGGCATCGAAGCCTACTATCGCCCCGGTGACAACGCGTACCAATTCGGGCCGATATTTTCCGGAGAGCTTAGAACAGATATGGGAAGCGAGCTGGGATATAGCCTCGGTGTCGTTTTCGGTATTAACCCAGGGGCTCCTGATAAAACACTTTTGGCCCGCTTGGAATACGAGTTTTTCTAACCTAAAGTTGAGACTGTTGTTTGTTGTTCAGGGGCTTCTTCCTATCCAACTGAATATCTGCTATCTGGAAACGCGAAGTGCCGATCAGTCTCGTTTGCGGCACTTCGTGAGTGACTGGTTTCGGGTATCGCAAATATAGCTCACAACATCGCTTCTAAACATTTCTGCCATTCATTCTGTTGTTTGGTTATTAAGTGAAGGTATTGGCAATAACGCATTGCGAGTTAGTTCTGATCCATCCATTCCGCGAAGGCAATGGACGCTTATCGCGTTTGCTCTCAACACTAATGGCATTGCAGGCGGGTTTGCCGTTGCTGGATTTTTCCAGCATCAAAGGAAAACAGCGCGAGGTTTATTTTGCCGCAGTGCGGGCAGCGATGGGGCGCGACTATGCGCCGATGATCGAGGTTTTCAGGAAGGTAGTGACCGCCAGCAGTTAGCGGGCTTTTGTTGGCTTCTTGCTGGGAGCCGGAGAGCGCGCACGTTCAGCCGCTTTCCTTACGCCCTCAATTGCCACCGAAGAAAGCACGTTAATACGCAAGGCGCGTTGATAGTCCGCTGCATTGCGTAAGTGGGGATTATGTTCAAATAGTGATTTAGGAGCCATGCCCGAACTATAACGGACTAGGTGCGATAATTCAACAGTCACAAATGCTGCGCACTTGCAAATTCATAGTCACAGACTGGCTTTGCCAGACTGTTTTGTAGCCCGGGTTATTTCGCCGATACATTGTGCAGGTGCAAGCGTATTTCGCTAGACAGCAACTTCACGCAGAACTTCGGGTCTACGTTCGGCAATAGCGATTAGAGTCTTAGCCGCACCGCTAGGTTGACGGCGACCTTGTTCCCACTCTTGCAAGGTGCGTACTGATACGCCCAATAACACGGCGAATTCGGATTGAGATAGGCCAGATTTTTTTCGGGCGGAAATGACAGGTGACAAAACCACACGCCCCTTTCCCGCTACCATTTGGCGCACCGACTTTAACAATTCAGTGCCTATGTCTCGCGATGATTCGAATTTTTCCAGTTCTTCATCGGTCAATGGTTTTTTCGATTTCATTTTTTACCTTTCTTAATTGATCGCCGCTTATAGAATCCAGCTTACTTTTTGCATAAATCAAAATCAACCAGATTTCGCCATTGGCCAATCGGTTGAAGTAAATCACACGGACTCCGCCAGACTTTCCCGATCCCTGCCTTGTCCAGCGTACCTTTCGCACTCCACCTGATCCGCGAACAACATCTCCGGCATTCGGATTTTCAGAAATATATTCCTGAAATTTTTCATATTCATCTTCAGTCCAGTAAAGCGGCCAGAGTTGTTCGAATTCTTCTGTTTCAACTATTGTGCGCATGGCTTGATTATCCGTCTTTGACGTATATTGTCAAGTTTATTGACTAGCTTGGTTTGGCAGAAATTCAATAATTTCAGCGGAGGGAATAACGTCCATGCACTTAGGCAGATGGTGACCTTCATCATTAACGTTCTATGCCAACAATCGACTTCCGCCCCGTATGCGGCACTGGATGCGTATTGTCGAACCCTACTGGCCTAATTCCGTCAGGATCACGGATGGCGAATGAATAAGCTATGCCTGCGTATGTAAAACTATTTCTGTGCCAACTCTTTCTCATGGAAAAACTGGCAATCATTTCCGGATGTTTCGATCACTTCAAGAATGGGCTGTTTCTGACTCTTGAATCCCAATGCGCGACAGCCATACCTAAAGTTCACATCGTAGGTGATGTGATAATGGGAGCAGGATTTGCATACGAGACGTTGTTCTCTAGCTGAAGTATCCATAATTAAGTTGCGCCAATCAATGCCAATTCGATTATGGCACCAGTATAATCGGAAGTTTTCTGGATACCTCCCATGTGGTTCAAAAATATCTTCATCTATCGCCTGCCCGCCGACTTCAAAATCACCGCAGCAACGCTGCAAGAAAAACTGGCCACTAAGCCCTTAATGCCTTGTAGCGGCCTCGACAAGCAAAGTCTGGGTTGGGTTTCATGCCGAGGGGATGACCGTCTTGTTCATGCTGCCAATAAACACATTCTATTTGCGCTGGGTGTCGAGCAAAAACTATTGCCCGCCAGCATCATCAACCGGTTTGCCAAAGAGCGCATTGCCGACATTGAAGCGCAGCAAGGCTACAAAGTAGGGCGCAAAGCACTGAAGGACATCAAGCAGGCTGTCACCGATGAACTCCTCCCCAGAGCCTTCGCGCTGCAGCGCACAACCTACGCATGGCTGGACTTGGGAAACAGTCGCCTGATTATTGAAGCGGCATCTATAGCTAAAGCAGAAGAGTTGTTGGAGTTACTGGGCAAGACGGTAGATAACTTCCCTGTCCAACTGTTGCAAACCAAGCTGTCCCCCGTTGCCGCCATGACTGATTGGTTAGCCGCTGAAAATGCACCTGCTGGTTTTACCATAGACCGCGAATTGGAATTGCGCTCCAGCGATGAAAACAAAGCAACAGTTCGATATGCCAATCATGCGCTGGAAGGCAAGGAAATTCTGGCGCATATCGCGGCGGGCAAACGTGTTACCCGACTGGGCATGACCTGGAATGATCGGATATCTTTTGTACTTAATGAACACCTGCAAATCAAGCGGATTGATTTTCTGGAAATCATCAAGGAAGAGTCCTCCAAGGTTGCCGATAACGAAGACGAGATGTTTGAACTCGACTTCACACTAATGACTGGCGAACTCGCCAAGATGCTGGCGGCACTAACCGAAGCCCTCGGTGGCGAAGATATCAAGTAAAAGCCGGCGATTCGTATTACTATGCGTACATCCTCAACGCAAGGAGAGCATCATGGCAAAAGGTCAGCAAAAGAAAAACAAAGAAGTGAAGAAGCCTAAAAAGAAACCGACGCCTGCCATCTGACTCGTGCGCGTGTTGAACAGAACATGACCAACAGAATTACTTTGGCGGCTTCGGAGGTACTGGTTAACGACCACATCTATAACGGCACCGGAACCAACGCGCACCCAACGTTTGCGTGGGAAACCGTAACCGAAGTGCGTACAGAAGATGGCCTGATTCTGTTGATCACCGGCAATTTAAAGGGGCTTCACGGTGAGTTTTGGCTCGAACCCGATGAACAAATCGTCGTAATGCGCTACCCCGAAGCACATACATAAAATCCTGCAATACCACTCAGACAGTCCTCTCGAACACTCTATGAAGAGCCAATCTTGCCGCTTTTCGAAGTAGTTCGTAAATATCCATCGATATCTGACCACATTGATTTATTCTCCGTTCAATTTTTAGCGTGCGGTTCTATATACCCGGCTTCAGCCATAATAAGCATTTATACTACTTTTCCGATGGTTACTGCCCATTCCTAAAATGGCAGATTAACTGTCAGCCAGCAATATCCTATGCCGAGCAAGACTAATCTTGCATCAAAATCATCCTTTTCCTATTTGTTTTTGATTTGGGCTCATTCATGATCTATCGCTGAAATCTAATCGACATTGACATAAAAATTTTGAGGAGCGACAGATGAGATATTTGATCTTCAAAAACAGATTGATTGCCATCCTCGCATTTTTTCTCGTGCTTCTCGTTCTTTTGGCGTTGGATAGCGTATTTATGACGAGTGAAGACTCCTGGATTGAACGGCCTTTGGCACCTAAGCATGAATGGGCGGAGGGAGTTTTCAAGCTGAATACGGAGTACTGCAAACTGCATTATTGTGGCGAAGCGAAGTGAGTGATAACGGAGTTAACCCATGACTGAGCTCGTAAACCGAAAAAGTGAATTGGGCCGTTTGTCTATCGGGGAATTCCAGAATTGCGTCACTCGAAAATTCAACAATATTGAATTGCACGAATGCCTGACTAAAGTAGAAACTGATGTTAGCTGCAAGTGGATGGTGCCTTTTGCCGACGCTAAAATTTGCAAACTTATTACTGCAAAAATGAATGCGAAATAATAGGTTTGTTACTTCTACCCCATTGGTGAAATTTCACTATCCGACCGACTCGGGGAGCCTCTATTTGAGAAGACGGCCCCCGTGGCAGCTCGCTGCTTGGTAAGTGCCGAGCAACACTATATTAGTGGGCACGGTTTGATATCTATTCGTAATGCCGACTCAAAAAGTTTTGAATGCTTGCCGTCAATTTATCGGAGAAAATCTATGCCCGCATACGGAAATACGCAAGAAAATAATATTTTCGAGAACATTCTTGCGCGACGTTCGGTACGCGCATATGCTCCGGGTGAAATTGAGCGCAACACTATCCAAACGTTGCTAGAGGCTGCTGTGCGAGCGCCTACAGCTATGCATGAGGATCCATGTGCGTTCGTTGTAATCCAAAACCGGCCAATGTTGAAACAATTGTCCGATCAAGCCAAGCCGCTTTTCATCGAGCGGCTGCATCACTCCAATCAGACAGGAAGCCATGGATCAGACATTTTTTCCAATCCGGACTTCAATCTCTTCTATGACGCGGGCACGCTCATTATTATCTGCGCCAAACCATCCAGCTCTTTCGTAGAAGCAGATTGCTGGATGGCAGCAGAAAATTTGATGCTGGCGGCCTGTGCCATCGGTTTGGGTACTTGCGTCATCGGCTCCTGTATTACAGCGTTAAACACGCCAAAGGCAAAAGCGGAGCTCGGTATCCCGGCGGAACTCAACGCCGTGGCACCGATCATTGTGGGCTTTCCGAGCGGAGCAACCGCTCTCACCTCAAGAAGAGAGCCTTTGATTCTTGCTTGGCAACAATAAGTCGTGCGACTCGCTCCAACCAGCCATTTTTCAATCATCAATTATCTGCAAACAGGA
>PLYB01000093.1 GCA_003151655.1 Gallionellaceae bacterium | reverse complement strand
GCAGACTGGAGCGATATTCGGAAAAATGTTTTACTCCGGCGAAATCCATTGCGCAGCTTAATGCGGAGTATGTTTGTAAGAATCGTAAAATTGAGAGGTATGTGAAATGACACAAGACATAGACGCAACTCGATCCGAACTCGCCACCCGATGATTGACCGGGATCGGGCGACCACGATTACCACATCACTGCCGAATCAAAGAGGTGACAAAATGAGTGGGCAATTCCAAATTACATCATGGAGAATTTTATTACCAACCCCAAGACGTACTGACCCCATAACTAACCGCACTCCTTGACGCACTCGCATCTACACCGAATCTAAGGGCTTTAACGGCGATTAAATCCTCATGGACGAAGGCTGTGTACTCAGAGTGGTTGAAGTCATAACCAACGCCGATATATCCCGTTTGCAGGGCTTGCAACCAAGGGTAGTCTTTTTCACGAATAAGAGATGTAACCTTCCCGCTTTTGTCATCGTAAACTGTAACCAATTCTTGCGGGTGGCGATCTGATTTAATAGTGTTCGCATCAAGTACAAACTTGTTCGTGTCTTGTGCGACTTCCGCAGGCAAATCAACTTCCGTTTTGGCAATTGGGACATAGACAGTAATAGGCTTGCAGGTTAGTTGTTCTGTCGGGATGATCTTTAATTCTGGAGCTTTCTGTGGGGCAACGTACTGACCGACAGGTGCAGGATGATCTCGTGTGGAATTCCAAAGCAGGATGGAAAGGAATACGCCTGCGAGGATTTCAATTATCGTTCTTGCTGACATATTATTTCTCCGAGTAGTTCTTTGCTGCCAGCGCACCAATTAAGGCCGCCACACCGATAGCGAAAGATTGGTAGTCAACGTGATTAATGTCGGCGAATTTAACCATCATCTCGATTATTGACGCGCCCCCCAATACCCTACCGATGCAAAAACTTACACCGTCGCGCTCTGTAAAAAGGTCTTGTAGGAATTTCATTTATCCATCCACTTTAAAATACACTCGTGAATTAGCGCCGTTACTGCAATGGCGAGGATGATTAGTAAGACTGTATCGCCCCAGCTCATGATGTAAACAGAATACGCTCTGCCTCGCGTCGATTAACTAGACCTTGCAAAACTACTCCAGCGGCATGTACCCATAATCCGAATTGCCCCGCAGCGGCTTCGAATGCTTCTGCGTTAACCAGTCGCACCAAAGTTGAAGAGCGGAGATTCTGTGTGCCGGCGTTGTAAGCAAAGTCTACCAGCGCATCAAATTGATTCTGGTTTAAATCCACTTGAACCATTGCATTGACCGCAGGAACGTAGTCCAGCGAAAGGGTAGCCAATATGTAAGCCGTAGCAGTTGCCTCGTCTATCTCGCCATCGCCTAACGTTACGGCTGTGCCGTTCGGGTAGTGTGTCGAACCATACCCAATCGTCGGGATACCAGCAGGACAAAGATATGGCTTGCTTCTAAAGCCTTCGAATTGTTTAATCAGGCTGATACAGTTTGGGCTAACGTCCATTAATGCTCCCTTCGACTATTCACTTCATTTATCGACGCTTTTAAATCGCCAAATTTTTCATCAAGGTATTTTTTAAACCCATCGAACATCTCTTTAATTTCAGGTTTTTTGTGATAACCATCTGCAATCTGTAGCTGTAGTTTAATAAGTTCTTTTTCATCAGTTTCATGCTTATGGTATAGGTCTTTAATCTGACCGACAAGCATCGCCCATATTGTCCCAACTAGGCCCGCAAGGACGGCTAACGCTATTTCTACTATTGATGTTTCGCTCATTTTGTTTTTCTCAGGGTAGTTTTTGAAATGGTTGAATATTATAAGTATCTCATTAGGAGATATGCCCCTCATTAAACGGATTCAAAAGCCACGCAAAGAAGTTGGCTATGACTTTTCTATAACCTGTTTGGTGATAGTAATAACACAGAGTTTGGCTAAACGTCCAACCGTGTGAAATGTCTAGCATCAAGATCATCCCGCCAGAGTAACGCCACGCCACATCACCCGCACCGAATATCAATATTGCGATGCCAAGCGGAATCTTTATCCACAGAGATAAAGAAGGCTTCCAAGCATTGAGGCAACCAGCATAAAATACGTAGCCGAAGAAAAATAGGAAAGGGAACGCTAGGGCTAGTTGCCAGTATTGAATAGTAAAATTGATTACCATGGCGCAACAGGCAATATCGCCTGTACCTGAGTCCAAGTTGTCGAATGCGTGGCAGAGGCTTGTGATAGTTTCCAAAGTGTTTGCATTAGATTTGCCCGTTAATTACAATTGTTGCGTTAGTAGTTAGCGTAATAAAAGCCTTGCTGCCCGGATGCCACCACAGTCACATCTTGCTGCTTCACTACAACGGAACTATCCAGCTGGACTGCGGCAACTTGCCGGTCTACCGTGGAAACTGCAACGGCTTTTTCCGCTGCTACAGCTACGACCTGTATATCAGTCTTTATCGCGGAGATGGATTGATCCGCGTTCTTAACGACCGCGACCTGTACACCGTCGGAGGTAATGATCTGATCAGCCATGATTCTCTCCTTATGTAGTTACTTCTTGTGAAATTGAAATGTTCCCGCTCAACAGCCCGGTCACGACGTTGGTAGCACTCACCATCTCCAGATCGTACACGCCGGTTGTCCAGCTGATCGCTGCCGTCGTTGCTGCGTCTATGGTGAGCGTGATGGTATAGTTCACCGTGTCGATGGCGATGCGCGCGGTGGTCGTGTCCAAGCGCAGCAGTTCATGTGTGTCAATAACCTGCCCGACAGTAACCACGGTGCTCGGTGTCCATGTGATCGACCGGGAAGATCCAGCCGGTGCAGCACTCCATACAGCCGTTCCGTCTGAGCCAGCAGCGGTGGGCAGGGTCAATCCCGTCGTTCCGCCAGTGGTGCAAGTGAGTAGGCTGGGAGCGGCGATGCGGTCTTTGATCGTCATGCGCGCGATGAACCCGGTCAGGTCGACTGGAGTGTTGAGTTGCAGGTATCCACCGGAGGAATACGCTGTGTACCCGGAGGCATTGACATCGTTCAGCGCAATCGTGTTTGGGTCTACCACAGTTGCTTGGTGGTAGTCGGTGTTACGCGGCGGGGTGTTCTTCGCATTGATTTCGGTCATGCCCAGCACGGACACAACAGCAACACGCCACCCGCTTGGGATACCGTGGCTCGCAGCATTAATTAACACCGGCGCGACCTTGGAAATCAACGTGATCGGCTTGTAGAGAATCGGCGGGGCTTCCCAACGCAGCACTTGGCTGAACGTCTTGCCTTGGGTGATGACAAAATCCTGTGTGTTGGCCATGGGTTACGTCCCTTGATTTTCCGCGTTTATATACTATTTTACCCTATTGTGTATAGCGAGTTTGTTCTTTGATGAACGGTGTCTGTTTGATTCGTCCAGATACCCCGCCGGTCATCTTCTCGACGGCCTGATCTTTTGCCCTCTTGCGCAGCGCAGCGCCGATGTTTATCTGCTGGTCTGGATGGGCCATCCGGAACTCTCGGATATCGTCCAGCGCCTGTGCTCGGCCTTCAGCGTCCTTGGCCTCGTAAGCCTTGATGAAATTGTTCTCCAGCTCGGATACGCGGTTGTGCAGTGCGCCAGTTATTGCACTCACGCCTTGCTGGGCTTCGTTGCGAGTAGCTTTGGTCTCAGGTGTGAAATTCATCGCCTGCACAGCCACGTCCCACGAAGTTGCATCCCCCCACTTATTGCCGTGCGAGTCGGTGAACCCCTTTTCCGCCAGATCGGATGCTTTCAACCCACCCTTGATCGCTGAGGGGGCCATCTGGATCGCACCTTTCATCAGGTCACCGTCCGCCATCTCGCCGAAACCCTTGGCCACGTTCACAGGCATTCCGATCATCGGACCCATGAACTCTAGCGCACCGGAGTCCAGACGATCTTTAAGCTGCATCCGGCTATCAGCGAACCGAGAGAACAGCTGGGTGAATGGCATCAGGTTCTCCTGGCCAAGTCTGGAAGCTGCATCCACACCGGTAACGTAGTTAATCGCCCCATGCGCAATGACCCGCGCGCCATCAGGGCCAACAATGTCGGATAAGAAGTTCTGGTAATCCGTGGCCGCATCAGGCGGATGGTTTTCATCCCCGGCCAGCGCGTTGTACGCACCGGTAATCGCTCCGACCAGCGGCAGCCCCATGGTGCCTGCCATCACGCCCGTCGTCGCCAGCATCCCGGCAAGAGACTTGACCGCCTCTGCACGCTCTGGAGATCCCTTCTCGGCACCGTGCGCCTGCATAACCAGTTTACTCAGGGTCTGCATCACACCGAGATTGAACTGCTGGAACGCGAACAGCAGCGGCGTCACCGAACCAAATATCCCATGTTTGCCGATCGCTCGCGCCCGGTTCTCTGAAGCGTAGTTGATTTGGGTATCATCCACTGCGGAGATCATGCGCTCGTGGGCTGCGGCCTCGTTGTTGCCGTTCTTTTTCATCTCCAGCCGGAACGTGGCCAGCGCGGTCTGCATGCGGTTCAAGGACTCGCCATAATAAGACGCAAGGTTGGCCGAGCGCACAGCGTTCTGCAGGCGCGGGTTCTGCCCTTCCTGAATATGGCTGAGTTCTCCCCCTTGCGTCCAATCGGCGCGACCGGATGCGATCAGAGCCTTAAGTGCGCGCTTGTCCGCGTCAGGGATCTTGGCGCGGTCTACCAGAATAGCGGCGTCCAGAACACCGGTCCACTTGCCATCCTTGTACCCCTGCTGGATCGCGTCCTTGAGCATAGGCACTACATCCTTGGCAGCAGCGGCCAGCGCCGTACCTGAAGCTACGAACCCATGCCGACCCCCGAGATATGGGAGTGTGATCTGATACGGTTGTGCCAAGTTCTGAATGATGAATGACGGGCTGGCTGACAGGTAGAATGTGTGGCCGATCGCACCTAACACATCCTGTGTTGGGGTATTTATCGGGTTCAGGTTGTTTGCGGTGCGCTGGTTGAGTTCGTTCAGCACTGCAACAGCTTTTTGCTGCTTGTCCAAGTTGAAAAACTCAGATCCAGAATCCCCGAAGTCCCTGACTGCTTCCCGAATGCGGGCCATGGCGATAGTCTGCTCCGCACGGGTTGCGTGGTTGGAAACGAAATAAGCCCCTGCTGCCGCGCGCTTGACGAAGCTGCGTGCCATGTCCGATGAGTACCCAGGAGTCCCGGAACGACGCGCGTAGAACTTGGACACGCTGGATTCGGGTAGCATGTTGATATACATCCGGCGCAGGAGTTCTTTCTGGGCATCACGTTGCGCCACCATTTCGGGATCAGCCCCGGCCAGATTAGGATCGTCGTCAATCTTGGCCAGCATACCTCGAATGAAGCTCGGCGCCGAGGAGTCCAGTTCACGCAGCTTGTCCACAGTCTTGCCTGCGTTATATGGCTTCTCCAGATGTCCTGCAGCGTTCAGGGTATCTAGCTGCTTGGTGACAGTCAGCATCTCGTTGGCCGTGTCGAACATGCTGAACACGTGCGTGTCGCCTGGCTTGACCACGATCTGTTTGTCTACACCCGCGCGTTTGAGCGCCGCCTGCACGGCAGCGTGCGCCTCCGGAGTATCCTTGACATGGAAGTTCACCATGTAGTCACCATCGCGTCCGATACTGAAATACGCCTCTTGCTTCTTGGCCTCATGCAGTGCCAGCGCTTGGTCGAACTGATCCTTGGTGGTTGGCTTCTCGGTGACGGACCAGTCTGTAACGGCCTTGACTTCC
>PLYB01000283.1 GCA_003151655.1 Gallionellaceae bacterium | reverse complement strand
GATTGATATGCGGAAAAATATGCGGTGTTGCATCGTGCAAGGTGTTGTCCAAATCAAAAATCCACACCGGATTATTCATGCGGCAAGACCACCAGAAATAGTATCCGAATTCACTTACTTTTAATCAGAGTACCGACACCCTCATCCGTTAAAATTTCCAGCAACAGTGCATGCTCAACGCGACCATCAATGATATGTACCGAACGCACACCACCGCGTGCGGCATCCAGCGCCGAACTGATCTTAGGTAACATACCGCCGGAGAGCGTTCCGTCCGCCACCAGGTCGTCGATGTTTTTGGGTGTCAGCCCCGTAAGCAAATTGCCGTTCTTGTCCAATACGCCGGGCGTATTGGTTAGCAGCACCAGCTTCTCCGCGCGCAATACTTCTGCCAATTTGCCAGCCACCACATCGGCATTGATGTTCAAGGTCTCGCCGTCCGGTGATACGCCGATAGGCGCGATGACCGGAATAAAGTCTCCGGAATCGAGAAAGGTGATAATGGCAGGGTCAATCTTGCTGATGTTGCCAACCAGCCCGATGTCGAGCATCTTGCCGGGTTCGTCGATGCTTTCCAGCAGCATCTTCTCGGCGCGAATGAAACTACTGTCTTGTCCGGTCAAACCAACCGCCTTGCCGCCGTAACGATTAATCAGATTGACGATATCTTTATTGACCTTGCCCAACACCATCTCGACCATGTCCATGGTCTCTTCATCGGTGACGCGCATACCCTGAATAAACTCGCCCTTCTTGCCGACCTTTTGCAACATCTCGTTGATCTGCGGGCCTCCGCCATGTACCACCACCGGATTCATGCCGACCAGCTTGAGTAGCACTACATCGCGCGCAAAGCCTTCTTGCAGCTTGGGGTCAGTCATGGCGTTGCCGCCGTATTTGATAACGATGGTCTTATCGAAGAAACGCTGGATATAAGGCAGCGCCTCAGACAGCGTATGGGCTTTTTGTGCGGCGGTAGCAGCGGTCAATGGCATAATTATTCCTTCATAAAACTTGCGCGCATTCTACATCAGAAAAATCGTTCTTCGTCACCGTTAAAATGTAACGTTCGGCATCTAGCCGCTGTTCGCCACGAAGTCTGTACTCACTGAAAACGCCAGCCGGACGCAAAACTCCACTAGCGTTGTCACGTGCCTTTCTCAGCCCGATAACGCTTATTCAACGAATGGCTAATAGGTACGGGCTCACCTTCTGGCCAGATGAACAACTCCGGACATTTCTACCTGATGCTAGCAATCGATGTCATAAGGCACTGGAAAGCAACGCTTAATCGTTTTACTATCCGTTCCGAGGGGTGGATGACGCAACATTAATGAATTCTGTTCGCACAGAATGATGGTTGCCCAGATGCTTTTCAAAACCAATAATTCTTTTCCGAAACTATTGCTAATCTTTATTCAAGGGGAGTTTCCATGAACAACGCACAGCCGCCAGTTCCACCTTATTTTACCGTTCCAAACGTTGGCAAAATTCCGGCACACGTTCCCTATTGCTACGCGTCAATTGTTTCCTTCTGGTCATGGTATCAAGTTGATGCAAAGAAATTGGAGAAATATCTGACTGGAACCGGACTCAAAGTGGCAACCTTTGAAGGCAAGGGGCTGGTGAACTTCGATTTCATGTTTTATGCGGGACACGGCGGACAGCAAAACAATTTTAAAGACTCCCCTGGAGTTACTGCAACCACCGAAGTCGAGTTGAACATTGTCGCTTATCCGGAAAAAGATGCGCTGCTGGTTCCCAATGGTCTGACCGCGCAGGAGTTTATTCTGGGCGAGGATCAGACAAAACGGTATGGCGTGTACCGTCTCTATGTTCCGTGCGACAGCATTTTCGCCATTGCAGCAGGATCGCAACTCTTCGGGGAATGGGGCAAATTCCTTGCGAACTTTGTCTATGACGTGCCCACTCCAAACAATCCAGACCGGAAAACATGGGACTTTGCTGTTTACGATACGGCCAATAAAAATCCGGGCGTACAGGGATTGATTTTCAACGCGAAGGCAAACTTGCAAGGTTGCCTACCGATTGTTGGCAACGGGGCGGCCATTACCGATTTCGGCATCATGAAAAAGAATGCGAAAGATAAAGGGCGGCTGATAGCCTCACGAAGAAATTACTTTGCGATACAAGAAACCTATCTTCCTGAAAATGGTGCTTTCGATTTCAAGGTGACCTTTGGCAAGAGCTCGAATCCGATGAGGAAGGACATGGAAGCCATTATTGGCAAAACAAAACCATTCGCGCTTCAGACCGTCATTTCGCCCCCGGTCATTGCTGAGGCACGCCCTTATTACGTTTAACCGAGATTTTTCATTAGTAAAATGCCGTGTAAGAGGCCGATTTATCGGGCGATGGATGCTTATTTCGCCCGATAAATCGGCCTCCCACCAGAAAGCTTCTGTTGAACTTGCAAGATGCCGTGCTGGTTCAGTCGCAGTATATTGATCCAACGTCCCAACTCTCAAACAGGCACTTCCGCCAATATTCCTTTTTTTATAAAGCCCGATTGCAGTGAAAAAAATTCAGTTTCGGTAATGGGCCAACCAGCATTGATAGGATCCGCTTGGAAATATTTGAGAGTATTTTTCCTGAATTCGTTGAATGTCTCTCCGTTGACATGCCGACTAAAGGCTTCGGCGTTCTCATAAATTTCCATGAAAACGACTTCGCTTTGTAGTTCTGGCAGTATAGGTTCAGGTTGCGGCTTTATCGGCTTGTGGTAGCTATCGAGGGGGGCGCACGTCTGAATATTGACGAGATACATGAGGGTGCCCTGTTCTTTCTTTACCTTGTCTGCAAGTTTTTTCAGCTTGCCCCGCAACTCATCCGGAAAGCCATTCCGCAGCTTCCATTTTGAAATTAGCGTTACTCTCCCGTCTTCCATAATCCTTCGCTTTCGTTATTGATTCATGTAAAAACACAACCGCATAAATTTCTGTCGCTACGCAGCAATAAAGCCACTATTTCATTACTCTGATCAGATGATCAGAAGCCATGAGCGCTAAAGCCGCGATGGTAAAAGTCGGGTTTGCCGTTCCCTCGGTCGGGAAGGTGCTGCTACCCAGAATCATCAGATTCTTATGGTTGTGGCACATCATGTTTCCGTTCACAACGGAATCTTTTTCGTCGGTTCCCATTTTCGCGGTTCCCAGTATGTGCCCCGCTCCGGCAAAATCCTGCGGGGCTTTATGCTGAATACCCGTTGCACCGAGCATCTCGAAAATCTGCTGATGCACCCTCATGGCATTGACCAGCCCCAAAGTTTCATATGCGCCGAGTCCGTATTTGATTTTCGGACGCTGAATACCAAGAGCATCTTTCTGCGAGGACAGCGTGACGGAGAAGTTCGGGTTGGGCTCCTGCTCAATCAATGCACACAGGTTAATTTGTCGAACGCCTTGTGTTTGCATATTGTCATAAAGTTCTTTTCCAAACATTCCGGCATCCATCAAGGAGTCCACCTGCCCGTAAGGCGCGCCGACGGGCCATATCCAGCCGTCATTTCCAATCTGTATTCTGAAAGCGCCGGCTTTATTCCGCAGGCTGTTTTCTCTCAGCGTCTCGATCCCGGAAGTGCTGATCGGCCCGCGAAAGGGGAAGACCGGATTATTGGATTGCGCCCAACTTAATTGGCAGGGGTGATCCATCAGATATTTGCCGACCACGCCTTCGCTTCCATCGGAGCGCGTATTGCCGACACCGTGCGCAAATTTTTTGTTCTTCGTTGAGCTCAGCAAAATTTTTGCGGATTCGATAGCGTGTGCGGCGAGAATAAAATAGGGGGCTTCTACGCTTCCCGGTGCGCTTTGCAGCGTACCTGCGTCGTCCCACCAGCGCAGATAGTTGACTCTGGTAACTTCGCCGCTGTCATCGGCTTCAAAGTCGGTCACTACCGATTGCGGTTGAAGCACGGCGCCATACTGGTTAACCGCAAGGTTAATATGATAGGTGGCATCATATTTCGCGCCAACCGGACAAATTGGAATACAACTTGAATTCCCGCAACACTGGGGGCGCCCCTGATAGCCAGGCTGCGAATTGCGCGCCTGCGGCGTACTGGTAACGTGGTAACTTAAACCGTCGAGTCCGCTAACCCCAATCTCCACCGAATGCCCGTCTATGGCATCGCCATACTGCCGGTCGAGATAAGATTTCGGAATTTCAGGCATGGGATAAGGAACGTTCGGAACCTTCAGGATTTTTTCCAGAATATCCTGATGCGGATCTCCGGCAATACCGATTGCATCAGCCGCCTTTTTGTACCATCCAAGCATGTCGTTATAATCAATAGGCCAGTCGCTGCCGATGCCGTAAGTTGATTTCATGCGAAAATCAGTGGGCAAGAGTTGCAGGCAAGTGCCCAACCAATGCCAGGTAGTGCCGCCAACCAGACGTTCGTTGGTGCTTTTGAACCAGAAGTTTTTATTGCTTGTCGGCAGAGCCTGATCGAGATAGCCCGTATAAGCACCTTTGTCCGGAAACAAATCAACAGTGCGCGCGTGGCGGCAAGCCTGTTCATCCGGATAGGGAGACTCTGGCGTTTTGTAGGTTTCTTTATAGAAGTTTTCAGTGAACAGGTTGCGGCTCGCAATTCCTCTCACATCTCTTCCCGCCTCAAGTATGAGGACTTTTTTGCCTGCTTTGCCCAACTCTACGGCGGCAAGTGCGCCTGAAATTCCGGAGCCGATAATGACCACATCATAAGTTTTGTCCATTGCGCCCTCTTTAACTCATTAGGTAAATGCTTTTATAAATCCTTCAAGAATTTGCGCAGGCTGGCGGAGCGCTCCAATAGCCATACTCACCGTTTCCGCATTGCCCCTGCGGATGCGCTCTCATGGCATCCCAGGCAATGCCCTCAAGATACGCCGTGCCGGAAACAGGACGATACGCAGCAAACGGATAGAGTTTGTTTTCTGCCGCAGTTATCTGCACGGTTCCTGTATACCAAAGCTGGGTAATGACTTTTGCCACTGCCATGAGATGGCATTGGCACAGCAGCGGCTTGAGCCTCTCCAGATTACGGGGCAGAGGAAGCGCTTTAAATCTCGTCAGCAATTCCCTGAGCGATTTCTTGTCTGCGATGTTTTCAATAAATACTGGAACGAGGGAAGTATCAAGGTCCGAGCATCCCGTAAGAATGTCCGACACTTCCATGAACAGCTTTTCATATTCAGGTGTAAACCATTCATACGAGCGCCCTCCAGTTTCATCGCCGTGAGACTGGGCGGCAACTGCCTGTCCCGCGATGCCCAATGTTCCGACCCCGCAAGCCAGTCCGGCTGCCGTCATTTGTTTCAGAAACCTGCGCCGAAATAGCAACGTAGTGTCAGTCATGGCTAATGTCTCCTGAAAATGTTTGCGATACAAATCGGTTGCAATGAAGCTTGCGATTATTTAATTTGCTGCTCGATGTTGTCTATCGTCATGGTCCAGTTTTTCATCACCTCGAATTGGGGACGAGATTGGCTGACGTTCTTGAGCTTGAGGTTGGTGTTCAGCCTGCTGGCAAGATAAATGAGCCGTTCGGTATTGGCACCGCGTCTGCCGATACCCGGCTGCTCTCCGTCGTTGAAGCGATCTGCCAGATAATACGGCGGCGTTGCCTGATATTGCATGGCAACCCGTACCCTAACCGGGCGACCTTTGATCTGGGAAAGATCAACCTCGTAGCTTACTTCCGAACCGCTCTCATTGATGTCTTTTTCATGGGGCGTAGTCACATCCGCGACAGTATGCATATCGAGTCCGAGGTACATCATTCCCGGCTTGTATTGTTCCTTGGGTTTCCAGCCTTGCGGCAGCAAACGATTGTCCTTGTCGTCCCCGAAAAGTCTCAGGATTTGCGTCGTCAGCACTCCTTTTTCGTCAGAGTTACGCAACTCGTAAATTTGCACCTGATCTTGCCGTTTAATGAGCTTATAGTTGGGCTGCAGCTCCTTGGGAATTTTGGTGAATTCGCTTTTCAAAATTTCTCCGGCACCATCCACAATAGCTCCCTGCGGATTCGTACGCCCGGATCCCCAGAGAGTCTTGCCGTCCCGGTCCAGAACCTCAAAGTTGATAAATGCCCTGCGCAAATTAACACCGGAGGGGAAGCGGTGTCCCGTGTTGTTGCTGACCTTGACTATTGCCGTCAGTTTTTTCGCCTTGGGATCATTGACCAACTTGCGAATCGAAAGCGATACGGCGGGAAGAACCTGGTTTGAAACGCCGCCGCTTGCGGTCTCCAGATACTTTTCCTCGGCGTTAACCATGGTGTCGGCGGTATTGGGCGGAACAGTCTTGTCACCGAGGGTGATTCCAAGAATCCCGTTAAACTGGGCGAACATTTCGGTAGTAAAAAGGTTGCTGCCCGTGAAGGCATGGCGGGCATATTGCCGGGGCTGAACAGGCACGTTCCACTGCTGCCCCAGATTCACCACATCGCTTTTCTCCGGATGCGCGGAACTGGCTATATGAACACCCGGCATGTGACACCCTTGGCACTGGACATCTTTACCGCTTTGCGCGTTAAAACCGTAAGAGCTGTTCATCCACTCCAGATAAGTGGTTTGCTCGTAGGCCAGTTTCACGTTCGGGTCGGTAAAGGGATTGCCGGTATAACCAACCGGAACTTTTGGCACAATAACCACGTGACAGGAGCCGCATAGGCTGGATTCCTTGATATAGGGATTTCTTTCAACCTCTGCCAGCCCCGACATTTTCATCGGACGCTGAGTTTTTTCTATGCCCTCATTCGGCACATAGAGCTTGTCCATGTTGTACTGAAATGACGAAGTGAAGGCATATGGCGGCCCCGGCGGATCTTCTCGCGTGGGAATAACGGCGCTGGCAGCACCGTAGAAAACATCCCATTTAAAATTGCCTTTATCATCTTTCCAGTTACCGTTGCTTGGCCCAATCGAGTGGCACATTGAACAGGAAATCCCGTCGCGTCCCTGCATCCCGTATTTGGCGTAATCGACACCGGACAAATCGCCGCACTCCTGCGGATGCCTGTTATCTCCCGCAAGGGTGGCGTACATCATGCAATTGCTGAAAGGAGTTTTCCCTTGGGTATCTTGGTCAATCTGGCGCTGCCCCATTGAGGCATGGCATTTAAAACAGACGTTGTCGACAGCGGAAGCCAACACCGGATTATGGATACGTTCAGTCTCAAGCTGAGCCTGAAAAACCGGATCTCGTCCCGAGAGCCCCATCAAGGTTCCGCGCCATTCCCCATACGGAGACCAATTTGCCAACAGCTTTTTATGCGAATCGACAAAGGTCATGTTTGGCTGCACTCCCGCCTTGACTACTACCCCATCGTGGCACTCGGCACAGATGTTTGACGTTGCAAAGTTTTTCGGCTTCGGCGCGCCAGGTTCCGGAACCTTATAATCCCACGTCCGCGAAACCGCATCGGTTTTGTCGGAAGGGAAAGGAATAATATCCTTTGCGGTAAGATTGCCGGGAAGCGGTTTGACGACATGTTGATTGTAAAAATCGACAAAGTTCTTTACCGCCGGGTCGTTGTCTTTGTTTGGCTTGGGCAGCGTATTGCCGTTTTGAAATACGGGCGCAGGATCGGTAGTAACATTATCGGCGGCGCTTGCGTTCTGGAGGCTCAAGGCTGCGGCCATAAGAAAAAATATAATTCCGCTTACCGCTTTCCCCTGATTTTTCATAGCGCCCCAATCGAAATATAAAGCCGGATAATTTATTTTAGATTTCCACTATGCCGGTAGGTCTATTTACTATACTATTTCAAATATTGTCAAATAAAGGGGGCGATACATGTCTTTAGCGAACCAGTCGGAACGTGTAGAACAAGCTATTGCTGCCCTGCAGCAATTCAGCCGCAGGGACTTTCTCAAATTTGCAGCCGTTTCGGCTGGAGTGGCATCGGTCGGCATGGCAGGTCTGCCTTCCTCCGCATGGGCTACGGTTCCAGAGGGCATCCATTTCATGGGGGATGCGGAGTACAAGGTGTTTCACCAGCTGATGCAGGTGACGCTACCGGTGGAGGGCACGCCGCTCGCATCATTGGAACAGATTCCCGTCATGAAAACTCTGGACGCTGCGCTGCTCGCCGGTATGGCTCCCCATGTGCTGAACGGACTCAAGCAAGGCATCAGTTTTTTCGAGCAAGGCGCGGTTAAATCTTATGGCAAGCCCTTCTCTGAGCTAGAGAGCAAGGATGCCACCGCCTTTTGCGATGCCTGGGGAGAAGCCGCCGATCCGATGCAACGAGGGCTGGTGACCGTACTCAAGAAGCTGGTTGAGCTGGCCTACTGGGCTAATCCGCCCACTTGGGTCGCGCTGGGATACGACGGCCCGGTCAGCAAGCGCTGGGGGCTGAAGTCCCTTGGCAATGCTCCCATGCCTAGTTAATAGTCGTTAGACGTAAGTCGCTAGTCGTTAGTTAACCCGGTTATCGTTTTCAACAAATAACTAACGTCTAACGACTACCAACTGTTTTTGGATCAACGAAACCCGAGGACTGAATATGGACAAGAGTACGCATAAGCATGCCGCTACGAAAGGACTGAAAGTAAGCCAGGCGGCGGATATCAATGACACCAGTATCCACTTGAAGGCGGATGCCGTTGTGGTCGGTTCCGGTGCGGGCGGAGCCGTTGCCGCATATGAACTCGCCAAGGCAGGCAAGCGTGTGATCGTGCTCGAAGCAGGCCGCTATCTGCCCTCGGAAAAGTTTCCGGAAATGCTGGCGGTCAGCATGGGGATGCTCTATCAGGATCACGGCATGCAAGCCAATGCCGACGGCGACATCACCATGTTGCAAGGCGCTTGCGTAGGCGGCTCGACAGTGGTGAACGCTTCCGTGTGTTTCCGCATTCCGGATCACTATCTGGAGAAATGGGGACGGGAATTCGGGCTGACCAATCTCTCGCCCGCCACCATGCATCCCTATTTCGATAGGGTGGAGCACAATTTGCATATCACCGCCTGCGGCCCCAAGGAAACCAGTCCGGGTGCCGAGCTGATCAAGAAGGGTTTTGCCAAAGAGGGACTGCCGGAAGGCATCGCCAAACGCAATATGAGAGATTGCGCCCTGACCGGCTTCTGCTTCTCCGGCTGTGCTACTGACCGCAAACAGTCCATGCTGGTAACCTATCTGCCTTGGGCACAGGCACATGGGGCGAAGATATATGCCGACACGCATGTCACCAAAGTACTTGCGGAGCATGGCAAGGCCACGGGCGTGATCGCCGAGGTTATCGACCCGGATACGGGCAAGAAAAAAGCGGATATACGGGTTGACGCTCCCATCGTAGTGTTGGCAGCCGGAGCCATGCAGACACCATTGCTGCTACTCAGAAGTAATCTCGCCAATTCCAGCGGACAGGTAGGCAAAAATTTTGCGTGCCATCCGACCCTGTCTCTGGTGGCCGAGTTTCCCGATGCGGTGGATGATTTTCACGGTGCCACCCATTCGCTGTTCATGGATCGCGACATCCTGCCACCCAAGCCCGGCTATTTGCTGCTCAACGCCGTTCAGGACCCGGTTGAGGCCAGCATTCAGGTTGGCCCCGCCACCGGCAAGCCTTATCTGGATTACATGATTCGCTATCGCAATACCATCCGCTTGATCTGTCTGGTTCACGATAAGAATAACGGTGAGATACGTCTTGAAAACGGCGCAAAGGTTATTGACTATGCAGTCAATGATGAGGACTTCGAAATCATGAAGATCGGTCTCAAAACGACGGCGCGGGTGCTTTTTGGTGGCGGAGCGAGCAAGGTGCGCATCCCTGCCACCAATGATCTGTCCATCAATTCCATCGACGATGTCGACAAGGTGATAGACGGACTAAAGAACGAACGCAAGCGTTACCGCTACGTTTCTTTCCACCCGCAAGGCAGTTGCCGCATGGGGGCAGACCCCAAGAAATCGGTGACTAATCCATACGGCGAAACCCACGATGTAAAGAACCTTTACATCACCGACGCGAGCCTGATGCCAACTTCAACGGGTTACAACACGCAGGAAAGCGTTTACGCGCTCTCCAGCTACGTCAGCGACCAGATCAACAAGGCTCACGCAAAGGGATAAATGAAGAGTGGGGGGAATTCCCTTGCTTTGGTATTAACGGCCTATATATTTTCTATAAATACATAGGCCGTTCGGTCTATTGACACCATGCCGAATTTTAACGAATATGTTCAAACATTTAGTTGTAAGTATTGAGTAATACTGAACTCAACGAATTCAGAAGTCCGATAACATATTTTTTTGCATAAAATCTTAGCGGACTTTTCTATGGACGAGCAAACTAATATATCCATACCGTATTTAATGTTAATTACTTGTTATTAATTTTTGCCAAATCAGATAAATACTAAAATTAGGGAGATATACAATGGAAATAGTTGTCAAAGCAGATATCAGCGATTCAGTCATCAGCAGCAAAGTTAAAACATTTCTCAGCACCCCCAGAAAAATGCTGATCAACGGGGAATGGGTAGCTTCCGTATCCGGCAAGACCTTCACCGTTTATAACCCGGCTACGGGCAAAGAGTTGGCACAAGTATATGAAGGCGACAAGGCGGATATTGATCTCGCCGTGGCGGCGGCGCGCGAGGCGTTTGAAAACGGCCCTTGGCGCAAGATGTCACCGATGGAAAGAAGTCGCATCATCTGGAAGCTCGCCGATTTGATGTATGAGCATCGCGACGAATTGTCCGAGCTTGAATCCCTCGATAACGGCAAATCCAAAGGGATCGCCAATGCGGTCGATATTCCTCTNNCGTGGAATTTTCCGCTGCTGATGTTGGCCATGAAGCTTGGTCCTGCACTGGCTGCCGGGACGACAGTAATTTTAAAACCAGCAGAAGAAACACCGCTGACGGCTTTGCGTATGGGTGAGTTGATGCTGGAAGCCGGTCTGCCAAAAGGCGTGGTCAATATCATTCCGG
>PLYB01000292.1 GCA_003151655.1 Gallionellaceae bacterium | reverse complement strand
ATCCGACCGGGCCGTTGCATGTGGGTCACGGACGCGGTGCTGCGGTAGGCGACTGCCTGTGCAATGTGTTGCATGCGGCGGGTTGGAATGTAACACGCGAATTTTATTACAACGATGCGGGTGCACAGATCGACAACCTGACATTGTCGGTGCAGTTGCGCTGCAAGGGCGTTACGCCGGACGATCCGTCCTGGCCGGAATCAGGGTATCGCGGCGATTACATCATGGACGTGGCACGCAGTTATATGGCCAAAGAAACGGTGGAAGCAGTCGGCCCGACACGGTTCGCGTCAGCGCAGGGTGCGGGAGAGCCGACTTCGCGCCTCCTCCCGCAATCGGCTGGCTTCGCCAGTAACGTGTCGGAGGCACACGACCAGCATACTACCGGCAAAGGCGATGTAAATGATGCCGAAGCCATTCGTCACTTCGCGGTAGCCTATTTGCGCCGCGAGCAGGATTTGGATTTGCGTGCATTCAAGGTGGAATTTGATGTGTTCTCGCTGGAGTCCGCGCTTTACACCGACGGCAAAGTCGAAGAAACGGTGAACAAACTTATCGCCAGTGGCCATACTTACCAGCAGGACGATGCTTTATGGTTGCGCACCACCGATTTCGGCGNNATCATCTGGACAAGTGGCGGCGCGGATTTGCGCGCGTTATCAACGAGCAGGGCTCCGATCATCACAGCACCATTACCCGGGTGCGCGCAGGATTGCAGGCACTGGATGCGGGCATACCGAAAGGTTGGCCGGATTATGTGCTGCACCAAATGGTAACCGTGCTGAAGAACGGCGAAGAGGTGAAGATTTCAAAACGTGCCGGAAGTTACGTCACGTTACGCGATTTGATCGACGAGGTGGGTTGCGATGCGACACGCTATTTCCTCGCCGCGCGCCATCCCGATTCGCAATTGGTGTTTGACATCGACTTGGCGAAATCACAAAGCAATGACAATCCGGTATATTACATTCAATATGCCCATGCCCGAATCAGCACCGTGCTGATGCAATGGGGCGGGGAGCGCACGGCCTTGCTGCAAGCGGAAGTTGCTGTACTGGATAGCGAGTATGAAACACAATTGCTGCAGCGCATGATTGATTTCCCGCAGGTGATCGAGGTGGCAGCAGAAGACCTCGCGCCACATCTCGTCGCGTTCTATTTGAAAGAATTGGCGGCGGATTTTCACAGCTACTATAATGCGTCGCGCTTTTTGGTCGAAGATGAAAAAATAAAGTTGGCGCGCTTGGCCTTGATCGCAGCAGTGGCTCAGGTGATAAAAAATGGTTTGGCATTGTTGGGCGTCTCGGCGCCGGAGAAAATGTAACTAATCAAAGGATCAAAAATGAGCAAAAGCGATAAAGGCGATAAAAACACAAGTTCGGGCAAAAAAGGAACGCTAATTGCCGGTGTCTTGTTGGGCATGATTTTGGGCTTGATAGCAGCGGGCGGAGTAGCTTGGTACATCGTTAAAAAAAATCCGAGTTCTTTTGAAAACAAGGAAAGCCGCGAAGCGCCCAAGGTAGTGGCACCGCAAATTAAAACTGAGCCGGTGCCAACTCCAGCGCCGGTTCCAGCAGCAGCTCCAGCTTCGGCAAGTGCTCCGGTAGCCGCATCGGCAGTGGGCGCAACAAAGCAGCATTTTGAATTCTACAAGGTGCTTACCGACAAGCCGGATGGCACGACACATAAGAACAACGGAAAGTCATCGCCTACGGCACAGCAATCCAAACCTGCACAAGCAGTCGAGAGTGCGAAAGAAATATATTACGTTCAAGCGGGATCCTTCCCGAAAGAAGAAGATGCCGAGAAATTGAAAGCAAGTCTTGCAATATTAGGTCTGGAAGCAAGCCTGCAAACGGCGGTAATCCCGGATCGTGGCACTTACCATCGCGTACGCTTGGGGCCGTTCAATAGCAACAACGAGACGAATAAAATATTGTCGATGTTGAAGCAAAATGGCGTGAACAATGCCACGGCGATCAAGGTGCAGTAATCACAGCATGAAACTTGCCAATCGATTTTTCACCCGGCTTCGCCCCCCTCGCTTCGCTCTCCCCACCGGGGGTGGGCTGGGGGAAATAGATATGACTAATTTCAGCATTCAGCGCCATACCCGTTAACCAAGGAGACAAAATGAAACTTCTCAAACAAATATTTGCAGCGTTGTTATTTTTGTTCGCGACGCAAGTCTGGGCGGATGTAGAAGCCGGAAGAGATTACAAAGAGCTGAGTCCTGCGCAACCAACGCACAGCGGTGAAAAAATTGAGGTACTGGAGTTTTTCTTTTACGGCTGTACTCATTGCTACCATCTGCATCCGCAACTCAGCGCCTGGGAAAAGAAAATGCCCAAAGATGTCGAGCTGCAATATGTGCCGGTCATCTTCCGCGACTCGTGGGAAGGGATGGCGCGTACGTTTTATGCGCTGGAAGCAATCGGGCAGCAACGTCGATTGCACGATGATCTTTTTACCGCATGGAATGTAAAGAATATCGAACTGGGCGAGGAATCCCAAATTCTTGATTTCGTAGCGCAACGCGGAGTGGATAGAGCAAAATTTTCGGCAGCGTATAACTCGTTCACCATGAGCAGCAAGGTTGCCCGCAGCAATCAGATGGTGCGAGATTACGGCATACGCGGAACGCCTACCATCGTGGTCGATGGCAAATATGTCATCACCGGACTGGAGCCCGCAGAAACTATCAAAGTGTTGGATGTGGTCGTTGCCAAGGCGCGCAAGGAACGTGGCAAGCATTGAGAAAGTAGTAATATCCGGCGCGTCGAGCGGCATCGGTCTAGCCCTCGCGCGCCATTATCTTGAGCGCGGCGCAATCGTCGCCGCCTTCGCCCGGCGCAGTGAATTGCTGCAAGCTCTTGCCGCAGAATTTCCGCATAAAGTTTTTTGCTATGCGCTGGATGTGCGCAATGCTGCCGCTATTCAAAATGCGGCACAGGATTTTATGACGCGAGTCGGTGTGCCCGACATCGTCATTGCCAATGCGGGCGTGAGTCGCGGCACGCTTACCGAATACGCCGAAGACATTGATGCCTTTCAGCAAGTGATGGACATCAATGTGCTGGGTATGGTGAAAACCTTCCAACCATTCCTATCTGCGATGCGAGCAAACTCCTCCCCTGATTTGCTCCCCCCTGACAGCGGAAGGGTCGCTGCAAAGCAGCGGGGAACCCACCGGCGTACTCCTTGCGGGTGCAAGGGGGGCGTGGGGGGGTTAGGGAGGCCGAGGGTTTTGGTCGGAATTGCCAGCGTGGCAGGCTTTCGCGGTTTGCCGGGTGCGGGCGCGTACTCGGCTTCCAAGGCTGCAGCGATTTCGTACTTGGAAAGCCTGCGTGTCGAGCTGCGCGGTAGCGGTGTAAAAGTTGTAACGATCTGCCCCGGCTACATCAAGACGCCGATGACCGCTGTGAATCCCTATCCGATGCCCTTCATCCTGGACGTTGACGATGCAGCAAAACGCATGGCACTAGTGATCGAGCGCGGTTGTTCGTTCTCGGTGATTCCGTGGCAAATGGGATTGGTAGGAAGCGCCATGAAATTGCTACCGAACTGGCTGTACGATCTGATACTGAAGCGCGCGCCATACAAGCCGCGCAACTTTTAATTAGAGGAGTGCCGACGAGACGACGGCGATCCCGGATTGACCGTAGGCTGGGGTAAGCTTGCGAACCCCAGCAAGTACCGCCGGCTTTATCAAAGCTGGGGTTCGTGCCTCACCCCAGCCTACCGTTACCCTTCCAGTTTCTTCTTCAGAATATCGTTCAGTTGTGCGGGATTCGCTTTGCCCTTGCTGGCCTTCATAGCAAGACCGACGAAGAAGCCGAACAACTTGTCTTTGCCACTGCGGTACTCGGCAACTTTATCGGCATTAGCCGCCATGATCTCGTCCACCAGTGCTTCAATCGCGCCACTATCGGAGACTTGTTTTAAACCCTTGGCTTCAATGATCGCATCGGCATCACCGCCCTCAGACCAGAGAGTACGGAATACTTCCTTCGCGCCAGAGTTGGAAATGGTACCGTCGGTGATGCGAAGCAGCATGCCGCCGAGTTGCTGTGCGCTAATCGGACATTGCGCCATGTCCAGTCCGTCGCGATTCAATTGCGCATTCACTTCGCCCATAATCCAGTTGGCACAAAGTTTGGGTTCGACAGATAACCCAACCCCCCTCAGTCCCCCCTTGTCAGGGGGAAAGCTATCCGCTCCTCCCCTGACAAGGGGAGGCTGGGAGGGGTTTGGGTTTAGCGCAGTCTCAAAGAAGTCTGCCATCTCGCGTGAAGCAGTAAGAATGCTGGCATCGTAAGCCGAAAGACCGAGGTCGTTCACATAACGAGCCTGTTTGGTTTTCGGCAACTCAGGTAAGGTGGTGCGTACTTGCTCGATCCATTCGGAAGAAATTTCCAGCGGCAACAGATCGGGATCGG
>PLYB01000312.1 GCA_003151655.1 Gallionellaceae bacterium | reverse complement strand
TGCGCTTTGCGCACCATGGTGCATGAAATGCACCCTACGCCATCTGAATCACATTCAGTTTGACATTGCCTCCTCCGCGCCATATAGTTGCACAAAGAACGATCGTTCTTTTGATGCAAAGAGATTTGCGGACGCGACGGATAGTGTGGTGGAAAGGCGCGGGCAGAAATGCGAGCGGTCAAAGAATTAAGTGAAACATGAATTAGCAAAAGGCCGTGGCGCAACATTACAAATCGAGGGGCGCTTCGAGTCGGTGGCGCGCGAGCGCGTCGACGATGGCTGGGGTAAGGCGGATGAAAAGTTGCCGCCATTCAAAACCACGGTGACGATGGAGCGGGCGAAGAGTGTGCTGCAGAAGCAGGATTCGCCCGATCTCGCTTTCGATTATTCGATGAATGTTTATCGCGGTTGCGAGCATGGTTGCATTTATTGCTATGCGCGACCTTCACACGGTTACCTGAATCTTTCGCCGGGGCTGGATTTTGAGACGAAGTTGTTTGCCAAGCCGGAAGCGGCGAAGTTGCTGCGGGCGGAGTTGGCGAAACCTTCGTATCAATGTTTGCCGATTGCGCTGGGGGTGAATACGGATTCTTACCAGCCCATTGAGCGCGAGTTGAAGATCGTGCGGCAGGTGCTGGAAGTGCTGGTCGAGTGCAAGCATCCCGTTTCGATTGTCACCAAGTCGGCGCTGATCGAACGCGACATTGATCTGCTGGCGCAACTGGCACGCGACGATCTGGTGCAGGTGTTCATTAGCGTAACAACTTTGGATGCGGAAGTGGCGCGCAAGCTGGAGCCGCGCGCTGCTTCGCCGCGCCGCAGGCTGCAAGCGATGCAGCGCCTCAATGAAGCGGGTGTGCCGTGCGGGGTGCTGGTCGCACCGGTGATTCCGTTTCTCACCGACGCGGAGTTGGAGAATGTGCTGCAAGCCGCGTATGAGCATGGCGCACGCACGGGGCACTACGCTTTGTTGCGTTTGCCTTACGAGTTGAAAGACTTGTTCAAAGATTGGCTGGCGGTGCATTACCCGCTGAAGTCGGAGCATGTGATGAGCCGCTTGCGCGAGATGCGCGGCGGCAAAGAGAACGATTCAAATTTCGGTTCGCGTTTTAGCGGGCAGGGCTTGTTTGCGCAGTTGCTAGCACAGCGTTTTAAGTTGGCGTGTGACCGGCTGGGATTTAATCTCGATCAGGTGGAGTTGGATACGACTCGCTTTATCAAACCCGTACAGGGCGGGCAACAATCACTGTTTTAGCGTTACACTGCACCATCTTCAAACAGGGGCATGGCATGAATTTGATTTCGCATGAAACGCTCGCCGCTTACTGGTCGGCTTCCGAGGTTTCCACCAATCTGATTATTTTCATCAATCTGCTGGGGGCGTTGGCCTTGGGTTTGGTGGTCGGTTACGAGCGTTCTTATCATGGTCGCGCGGCAGGGATGCGTACCTATGGCTTGGTCTGTATGGCCTCGGCGGCGATTACCGCCATCGCGGGTTATCCGCACTCTTGGTACGGTGGTCAAGTGGCGATTCTGGTCGGTCCCGATCCGACGCGGGTGATACAGGGAATCGTAACGGGTGTTGGATTTCTTGGCGCGGGTGTCATTATGCGCGAGGGTTTCAATATCAGCGGCTTGACCACGGCAGCGTCGATCTGGGCAGCTTCGGCTATCGGTATTATGGTGGGGGTGGGATTCTATGCAGCGGCAATTTTGCTGACGCTGTTGTCGGCAGCGAGCATGTTGTGGATTTCGCGTTTGGAGAATTGGTTGCCCTCGCGTCCGGCGGTCGCCATCGTGATGCAATTCAGGCGCGATTTCACGCCCAACTTTGAAGTGTTGCGACGTGCTGCTCATGAACGGGGCTACGATATAGCCGAAGGCTCATTATCCATCAATTTCAAAGATGGCAAACCGGAGTGGCATTTCGTTGCTGTTGCCATAGGCAAAAACAAAGGAGCGCCGATGGCGGAGCTGGCAAAAGAGCTGACGAGTTTTGAAGGAGTGGAAAACTATTTCTTGTCGCATGCGCGTAATTGAGCGCTCTTTAATTTTCTTTAAATCAGGAAAAACAGTTATCCGCAGATTACGCAAATTAAACAACAAACAACCTTGGATAACCGCGTCATCTTTTGCATGATGTGGCACACTAGTAACCGCCTGAGAATCTGCGTTAATCTGCGTTAATCTGCGAAATCTGCGGATAAAAGCCGTTTTGGTTCAATGCGGTAACGTGCGTGCCAGCACCCATGCACTTATCCGCGTCGCTCCCGCTTGACGCAGCGTGCGCGCCAACTCTTCAATGGATGTCCCGGTGGTCATCACGTCATCCACGATAGCGATATGTTCGCCGCTTAAATCGGAGGAGCAGGTGAAGGCTCCGCGCATATTTTTGCCGCGCTCTTGCCATGGTAATAAAGATTGCGGCGAGGTATTACGCGTGCGTGCGCAGGCATCCGTTAGCAGGGAAATATCCAAGCTCTTGGCAAGGCGCTGCGCCAACAGATGAGATTGATTAAAGCCGCGCTCGCGCAAACGCGAGGGGTGCAGCGGCATGGCAATGATGAGATCAGGGCGGCTGATGATTTGCGGCAGGAGCGCGTCGGCAAGTTTGTCAACTAGTGCGAGGTGGTCGGAAAATTTAACGGCTTGTATCAGTTTGTCGATTGGGAAGGCGTAAGCGAAAGCTGCCGAAGTGGCGCTGAAACTGGGCGGATGTTTCAGACATCTGCCGCAGATGTCGCCATTGATCGAGGGCAGCCCGCACACCGGACAACGGGCATTATTCAAGCGCGGCAAGTCGGCATCGCAAGCCTTGCACCAAACCCCGTCACGGCTGAATGCACCGCATAAAATACAGGGCTGCACGGGTTGAATGCGCTTAAATATTGCGCTATTGTTCAATATATGGCGTATCAAAATTGACAGGCATGGCGGTTTAATCGAAGATGTCGGCTGTTAATTTCGTCCATTCTGCCATGCAAACTCAAGTCGTAAAGCTTTATCGTCCCTCTCCGGAAATTAAAACAGAACAACAGCGTTGGTCGGTTGCCGACATCGAGGCCTTATTTAAACTGCCGTTTGCCGATTTGATGTATCGCGCGCAGCAGCTCCATCGCGAACATTTCGACCCGAATGCGGTGCAGCTCTCCACCTTGTTGTCGATCAAAACTGGAGGCTGTTCCGAGGATTGCGGCTATTGCCCGCAATCGGCGTTTAACTCTGCAGGCGTGGAAAACAAAAAAATGCTGGACGTGAGCGAAGTGGTGAAAGCCGCCAAAGCAGCCCAGCAGGCAGGAGCGGGGCGCTTTTGTATGGGCGCTGCATGGCGTGAGCCTTCGCAAGAAGACATGGTGGCAGTAATCGAAATGGTCAAGGCGGTACGCGGCTTGGGCATGGAAACTTGCGCCACGCTGGGCATGTTGAATGACGAGCAGACTGAGCAACTTCGCGCAGCCGGGCTGGATTACTACAACCACAATCTNNCGCGCGACTATCAGGATCGCCTCGACACACTGGAGCGCGTGCGCAAAGCCGGTATGCATATTTGCAGCGGCGGCATCGTGGGCATGGGCGAAAATCTCACCCAGCGTGCCGGACTGATCGCGCAACTGGCGAACATGGAACCCTACCCGGAGAGTGTGCCGATCAATAATCTGGTCAAGGTTGAAGGCACGCCGCTGGCTCAGACCGAAGAACTCGATCCGTTCGATTTCGTGCGCACCATCGCCGTGG
>PLYB01000253.1 GCA_003151655.1 Gallionellaceae bacterium | reverse complement strand
TGCGGCACAGCATCGGCAGGTCGGCGAGTTGATGGGCAATCGCATGCAGCTTGTCGATGATGGCCTGAAGTGCGGGCAGCATCACTTCTGCGCGCGAGAGTTTGAGCATCAGCGCGTGACTCAGATTATTGATGTCTTCAGAGGTGCAAGCGAAATGAATGAATTCCAGCGCTTTGACGGTTTCATTATTGTCTGCAAGTTTATCGCGCAACCAATATTCGATCGCTTTGACATCGTGGTTGGTACGGCGCTCGATGGTCTTGATCTGTTCCGCATCCGCCACGCTGAATTGTGCGGCAAGCTGGTCTAGTTGTGCGATGGTCGCATGGGAAAATGGCGCAAGCTCTTTGATGCCCACTTCGGCACTTAGCGCCTTGAACCATTCGATCTCGATCAACACGCGATAACGGATCAGACCGTATTCACTGAAATAGCCACGCAAGGGTTCAACCTTGCTGTGGTAACGGCCATCCAATGGGGAAAGTGCGGTGAGTGTTGAGAGAGTCATAATTGTGTGTAGGTTCGAAAAGTTTCAGGTGCGCATTTTACGTGAAAGAACATTATCGCGCAGGGTTAGGCGGGTGTTTGTTGTAGGAGCAATGTGCGGGTAGGGAAGGCGATCTCGGCACCATGCCTGGCGATGATGTCCGCTATCTTAAGCAAAATCTCCTGTTTGGCAGCATGGAACTGCGTCAGCTCGGTGGTTTTGCAGAGCGCCTGGAACATGAAATTGATGGAAGAGTCGGCGAATTCATTGAAAGCAACAACGATGGATTGCTCGGTGTCTACCTTGGCATCAATGGCGGGATGATTATTCAGCATGCTGCGCACTTCCTCGACTATGGCACTCATCTTTGCCAGATCTTCATAACGTAATCCAATGACCTCACGGATGCGGCGGTGTGTCATGCGTGATGGGTTTTCTATCACAATGGAAGTGAACAGCGCGTTGGGCACATAAATCAGCGCCATATTGGTGGCGCGGATGCGCGTTTGGCGCCAGCCGATGTGTTCCACCTTGCCTTCGATTTGTTTTTCCGGCGAGCGTATCGTTTCGCCCACGTTGAACGGGCGATCCAGATGGATCATCAGTCCACCAAAGAAATTTGCCAATAAGTCCTTGGCGGCGAAACCGACGGCGATACCGCCCATGCCGCCGAAAGCCAACACGCCGGAGATGCTGAATCCCAATGTCTGCATCACTGCCAGTGCTGCGGCCACCACCACTACGATGCGCGATACCTTACTTAAGCCGTCAACTGTAGTGCGATCAATTTCTTCTCCCGCCTGCGTACGAACCGCGATAAGCTTATTGGACAGCTCTCGGATCAGTTTGAGCAGGAACCAGACGATACACAGGACGATGCCAATATTACGGGCGGGGGGAAGGTATTCGAGTAATAGCTCTCCAGTTTGGAGGTGAACCAAGTGCAGTGCGAATGAAATGCCGGACAGCCAAATCAATACAGGTAACGGTTTGAGTGCCGCCGCAATCAGCGAGCCATCCCAAATGTTGTTGCTGGAAGTGATCTTTTCGGCGTGTTGCAGTATGCGCCGCACGATGAAGTGCGCCGCGATAGTGGCAACGAGCACCAGCAACAAGCGGATGATTTCAGGAGTCAGGCTATTGGCCATGAAAAATTCTTTCGTGAGTTTTTAAAGCTGCCATCTACTGGATAATGCCGCCGCCTAGGCAGATGTCGCCATCATAAACCACGACTGATTGCCCCGGTGTCACCGCCCACTGTGCAACGTTGAAGGTAAAGTGCGCAGTGTCGTTGGCGGACAGTGCGATACGACAAGTCGCGTCCTGTTGGCGATAGCGCGTTTTCGCGGCATAGTCTCGTGCAGTGTCGGGTGCGTTGCCGCTGATCCAGTGCATCTCCAAAGTGTCCAACTGCGGGTTGAGCAGTAAAGGATGATCGTGTCCCTGAACAACGATCAATTGATTATGCTGCATATCTTTGCGTGCCACGAACCAAGGCTCGCCGGTCGTTGCGCGCGAGCCGCCGATGCCGAGTCCCTGCCGCTGACCGATGGTGTAGAACGATAGCCCCATGTGCTTTCCCACCACGGTGCCCTCGGGGGTCACCATATCGCCGGGCTTGGTAGGCAGATAACGGTTGAGAAACTCCCGGAATGGACGCTCGCCGATGAAGCAGATACCCGTGCTGTCTTTCTTGGCATGGTTGGAAAGTCCGTGTTCGCGGGCAATATCGCGCACTTGCGATTTGAGTAATTGCCCCAGCGGAAACATAGCTTTGGAAAGTTGATGTTGGCTCAGTCGATGTAAAAAGTAGCTTTGATCTTTGCTTTCGTCCTTGGCTTTGAGCAGTTGAAATGAACCGTTCAATTCGCGTACCTGCGCGTAATGGCCGGTGGCAATGGCATCCGCACCCAAGCGGATGGCATGATCCAGAAAGGCTTTAAATTTGATTTCCGAGTTGCATAGGATATCTGGGTTAGGGGTTCGTCCGGCTTCATATTCACGCAAAAAATAACTGAACACGCGGTCTTTATATTCTTTGGCAAAGTTTACAGCTTCGATGGGAATGCCGATGGTATCGGCCACGGAAACCGCATCAATCAAATCCTGGCGGGAGGAGCAGTACTCGCTGTCGTCGTCATCTTCCCAATTCTTCATGAACAGACCGATGACTTCATATCCTTGTTGTTTTAGCAACAGCGCGGTGACGGCGGAGTCAACTCCCCCGGACATGCCGACTACCACGCAACGAGTGTTGCGAACATTTCGTGCATCCACGGACGAATCCGTAGGGGCGTATGGCAATACGCCCTTCGCCTGAGGTTCATGGCGGGGGTGTGGGACACCGGCTTGTCCGTTAGTCATAATGCGTGAGAATTTCCAGCGGATAGCGTTTCCCGGCTAAATAATCCTCAACACAGCGCAATATCAACGGGCTGCGATGGCGCGTCTGCGTCGCGCGTATTTCATCGGGCGACATCCAAACGGCACGCACGATTCCTTCGTCCAAAGGGCGTTCAGGGTAATGCGCAATGACGCGCCCAGCAAAAGCGAAGCGCAGGTAAGTGGTGTCCGCTGCTTGCGAGTGCCAGCGGTAGATGCCGATCAGGTATTGCGGCTCAAATTCGCGGGCAGACTCTTCCTGCACCTCGCGTGCGACACCGGCGATGAGCGATTCATCTGGCTCTAGATGTCCGGCTGGCTGATTGAACAGCAAACCCTGCGAGGTATGCTCTTCTACCAGCAAAAATTTGCCGTCTTGTTCGATGACGGCGGCAACGGTAACGTGTGGTTTCCAAATCATAGCGCTATTTTAAACGAAATAAAAAAGGCAGGGTTGCCCCTGCCTTTTTAGATTACCGAAAAGTTACTTCTTTTCAGCTTTCTTTTCTTCTTTTTTAGCTTCTTTCTTGGCAGCAGCAGGAGCAGCCTTTGCAGCAGGAGCGGCAGCAGCAGGAGCGGCAGCAGGAGCAGCAGCGTCAGCAGCAACAGCAGAGAAAGAAACAACAGCGAATACAGCAGCGATCA
>PLYB01000245.1 GCA_003151655.1 Gallionellaceae bacterium | reverse complement strand
CTTCAGCCCGACATGTCGGGCTGAAACCCGACCTACAACTACCCCGCAAAATTCTTGCCGGTCACGTTGGCACCGTTCATGGTTACGGCAATGCTGGTTGGTGCATAGGTATATCCGAACCCTGATGGCGTGACCGTATAGCTTCCGTTCGAGAGGCCGGTAAAGCTGTAGTTTCCGCTGCTATCAGTTGTTGTCGATCCGCTTCTAGTTCCCGTCAAAGAGATCGTCGCGCCCGCAAGAGGATTGCCGGAAAATGTGACCGTGCCGGAGATGCTGTAATAAGTATAACTGGCAGTCGCGGAGCTTCCACCATAAGCGCCACTGGCTCCCCCACCGCATGCGGCAAAAGACAGGCTTAAAAGTATTGCACAAAAATATTTAATATTCCGCATGATAAATTTCCTTCTTATTTCTAAGGCAGGATGGTCATTTTGAACATGCAGCAGTTTTTAATATATCGGCGTTTAGCTAAATATAGCTTAATCAAATTGTGAAATCGCCCATCAGGGTTTGTCCTATGCCTTGATGCTTTTTTGGTTAATATAATCTTCCAACTGTTTGTCGGCATATTGAATATGTGCAACGACTCTGCCAAACGGCCAGTGATTGAGCCATTCCATGAACATGTCTTCTTCAACATAGTCGAACTTCTTTTTGAGCTTAAGCGCCTCATCAATCAGTTCCCGGTGCATTTGCATGTGCGCGTCAATCTCAGGGTATTCCGACTCGACCATCAATTGCTCTTCGTCGGCAAAGTGTTTGCTGGTAAATATAATTACTTCATCAATGATTCGGTAAACATTTTCCCGTGACGCGTTATTTCTTACCGCTTCATTTAACTCGATAAACTTATTAACCAGTTCTACATGTTGCTGATGGATTGCTGTCTTATAGGGCACTTTTTAACCTCCTGCCAAGGGTTCAAATATTGAACAAAGCATCCACCTTGGCGGCGCATATAAAATCGTTTTCTGACAAGCCATTGATGGCATGAGTGGAGTATTCAATGCTGCACTTGTTGTAGCCCACGTTCAGGTCGGGATGATGGTCTTCCCGGTGCGATACCCAAGCTACCGCGTTGACGAAGGCCATAGTCTGGAAATAATTGGGAAATTCGTATGTTTTGAAGATCCGCTGGTCATGCTGAATCCAGCCGTCGAGTTGTTGCAGCAACAGGTTGGTTTCATCCGGCGACAGCGGCGGTGTACCGCCTTCGCAGGGCTTACATTGTTTGTTGGTCAGATCACAAACGTCGCTCATGATGTCCTCCATTGTGGTTACATAAGTGAATTGAAAATTCTAAATGTACCGATTAACGGGGGAAGGGATAAGAGAATAATCTCGGTCACATACTTCATAAAAATGGTTTTGCCCTTTTCCCTTTAATCTATTCCCGGAAAGGAGTAAGTTCTCCCGGTCGGCGGAGCATTTTATTAACTTCGTCCACGTGCAACTCTTCCTGAACTATCATTTCTCTGGCATATTCCTCCAGAAGCACGGAATTGCCTTCAGCTATCTTGAGTAGATCGTAGTAACAGGCCAGCGCAGAATTTTCATGCTCCAGGCTCTCCCTGAGGATGTCGCCGATATCGTGTTTCTCAGTCTCCAGCAACGCACCAATCTTTAGCGACGGATGACCTCCAAGCAAGGTGACCAGTTCACCGGCTCTGCGGGCATGTTGCAAGCCTTCTTCTGCATTTTCCTTGAGCCATGCGACGATTGGAATACGGTTATAACCGAACACCATCAACGAATAATGAGTGTAACGAACCACGCCGGCCAGTTCGGCTTCCATGATGCGGTTGAGCGCACTGATCNNTGCTTCAATTTTTTCTTGTCGTTCATGTCGCGCTTTCAGATTAGTGGTTGAACTCCGGTTTAAGCATTGAGCATGGTGTCGATTTGCGCTTCACCGCAAATCCAGTCATCCAGTTCATTACCACAGGCAAATCCACGTTCCTGAGCACGAAAATAGGCGGCCGTAGCAATCATTTTGAAACGATCTTCTGAGGTGGCAGTGTTTGTCCGGGCGCTAACCTGGAAGTTGTTTTTCGTGGATGCAACAGCTTTGCTCGCAGGTTTTTCAGTTTTAGCTGAGCTCACTTTTTTGGCCGGAACTGACATCGCTACTTTAGCGGCAGCTACAGTGGTTTTTTTGGCCGGTGTTGCCACTGTTTTTTTAGGAGTAGTTTTGCTGGTCGGGGTTGTAGTTTTTTTGCTGCTTGTAGTCATGGCAACTCCTTTAAGTTTAAGAATATGAAATAAGGAAAAAATAAATAGTTTTTAACGCTGTTGCATTATGAATAGCTAGCGAATAAAAAAATATCGGTGTTTGTCCTATGGCATTTGTCCCTATATGAACAAGCCATCCAAACTTGAAAGGAGTGAAATCAAAAGCTAACTGCGACCACTCGATATTACTTGACAATTTTACTGCACTATATACAATAAAACGCCTCTAATCTTCGGGTTAAAACGCACACAGCGAAATTAACCAGGAAGCTCACACAAGTGGATTCAAATCATCTATTGGAGGTGAATCATGAACTCACATCTATTTGAACACCTTAGCAACGAAAAATTTATGGACATCATGCGCAGTGTCCTGTTATTCGTAGGTGTATTTATCGTTATTAGCGTGGTTGGGCTAGCTTTTTACGCTGCCATGTAGCAGCGGCAATTTGACTATCACGCTAAAGCCGCCTTCGGGCGGGGTGTCGAATTTGATCTTGCCTTGCAACGACTCGACGCGCTCGCGCATGCCGCGCATGCCGTAGGAAGTGGGGGCGATGGTGTGCCCTTTCGGCAGACCCCGTCCATTGTCGGTGATCGTCAGGGCGATTTTTTTATCATGCTGACGAAGATCGACTTCTACCTTGGAGGCTCCAGAATGCCGCGCGACATTGGTAAGGGCTTCCTGCGCAATGCGAAACAGGTTGATCAACTGCAACTTGTCCAGACTATCTTCCAGGCTTTCGTTCTCGTCGCTGGAGAGGTGGCATTTTATACCGCTGCGTTTTTGAAACTCGGCGCATTGCCATTTAAGCGCCGCCATCAGGCCGATTTCGTCGAGTATGGTCGGGCGCAGGTCGGTGATGATGCGGCGGGTGGCTAACACCGCATTGTCGAGCAACGCAGTCATGGATTTGGCACACGCGTGCAGTGTCTGCATTTCTTTTGCCTCCAACTTGCCCGCCAGCCAGTAAGCGTCCATCTTCAGTGCCGCCAGCGTACTTCCCAAGTCGTCGTGAACTTCCCGCGCGATGCTGGCTTTTTCTTCCTCGCGCACCGTCTGAAGATGCGCGGTGAATTCCCGTAATTGGCTTGCGGCGCGGTCGCGCTCAGTGATGTCCTGGACGACGGCAAGAAACACCGGGGAATCTCCTGGCATGAGTTGCAGGCGCACCTCTGCCGGATAAGTCGTACCGTCCTTGCGGCGACGCACTGTTTCGAACAGCAGCATTTGTTGTTCGCCGCTGCGCAACGGAGCAATCTGCGCCTCGAAGCTCTCTCTGGTGTGCAATGGATTCAAATCCAACGGGGTGAGTTGGTGCAGCTCATNNCCCCTGACTGGTCAGCAAGAATTTCAGGGAATCGGCATCGAACATATAAATTTCGTTGAACGAGCTTTGCAGCAAATAACCGAACTGCTGTGCCAATTCTTCCGCGCGCTTACGCTCGCTTTCGCTTTCGAACAATAGCTTTTCTGCGGCCTGTTTTTCCTTGGTAACATCATCATAAATAGCCGCGACCTCGCCGTTGGGCAGTTTATAGACATGGTTCTCGCGCCATCCCGCAACGCGTCCATCCTGATAGAAAGTGACC
>PLYB01000098.1 GCA_003151655.1 Gallionellaceae bacterium | reverse complement strand
ACCCACGCAATTGTCAGATGAACCATTTATTTAAATTGATTGAAATCGATTGCTTCGCGTAACTCATCTTCTAATTCAACGCGATTATTTATAGCCACCTGCATTTCTTTGTCAAAGAATCGAAACGTATTTCGGCCTGAATTCTTCGCCTGATACATTGCTATATCGGCTTGTTTCAATATCTCCTCTACCCCTTGTTTTTGTTTGCCAAACAGGGTGGCTCCGATGCTTGGTGTATTTAGGTATGAGCGTGAGTCAAGTTGATAAGGGCGATTGAGAGTGGCGATGATCTTTTTGGCGACTGCCTCAGTTTGAGTTGCAGCATCGATATCTACTCCACTTAAGCCATCGAGCATAACAATGAATTCGCCCCCCCCCCAAACGAGACACTGTGTCGCCTTCGCGTATGCAGAGCTGCCATTGCTGTACAACCTCGGCATGCCAGGGAGCCCACAAACGATTAAAACGTCAATTTCACGCCAACATAAGTCCCGTTATCTAGCGTTGCCGGATTGGTATAACTTGATATTCCAAAATCAGCTTCGCGGTATTCAGCATAAACCTTTGTACCCGGACTAACTTCGTAATTCAAGAATAACCCCCAAAGATTTGCACGGGTTGCATCACCGAAAGTCGTAATACTCGGGCCAGCAAAGTAATGTATCCCGCCTGATAGTTGTTTAAATGCTTGGCTGACAAATCCAATATCGCCACCAATCACAACTGATCCCACTTTTTCATCCACACCTGGAGCAAAATTTCGTATCAATCCCGCCAGCAATTTTGCACCTACTGCTATCGACATTCCAGATGAGTCACTATCCTCGCCTTTCGCTAATATGCCCGCATAGACAAGACTATTTGTTGAGTCGTTATACTGCATGCCAACACTCATTTCAGCACCGCCACCGGAGGAAAATGAATAGCTGGCCGACTCTGCATTGTTGTTCAAACTAATATCCAAAGTATCTGCGAACGCATAAGGAAAAATGATCATCAAAAAGATGGCAATTACACCGCGAAAAAGCATGGTCGATTCCCGAACGAATTACAGAATTAATAAGAAACCATCCACAAAATAGAACATGCCGACAACACCGGTTGCCATGCCTACATACCAAACCAACTTCTTCTTTAGCAGCCCCGCAATTGATGAAAGCAAGATAGCAATTTGCAGAAAAATAATTGCCATGCCGAATGCTTGAGAGTGTTTTTGCGATTCATCACGCACGTTTTCTAAGTGCTTAGCCTTTTCTTGAATCTCAGTTTTGTCTTGTTCGTATTTCTCGATTTTCTTTTTGTAGTCAGCAATCTTCTCTTGGTAACTATTAGCCGATTCTTTGGCAATTGATTTCGGTAAATCCGCCAGCTTCAATGATAACGATTCGATTTGCATTTGATTCAAATACAGCTTGATGGACTTTGCCTGATAAAATGCCCATTCGTCAGATGCCTGAGACTGGCTCATCACGGCACGCGTTGAGTAACCGCCGCCTTTGAACGTAGATAACGTTGCGCACACTGCTAATATTACTGTCGATAATGCCAAGTAATTTAGCCACGTTTCTTTTTTTTCTTCTGCCATAAGTATTCCTATACGTTATTTATTGGACCAACAATTATGAGGCTGCGTATCATTTTTGTGAAACGTCGCACTGCCCAACTTTGATTGCTTCTGTCTTTCCATCCATCTTAAAAGCATCGCCCGGTGCGCTAGGATTGGCATTTACAGTTATTACGTAATTCATGCTGAACTTATTGTCGCTTAGACTCGCCTCGCCATTGATTTTTATCGCGGCTAACTCGGCTGGCATTCCAGCGGTCTTACACGTCAATGCAAAAGTCATGGCTGACGCGTTGCCAGTTTTTTGGTCAAAGGTGCAAGAGCCTAGGCTTCCAAGAATTCGAGCTGGGTCGATGCCATTTTTTGGGCAGCACAGATTCTGTTTGAATGGCAAAGGGGTTCCATCTGGGGAAGTTGATGTCGAGTTTACTTCCCAAAGGTCGTCCGCGAATACAGAGAAGGACAAGACGCACGCTAATGCACCACATAAATATTTCATAGTTGCCTCATTGTATGAAAACTCGTCGCCATTCTAATCGGCTGGCAAGGCTGCAAGTATAGGTCATGGTGTGGCGTAGATGCATTGGGCAATTACTTTTGGGCAGTGGGATGCCATATTGTAATCCGAATCCCCTCCGTCAAAATACACCACCGAGCGAGTAACCGCACCAGGAGCGCAACATCTTAGCAAAGGTGAGAGTTAAGAGCGTCACTAGGCGACTTTGCTAAGACTTTTTGGTGAGCATGGTTTATCCAGTAAATTATGAAGCGGTTAATGCGCTCGTTTGGCAGGATTATGTTGAAAGTGTTCAACTGTTACCGCTTACTTTTAACTTGATTAAATATTGTCGTATCGACACGAATAGGCACTGTCTCTGCCGCCCCGCTAAGTAATTTAAGCTTCTGCATTACCTGTGCATCATCGCAATCTTTGCAAGGAAAAGATTCTGAATACACCGATGTGTCATCGAATATATTTCGGATACTGAGTGCCAAGAAATAGTCTTGATTATGTTTGGTAACAATCGCAATTGCGATAAGCTCAGACTGAAATGCTTCGGCGATACGCTGCATACATTTAGTTTCGTCACACACTTGATGAGCGCTTCTGGATTCCTTTGCAAATACGTCATGCGCTTTTTTTGCGATCAACTCGCCAGACAAAACTTCGTATTTTTGCTGGAGGCCCTTTATCAATGCGATTTCCATCGCACCAGCAAGATTATTAATTTCCTCCGGCAAACGAAGCGGCATAAGGACGAGACGCTCCTTATGCGTCGGCTGATTAACCGCGGACGAAGGGGGCGGGACATTGCTATATTGAATGTTTCCGTTGCTGTCCATCCATTTATACACTTCCGCAGATGCGTATATCGGATAAGTGAAAGCAATAAATAGCAGCAGTTTAAAAATTCGATCTAACACGAGGTTACCAATCAAAAATAAATACTGGTTCGGATTGTAGTTGGTTATATGCTAATCAATTCATGTAGGCTGGGTCAGAAAACGACAGTCAGGGGAGCTGCGATTATCTGGCGGCCTCACTGGCACTTGACTATTGTTGTAAAGAAACTTGTCTTTTAACAAAATCCTGAACGCTATAGGATCAAATGGTACGCCATTAAGCCGTCATTCGCCACCGACAGAAAGTGGCCGATTTGCGACTGTTTGTATTCGCTAACATTGAAGGAGGCTCAGTTCGTCGGCAAATCCCAATCCAGCATATCCCAGCTGATGCTCATTTCGCGCCGCTCTATGACCAAATCGGATGTAGGTTTGGCGCAGCAGAACAAGACTATGCCCGCATCCCTGTCCTCCGCACACAATCCAATATCCGTCGACTTGCCGTGATCTACCGTACCTTGCAGCACATTACCTTTGCACATACCGCATGCTCCATCGCCGCAACCATACGACAGTTTGTGGCCAGACTTTCTCGCAGCGTCAAGGATGGTTTCGCCAGCTTCGGCGATAAAGGTGTGATTGCCCGGCTGGAGCGTAATATTAAATCCCATGTCGTCTTCTAATGTTAATGAAACCCAATTGTAATTCCAATTCCATTTCAATCGAGCATTTTGTAGGTCGGGATTTATCCCGACATAGCCAGCGTCGGGTTAAAACCCGACCTACGAATTATTTACCGTTTGAAGTGGAAATAGAATTATTCATTAGCCGTTACAGTTTTTCTCGAACAGTGCAATCGACTCCACATGCGAAGTGTGCGGAAACATATTCATCACACCAGCAGCTTTGATCACATAGCCCTTCTCATGCACTAACACGTCCGCATCGCGCGCCAGCGTGGCGGGGTTGCAACTCACGTAAACGATGCGCTGCGGTGCGCTTTCGGGTGTGATGGCTTTCACCAGCTCCATCGCGCCGTCGCGTGGCGGATCAACCAGCCATTTATCGAATCTGCCCAGCTGCAGCAGCGCGGCTTCGTCCATTTCGAACAGGTTCATCGCGAGAAATTCTACCCCCTCCCCAACCCTCCCCCGGAGGGGAGAGCGNNGCGAAGCGAGGGGGGCGAAGCCGAGTTTTTATCCAGGCCGTTGAATGCTGCATTCTCTTCCGCACGTTTCACCAACGCGGCACTGCCCTCGATGCCGAGCACTTGCGCGCCACTGCGCGCGATAGGCAGCGTGAAGTTACCCAAGCCGCAGAAAAAATCGGCGATACGTTCATGCGGCTGCGGGTCGAGCAAACGTATTGCGCGACTCACCATGAGCCGGTTCATGGTGCTATTGACCTGCGTGAACTCGGTCGGCGCATACGGCATGGCGATGCCGAACTCCGGCATGCTGTAGGTGAGCGCGGGCGCATCCAGCGGATAGAATGGATGCACCGTATCCGGGCCTTTGGTCTGCGTCCNNCACTTCAATCTGCGGCAATTGGTCGCGAATGGAAAGTTGTTCGTTGAGGCGCGCCAATAACGGCAACAGCTTGGCGATCTTGGCGGGCAATATTTCGCAATGCTGCATGTCGGCGATAAAACTGCTGCGCTTCTCGTGAAAGCCGACCAGCGTCTTGC
>PLYB01000258.1 GCA_003151655.1 Gallionellaceae bacterium | reverse complement strand
GCGGTTTCTTCGGCTGGTTCAACCGTGGCTTTGCCAAGACAAGCACTGGCTACCGCTATTGGGTGGGCAGATTCTTGCACCGCAGCGGCCGTGCGCTGATGCTTTACGCGGTGATTCTTCTGGCGTTGGGCTGGCTGTTCATGCATTTACCGACCAGCTTTTTGCCGGAAGAAGATCAGGGCTNNNNTCGGCGTGCTCGGATTTTCTTTCTTCGGGCGCGGGCAGAATTCGGCGACGGCCTTTGTTCGCCTCAAAGATTGGGATGAACGTCCCGGTCCCGAAAATTCCGCTTCTTCTTTGGTGAAGCGCGCCAACATGATGCTGTCGCGTATTAAACAGGCGATGATTTTTGCCATCAACGTGCCGCCGATTCCGGAACTCGCGGCGACGGGCGGATTCGATTTCCGCTTGCAGGATAGATCGGGGGCGGGGCGCGACAAATTGCTGGAGGCGCGCAACATGGCGTTGGGGATGGCCGGCAAAAATCCTATGTTATTGGGCGTTCGTCCGGAAGGGCAGGAAGCCGGGCCGCAACTGCAAATTGATATTGATCGCCTGAAAGCGCGCGCGCTGGGTGTCGACATTGCCAATCTGAACGAGACCCTGCAATCCATGCTCGGCGTGACCTACATCAACGATTTCGTGCGCGAAGGTCGTATCTTGCGGGTGCAGATGCAGGCCGATGCGGAAAACCGCACCACGCCGCGCCAGATCATGCGTACACCGGTGCGCAACATGCAGGGCGGTATGGTGGAGTTGTCGGAGTTTGCCCGGTCGCGTTGGGTGGCGGCTTCGCCGAAACTGGATCGTTATAATGGACTGCCCGCGATGAAAATATCCGGCAGCCCCGCGCCGGGTCACAGTACCGGTGAGGCGATAAAAGCGATGGAGGGCATGGCCGCGCAACTGCCGCCGGGTTTCGGTTTCGAATGGTCGGGTACTTCCAGCGAAGAGCGTGTCTCCGGCAATCAGGCACCGTTCCTGTTCGCGTTATCGGTAATCGCGGTATTTCTGTGTCTGGCGGCGCTGTATGAGAGCTGGTNNCGGTTTTTCAGCAGAAGCTTTCCGAGGGGAAAGAGGGATACTTATTCGGCTTCGCGGGCGTGATGGTGTTTTTGTTCCTGGCGGCGCTGTATGAGAGCTGGTCGATTCCGTTTGCGGTGATTCTGGTGGTGCCGATCGGGATACTTGGCGCAGTGCTGGCCGTGACTATGCGCGGTTTGCCCAACGACGTGTATTTCAAAGTCGGGCTGGTGGTTATCATCGGCTTGGCGGCGAAGAACGCGATTTTAATTATCCAGTTTGCCAACGAATTATTGGAAGACGGGCATAACCTGATCGAAGCGACCATGGAAGCCTGCCGTCGCAGACTGCGCCCGATTCTAATGACCTCCATCGCATTTATTCTGGGCGTGTTGCCGCTGGCAATTTCTAGCGGTGCCGGAGCTAATGGCCGTCATGCCATCGGCACCGGTGTGATGGGGGGCATGATTGCCGCGACGGTGCTGGCGATATTTCTGGTGCCGGTATTCTTCGTGGTTGTCCGCAAAATCTTTCCAGGCACGGCTCGACATGAGGAAGATAAACACGAGTAACGCAAGATAATTTGAAGCCCATCATTCCCGCCTGCGCGCAGGCGGGAATGATGGGCTTTTGTAACCAGCAAGAAAATTCACCAGCGAAGCTTCAGATTGACGTTTTTGAGCCGATAGTACCGGTATGAAGAGCGTTAAACTATTCGACCTTATTAAACCAGCCGCTGTATACCGATTGCCGGGTATATTGCTCGCTATCGTTTGTCTGCTGGGCTTTTCTGCGCCAGCCAGTGCGGCGACAAAGGCTCAGGCTGCCCCGGCGCGCAGTTCATCCGGTGACCCTTTCAGTTCCGGCTCTTCCAGTTCGTCAGGCTCTTCCGGCGGCCACGGGCTGGCGCAAGAGTGGGAGCCGGTTAATGAGTTGAAGCCATACAAACAGAATTATTTGCTTTTGTATGCACATTCCTCGCAACCCAATAATTTACCGACCAGCCCGAATCCGTTGAACAGTGTGTTAGTTCCCTATGCACTGGACAATAGAGATGTGAAGTTTCAAATCAGCTTTAAGCATGCGTTGGCAGATAACCAGCGGTATGGTTCTTTGTGGTTTGGCTATACACAATTGTCATTCTGGCAATACTATGATCAGGTGAACTCTCGACCGTTCAGAGAAAACGATTACGAACCGGAACTGATCTATTCGTTTCGCCCGAATGAAGCGAGCATCCTCAATTTCGGGTTATTGCATCAGTCCAACGGCGAGTCCAATCCAAGATCGCGCAGTTGGGATCGCGTCTATATCAAGCCGGGGCTAGAGTTTTCGACCGCGCGGGGGCGGCTGATTGTGCAGGTACGCTGGTGGCAAAGAATAGCGGAAGATCCGGCAACTGATAACAATCCGGACATTGTGAATTATCTCGGCTACCGGGATATCGAGTTGCGTTACGAACAAGATGGTGCATGGAAAATTTCCGTCATAGCCAGAAATCTCGCGACGCAAGTGGATATCGCCGCGCCATTGTCATCCTGGCTGATGCTCTCATCCGAAAATCCCGGAGAGCACCTCGTCGATATTCATCTCCAATATTTCAACGGCTACGGCGAAAGTTTGCTTGACTACAACCAAAGTCACACGACGCTGGGGCTCGGCATCTCTTTCCCTTTTTAATCGGGGGAAGACAGTGCATCGGTTACCTTGGGATAACGCAGCTTAACCCGCAATTCTTTTTTGATCCGCTCATTGCTTAAGCGCCGCGACTCGTTCATGAATGACCACAGCGTGGGGGCGACCATGCGTTTGACTTCAGCACGCGACAGGCGCGGTGGTCGCGGCAAATGCAGCGCGTCAGCCACTGCATCGAAGTAATCGCCCAGCAGTAATTCACTGTCGTCGCTGGCGTGGTAGATGCGATTGGGTTTGCCGTGGTGCAATGCGGCGACGACGATGCGGGCAAGATCATCGGCATGGATATGGTTGGTGTAGCTGTCTTGCGTGGCAAGCATGGCAGGGCTACCTGAGCGCAGACGTTCCAACGGCAAACGCTCTGCCGAATAAATTCCGGGCACGCGCAAAATGTTGGCATTGATGCGGCTGCGTTGCGCCCACTCACGAATGCGAGTTTCGGCATCAACCCGGCGCATGGCGCGGGACGATTGCGGATTAAGCAGATGTGTTTCGGATACCCGTGCGCCGTTGCAATCACCGTACACGCCGCTGGTGCTGATGTAGATTAATCGACGGGGCAAAGTCCGCTGCGACAGGGCGGCGAGCAGGTTGCGGGTGCGCATATCAAATTCGCCGGAGTTGGGCGGAGGGGCGAAGTGCAAAACAATATCCGCCAGCCCGCCGATGCGAGCTAGGCTCGCTCGAGAATCGAGATCGCCGGAAATCGGGGTGATGCCGCAGGCATGCAATTCAGCCAAGCGGGAAGCATTGCGCTGTAGGCCGAACAGGCGATAGCGGGGACGTAGCAGCGCGGCAACGCGCAGTGCAATATCACCGCAGCCGACAATTAGAATGTTTTTCATGCGCCGATTATGCGTTAAAATCTCGCCCTTCGTGAACTTGGCAAAATCAACATGACTTTCAAAACCACCATCCTCCCCGGCAATCACAGCTTTGAAATAACGCCGGAAGAAACCATTCTCGACGCGGCGCAAGCGCATGGTTATATTATGCCGCATAGCTGCCGCAATGGCGCTTGCGGAGTATGCAAGGGCAAGGTTATCGAAGGTTCGGTAGATCATGGCAATCATCAGGCTTACGCTTTGACTGATGCCGAAAAGGCTGACGGCTTGGCGTTGTTTTGTTGTGCCAGAGCAAAATCTGATCTCGTTATCGAAAGTCACGAAGTCACCATGTCGAGCGAGATTCAGGTGAAGACGCTGCCTTGTCGGGTGCATAAAATGGAGAAGCTGGCCGACGATGTGATGGTGCTATATCTCAAGTTGCCGACCAATGAGTATCTGCAATTTCTGGCCGGACAATATATCGATATTCTGCAAAAAGACGACAAGCCGCGCAGTTTTTCCTTGGCGAATGCGCCGCATGACGACGAGTTTTTGCAATTGCATGTTCGCAATATCGCCGGTGGGGCATTTACCAATCACGTGTTCAATGAAATGAAAGAGCGCGACATTCTGCGCATCAAAGGCCCACTCGGTACCTTCTTCCTGCACGAAGATTCCAGCAAGCCCATTGTTTTTATTGCCAGCGGCACTGGCTTTGCGCCGACCAAAGCCATCATCGAACACGCCTTGCATACCGGCAGCAAACGTCCCATGCATTTATATTGGGGCGTGCGCAAACAAGCCGATTTTTACATGCTGGATGAGGTGAAGAAATGGGAAAAGCTGGGCGTTAAATTCACACCGGTTGTTTCGGATGAGGCGTGGGCCGGGCGGTCGGGCTTTGTGCATCAGGCGGTAGTAGACGACTATCCCGACCTTTCCGGGCATCAGGTCTACGCTTGCGGCGCACCGGTGGTAGTGGATGCGGCACACCGTGACCTCATCGCAAAATGCCGCTTACCGAAGGAAGAGTTCTTCTCCGACGCATTTACTTTTGTACCGAAGAGCTGAAGCAGTTACTAGGGAAACGCTGATTAAGTCCGTTCGTGGTGAGTATTTTCCGTTCGCTCCCTCGATACACCGCGCAAGCGCGGCACTCGGGACGAACGGAAAATGTATCGAACCATAGTTTTCGGACTTAATCAGCGTTTCCTTAGCTATCTTCCCGCTTGAGCGATTGCTTTCGCTCTTCCGTGTATGACCACCAAGGACGAGGTTCTTCGCCAGCCATGAAGCGTGTCACTGAAATGAAAACATCGATGACACACGGGTCGTGACGCGACGTTGTTTTTTTGCAAAGCATCTCATACATCTCGAATGGATTTTTGCCCACAAGTTGGCTGGGCTGGTGAATACCAAGCTGCCGTAAATCCTTGGCACATGCCTTCCCGATATTCGGGAGATCTGTCAGCACTACAACGCGGTTTCGATCAACTTTGCTCGGATTCATGGCGATTCTTTGAATTGAGGAGCGGGGGTAGCCAGTCCCGGTTAATCATAGGGTGGTTGGGCGTCGCTGGTCTGTGCATGAATTACCGCCTGCCAGCAGCGTAGCCGGGTTTCCTGTGTTGATGGCGCACGATCAGGATTCGAATACTGCTTTCAAGATTTTGATATACGACCGAATACGGAAAAACCCTCAGCGGGAATGTTCTTCGTCCTTTCGTTGCTGGCGTTCCGAGGTAGGGATGTTCAACCAAGAGCTTGGCGACACGTTCAAATTCTTCGAGAAAACGTTCAGCGACCACGGAGCCAGCTTGTTCGCTGTAAAAATCCAGAGCCTTGGCAATATCATGCTCCGCTCCGGGGTGGAGCGAGTAGGTCATCGTGTAAGTCTTGCTCGAAGCCGGGCGATGGCTTCCGGCCCTGAAACTGCCGAGATCGAACCGGATTCCAGTTCGGCTTCTCTGCGATCTGCTTCTCGCTCCCAAGCCTCCTCGACTTCGGGGTCTGAATCAAGGCTGGCGATCAGCCGCTCAAGCAGGTGTGATCTTTCAACCGGGGCTAACTGCAGGACTTCGGCTTCCAGAACTTCCAGATTTGTATTCACGCTGCCCTCCAATGCGGTAGATGCTGACGATTCATAGTTTATCACAGCGGGAGACGACCGCAGTGGGGCGGGCGTGGCTGAATGATTGCACGACTATCAGCTATCAAACCGATCCATCCAAACACCCGGTTTACGATGCTGATGAAAGAATGAAACCACCAGCAGCTCATCTGGGTTTGGTAGATAAATAAGCGTGTAAGGAAATTTACGGAATAGCACTCGGCGGAAATCTTCTTCGATGCGTAAATGCCCAAAAGGATTGCGAAGTGCAGACGCAACTGCCGCGTCAGCGGCACGAGCGAATTCAAAGCCAAGCCCAAGCGCTTTTGATTCGTACCTAGCCTGCGCTTCCAGAAGCTCTTGTTCTGCTTCTGGACGGAACACGACCAGCATCAGGGTTTATTCGAAAATAATTTGCTGCGAACCTGTTCCCACGGAATCGCTGTGGAAGGGTCGGCACGATGTGCGGCAACGCGACGATGCAACTCGGTCTTTTGGGCTTGTGACAACTCAACGGTATCGGGTGCCTCCGCAGCAATGCTATCCCATATGTCCTCGACGAGCTGGATACGCTCGGAGACGGACAGCTTCATGTATTCGGCGGTAGCGGTTGGAGTAGGCATGGGCACAGTATAAATCAAGGTTTACATTAAGGTAAGTGGGGCGCGCAGGGGATTATTTGCACCCTCTCGAATGATGGGTTAGCCCATGTCTTCGCATTAAATATCTTTGACTGCATAGAGGTTCGCAAGATCGATAGTGATAGTAACTCCCATATCATTGGGTGGCGGAATATAGTCTGGATGCTCCGGATTAAAAAGTATTTCCTGAACAAGACCTCTATCCACACCAAGACTTACGAGGTAAGTCTCTCGGTCATTGCGCCACGCCTCACTGTCGAAAGTAAATGAGAAAATCTGGTGTTGCTGCAAAAGAATCGGTTGCAGCCGTTCCAGTTCAATTGGCGTATAAAATTTTTCAGGGTGTGAGTCGAGTTTTTTATTGTTGCAGTCTCGACATAGCGCCACCAAATTGCCAGGTACAAGATGTCCACCCAATGCCATTGGTAGATGGTGATCTATGCACAGGACTGGCGGCTTGCCGAATTCTTTATTTTGCCGCTCCTTGGCACCGCACTTAAAACATCGGTGATCAAACAAGGCGAAGAACTTCTGCCTGTACAAATCCTCGACTACGCAAAGTTTAAATCGCCCAAAGAGGGCGCGCTTCTCTTTACCTCTTTGCCCCGAGTATGCTTCTGCGCTATTTGATTTCATGGGCTAAAGCGCAGCCCCGCTTGAGCGCAGAGTTGGCCGCGTTTTTAAGATAGAGCTCATAGCCAAACGCCTTCGACTCGAATGGAAGATAGACTTACTGGTTTCGCGACTCCGTATTTATTTGCGATTCCAATAGTCGAGATCATTTTTTTAGGCGGCTGCCTGTACCACTCTGTACCTATTTTGATAAGGTCAGCATAAATTGGCGTCGCCAAAAATTCATGAATCAATTGCTCAGATAACGTTGCATTCGCTTGGCAAAAGAAAGATCCCTTAGCTTCATATTCTAATGGTGTTCTAGAAACGCGCGTCAATTGCTTTTGAAACATTTTACGGCCACATTTATGAGGAAGTCGTTTAGATTTCAATATTTCAGGAAATAGAGGAGATGAAAAATCAATAAAGTGATTTTCGACTTCTACCCAGCAATGAAAGCCACTTTTTGAGGACTGCAATGTTGCACCCTCGAAATCAGCGAACGCTAGGCTAGCATTTTCACCAAGGTTATATGTAACAACACCAACTACAGGAATCGCATTTAGTTTGTAGTGTGTGTTTAATATGGATGCTCCAATTGTCCCAAAAAATAGACATGCTTTTAAGGGATCGCAATTCTCGTTTAAGAGTATCCCATGAACGGTTCTAAATACACGTTCAAAATCTAGTAAAGGCAAAATAAAACTGGATGTTTTTTGGGGCATATCTATTTAACCAAAGCGAAGAGGCTAACGTAAGTTGACCCATCGTACCATTTCAAGTTCCATTCCTATGCGATTCGCACAGGGAACTGAATGCAGTTACTTGCCCTCTTCCAGTTCCATAGCGAGATGGTAGTAATTGAAAGCGTCTTCTTTCTTGCCCAGTTTTTCGGCGAGTTTTCCCAGCGAGTTGTAGGCGGCTTGGCTGGGGCGCAGGCTGATGCTGGCATCCAGATAGCTTTGCGCTTTGCCCCACAATTTTTGATGCAGGCAAAGCTTGCCGAGCGCAAGCAATAATCCGGCATCGTCGGTTTGTGTTTTCAGCCAGCGTTCTGCCTGATTAATTTGCGCGGTAACATCGTCGGTGTGACAGTCGCCGTACAGTGTAACAAGGTCGCTGTCCCACTGCGTATTCAAGCTTTCCACCAGTAGCTTGCTGGCCGCTACGGGGTCATGCATTTTCAAAAAAGATTGGGCGGCAGATGCGGCTATATTCGGACGGCGTTTGAATTCGGTTGGAATGGATTTCCACAACGCGCGTAAAGATTCGGCAGTGTGATCCTGGCTGCGCAGCTTTTCCAGCCAAGCGCGTTGGCGTAACTGTATCGCCAGCGTGTCGTCGATTGCATTGCGTTTTTCCAGTTGTCCGGTCACGTCCAAAACCGCATCCCAGTTGCCGGCCTGTTGCTGTGCTTTGAGTTCCAGCGTTAGCGCGCCAACGTGTTTGCGTTTGCCAGCTTCACTCAATTCTTTGAGTGAACTGAGTGCCGATTGCGGTTGTTTCTGGTCGAGTTGGAATTCGGTCTTGGCCATCAGGCGCATCGTCGCTTCGCCCACGGTCTTGTTTTCTGCATCGGCGAGATAGGCATCGCGTTTGTCGAACTCGCGCAACTCGTGAGCTGCGCGTGCCGCGACGATGGGGTTCAGCCCGGATTTTTCACCCAACTGCATCGCGCGCACGGCTGCGGTTTCTGCCGCTGCGTAACGCCCTTCAAAAAATGCTGTCAGTGCTTCCATCATGGCGGCGCGACCTTTGCTTTGCGCACGCTCTTCGCGGAAAGCGCGCACATAAGCAGGCAGGCGCAATGCGGCAAGCAGCAGGCGTATGGCTAAATAACCGAACACGAACAGTCCCAGCAAAGACAGCACAAACAAGGTGAGCGACAGCTCGACCCGATAAGGCGGGTAAACCAGTTGCACGTAGCCGGGGTTGTGGGCGGCCAGCGTGAGTGCCACCGCAGCAGCGAACAGCGCCAGCAGCCAGATCAGGAACTTCATCGTGCGCCTTTCTCGTGCGAGATACGGTAGTTGCGCACGGCCTCCAAGCTACCGCTAATATCCGGCAGGTCGATGCGGATATTCGATGCGGCCAGACTTTGTAAGGCCACTTGCGTCTGCGCGCCTTCTTTGGAGCGCGTGTCGAAGTAAAGCGAGGTCCATTCCTGCGCGGTCTTCAGGTCGCGCTTGAAGCTGGCTTCATCATGCGACAGCAAGGCCAGCCGCGCGGAGAGCAAACGTATTTTCAGATTTTCCCGCAGGAAGAAAGTCTGGGTCGGCGACAGCAGCGGCAGTTCATGTTTTTCTGTGTTCTCGATGCGCACCAGTTGCTTTGCCTCCAGCCACAATTCGCGCCAGAACTTGTTCCAGACATTTTCTGCGATGACCGGTGCGGGCAAGCGCGGCTCCTCTTGCTTGCGGATGTCCTGCGCCAACGGCACGGTATCGACGGAGGCGACCAGATTGTCGAGGTGCAGATTGATTCCCGCCACATCAATGTTGGGTAAGGCGCGCAGCTTGTCGATGTCTTGATTGATCGATTTGCGCAACCCGCTCAACGCCGGACGATCCAGTCGTTGCAAACGATTATCGGCCTGCTGCATGGCGATCAAGGCCGCTTTTACATTGGCGGAAAATTGCAGTTGTTGCTCTGCGATCATCAGCATCTGCTCCACTTCGGCCAGCGCGGTCTGGTCGCGGCTGCTCGACATTTCCTGATACAACGTCTCCAGCGCGGCACGCTGATTTTGTGCTTCGGCATATTTGCTTTCCAGCAGGCTCAACTTGCCGCCAAGTTCGCGCACCACTTCCTGATTCTGGGTCAGCAAGGTTTGATTGGCTTTGTTGGTGCCATCCATTTCCGTCAGCCGTTTGGCTAATTCCTGTTGCACCTGGTTGATCTGGGAGTGTGCATCGAACCATTGCCATAAAAAGACCACCACCAGCACCGCCAGCGTCATTTGCGTGATGGTCAAATGTGAGATTAGATTTGCCAGCGGGTTGCGAGCGGGAGTGCCCGTAGCCGCGCGGGGGGCGGCAGAGTCCGGTTCGGCTTTGTCTTGGGTTGGCTGTTGCTGTGCTTGCTCGCTCATAAATGATTCCCGGTTAAATCGTTGCTTTCGACCATGCTACCAAACCAGACACGACTCCGTCATCTCCCCCCCCCGTTTGCATGACTTGCTGCCAGCCTTGTTGCCGGGCTTTATCTGCAATGCGGGCGTGGGGCACCAATAATGGCACAGAAGAAATTTGCTTGCGGCCGGTTTCGTCCAGCATATCCCAAAGATAGCCCAAAGCTTCGCTGCTGCTCAAGGTAATGGCATCGGGTTTTCTTGCCAACAAGGTGTCGATGTCTTGCAGAGGTTTGCTGCGGTGATAGCAAGTGATGTATTCCACCTCGGCACCACGCGCTTTAAGTGTGTCGCCCAGCAGCTCGCGCCCGCCGTTGCCGCGAAAGATCACCACCTTCCAGCTGCGCACGTTTTGCAGTTGCGGCAACGCCAGCAAAGCTTCGCTATCGCTGCGTCCTTGGGGTGCGATAACTTCTTTTACACCGGCATCGCGTAATGCTTGCGCGCTGCCTTGGCCGACGGTGGCTACGCGCAGTGAGGCAGGCGGGGCAGAGCTTGCTTGTATGGCAGCCATGCCATAAAGAACCGCATTGGGGCTGATAAAAATGGCGAGGTCGAAATCGGACAAGCGTGCAACCAACTCATGCAATAGTCGCGTATCGGATACCGGCTCGATTTCCAGCAAGGGAAACAAAATAACATTTCCGCCCAGTTGTTCGATGCGTTGCTGCAACTGCACCGCCTGCTCACGCGGGCGAGTGACCACGATGTTGAGTCCGGCAAGTGGCAACGATTCCATTTAATGCAAAACCTACCACATAACCAGCGACTTGCTCGCTTGCGNNGGCTTAGTCGATTGGCTAGTAGTTTCACCAGAGACACAGAGACACAGAGGAAAAACAAAACCTCAGAAGGTTTTCTCTGTGTCTCTGTGTCTCTGTGGTGAAATGTTTTTCTAAGATGCATCGGCTAACGCTGCAAGTATTTCCCCCGCGCCCTGCTTGAGCAGCGAATCGGCTATCGCATTACCGAGGGCTTCCGGGGCGGCGATGCTGCCAATTTGTTCGGCACGCAGCATCTTGCTGCCATCCGGGCTGGCAACGAAACCGCGCATGCGCAATTTGTCGCCTTGCACTTCGGCGAAGCCGCCCAGCGGCACTTGGCAGCTACCCGCCAAGGCGCGGCTCATGGCACGTTCGGCCAGTACGCAGGCGGCGGTGGCGGCATGGTGCAGCGGCGCGAGCAAGGCTTTCAAATCGGGGCGGTCGGCGCGTGTTTCGATACCCAATGCGCCTTGCCCCACGGCGGGCAGGCTGTCTTCGCTGG
>PLYB01000130.1 GCA_003151655.1 Gallionellaceae bacterium | reverse complement strand
ACATCATCGGCGGTTTTCCGCTGCGTATCGACAGCAACAGGAAAATACTCGACTATCTGAGCATGATCGGTTTCTACGGTTTGCCGCTCACCTATCTGGACGACTTTACTGTCAGGGTGGAGAAAGTGACGACTGCACAAATCCACGATGCTTTCAAACGGCGTATCCATCCGGAAGCGATGGCGACAGTGATCGTTGGCGCGCCTGAAGAGAAAGCAGCAACAAAAAAATAAAGACTTGGGTAGGCTGGTGGTGAGGCACGAACCCCGGCATTTGCGACTATCGAATTTGCTGGGGTTCGCTTTGCTCACCACCAGCCTACGGCATAGACTTGATAGGGAGTTTAGAATTAACAAAGTGCGCATCATCGGCGGAAGTCACCGCCGCCGCTTAATTGAATTCCCCGATGCGGACGGTCTGCGTCCGACCCCTGATCGGGTACGCGAGACATTGTTCAACTGGCNNCGCTGGGGTTTGAAGCCGCCTCGCGAGGTGCGACGGAAGTGGTGATGGTCGAGCGCAATCGCACGGTTTATCGCAACTTGCAGGAAAATATAAAAAAATTAGGCTTCACCAATATAGCGTTACGTGGCGAAGATGGGCTAGAATTCGCCAAGCAGCAAAGCAGGCCGTTCGATGTTATCTTTCTCGATCCTCCGTTTCAAAGCGATTATCTGCCCATACTACTGCCGTTGCTGGTGGATAAATTGGCAGCGGATGGAATGGTTTACGTGGAAAGTGGTGCGCCGTTCGAGCCGGATGCAATGTGGCAAGTAATCAAGCAGGCCAGAGCAGGTGCCGTGTTTTATCAACTAATGCAGTACGGACAAGCATGATAAGAGTTGTTTACCCAGGCACTTTCGATCCCATCACGCGCGGGCATGAAGATGTGGTACGACGTGCATCCGGGCTGTTCGGTGAGGTGATCGTTGCGGTCGCGGAAAGTCGGCGGGGAACTTTGTTTCCCCTGAATGAGCGGGTGGAGATGGCGCAGGAAGCGTTTGCTCATTTTGCCAATGTACAGGTGGAAGGTTTTAATGATCTGCTGATGAGTTATGTGCAGGCAAAAGAAGCGCGCGTCGTGCTGCGCGGTTTGCGCGCGGTTTCGGACTTTGAATTTGAGTTTCAAATGGCGGGAATGAACCGTAGCCTGCATCCGGAGGTGGAGACTATTTTTCTGACTCCGGCCGAGAAATACACATTTATTTCCGCCAGTATAGTGCGGGAGATCGCACGCTTCGGCGGTGACGTAAGCAAATTCGTGTCGCCCTCGGTGGCGGCAAAACTAAAAGATAAAAGACCAACTTAAGGAGAAATAAACATGGCACTGATGATTACCGATGNNGAATGTATCAATTGCGACGTATGCGAACCGGAATGCCCGAACGACGCTATTTCACAAGGCGATACTATTTACGTGATTGATCCCAAGAAATGCACCGAATGTGTCGGGCATTACGATACCCCGCAATGCGTGGAAGTGTGTCCGGTGGATTGTATTCCGCACGACCCGAATGTAGTTGAAAGCAAAGCTCAACTGCAAGCAAAGTATGAGAAGCTGATGGCGGCAAAGGCATAAGCTCGCCGTTTTGGTGTAGAAAAAAGCCCGCGAAACGCGGGCTTTTTTCATGGTTAATGAAGTTGTAGGTCGGGTTTTAACCCGACATGTCGGGCTGAAGCCCGACCTACGTCTAATGGACAATCCGCCATTTATATTTCTGTGTGGATTAATTATTTGGTGGTACAGGTAGACCAAACTGTAGGATAGCTTGGGCATTTGGGTAAATGTTCGGAGGAATATTTTTAGCATTGTCGAGTTTGGCGTCCTTCAAACTCGCACCCCGCAATACAGCATCTTCCAGCTCTGCTGAAACAAGAGTGGCATGACACAAGCTGGCACTGATGAACTTGGTTTTAGTCAGGTTCGCAAACGAAAGATTGGCGTTGTTCAGGTTGGCTCCCTCCAACTCAACTTTGGCTAAAGAAGCACCGCGCAGACTGGCGCCGGAAAGGTCTGCCCCATTCATTTCCGCACCTTTAAAGTCCACATTGTCAAAGTTTAAGCCTGACAAGTTAAAGCCGTTGAGTGTGACATCTTTCAAGTCGACCTTGCCTTCGCTCGTTCTGGGTAATTTGGCTTTGGAATTGGCGAGCGTATCTTTTGCTTTAGCCCAATTCTTGCCCAGCAAAACGACGAATTGTTTTTTGGTATATAGCAAGCCGCTATCCGGTTTGTCGCTGGCTACATTTTTTTGAAGTTTGTTCAACTCTTCTGTGTCGATGGCTACGCCTGATTTCCATTCCGCGCAGTTAGAAACAGGAGCCGCAGGGGCGGGCGCTACGGCAGGAGCTGCAACAGGGGCAACCGCTGTGGGCGCAACCACTACGGGAGCGGCGACTGGAATATTATCTTCCGCGAATGCGGTCGTAATGGCTAGCGATGCAAGCAAGACACATGAAATCGAAATATTTTTATTCATTTTTGGCTCCCGGATGGTGAATTAATGGATGGATAAAATTACTGATGCCTCAAATATAGCAGAAATTCATTGTCAGGTTTTACCTTTGGCAGACGGGGCAAAAAAAGCTGGAGCGTTGCCCTTGTTTGATCTGTTTGATGGCGGTGCCGCACTTTCTGCACGCCTCGTTGGTTCTGCCGTACACCCAGTAATGCTGTTGGAAGTATCCCTGTTTGCCATCGCTATCAACATAGTCACGCAGGCTGCTCCCGCCCAGCGCGATGGACTCGTTCAGCGTTGCCCGGATTTCAGCCGCCAGTCGTTCGCAGCGAGCCCGGCTGAGTTTTCCTGCGGCAAGTTGCGGTTTGATGCCGGCGCGAAATAATGCTTCGTTGGCGTAGATGTTTCCCACGCCGACCACAACGTGATTGTCCATGACGACCAGCTTGATCGCGGCGCTACGCTTGCGTGTGGCGCGATAGAGGAGATCTCCATCAAATTCCGCTTGCAATGGCTCGGGCCCGAGCTTGGCGAATAGCGGGTGGCGGCTCACCTCGCCTTCATGCCAGAGCACGGCACCGAAACGACGCGGATCGCGTAAGCGCATGATGATGCCATTGACCAACACCAGGTCGAAATGGTCATGCTTGTCCGGCGGAGTTGAGGTGGTCAAGATGCGCAAACTACCGCTCATGCCGAGGTGCAGGATAAGTGTGCCGTGATCGAAATGAACGAGCAGATATTTGGCGCGGCGTTCTAGGTTGCGTACGGGCTGCCCGCGCAATAGCTTGGGTAGGTTTCGCGGAATAGGCCAGCGCAACTGTGCATTACGGATGATGACATCGGCGACAACCTGTCCGCTCAGGTGCGGGGCAATTCCTCGCAAAGTGGTTTCAACCTCAGGTAGTTCAGGCATGGTTCATAGCAGCCTACAAAATCGCAATGGTACGCATGGTAACTTGAAACTCGCGCGTTGGCTGTTGCACGATTTGATTTGTTGTGCAGATGCGAAGGGCTGCTCACATTGCTCAATAGAAGGAAAAGCTGGTAGTATGAAACACGTTTTTCGGCAAACGAAGTACAGAGAGAGTCTTCGAACATTGGTCAAATTCGGATGCGACGTGCATGTCGTTTTCCCCAAGCCCGGTCATGAAAAAGTGCTTCGTCCCACCCTGCATCTGGTGTTCGATATATCCCTTGGGTATTTTTGATACCCCTTATAACATTGATCTTGCAACACTGTTCGATAGTATCGGGGAGTATGAATTGCCAGCCCAATGGGCAACGAATTCATTCAAATTGTTATGACGAAGCGCCCTAATCCAGTACCTACGAAGAAGCGGCTTCACCAAGCACCCCGGACGAGGCCGCATAGCCAAAACGCTGAAGAGGCCCACACGGATCGCTGGTTGGTTTCATATGCCGACTTCATCACCTTGTTGTTTTCATTTTTCGTGGTGATGTATTCAGTTTCAGAAGCGAATGTAACAGGGCAGTACAAGGCTTTCACCGACTCGATCTCGTTTGCAATGCGTTTGCCGTCATTCCCGAACTGGCCAGTCGAAGCCGCGGGTGCGCCGTCCATTCCATCTATCCGGCCTCAGCCTGTCAGTAGCTACAAAAATAAGGTAGTGACGGACAGGCACACTGCCGTTTTGGGAGAAGAGCAGCGCAAGATAGAAAATAATATGGATAGACTGGCCCGAGAATTAGCCAAAGTGCTGGATTCAATAATTAAGGAAAACAATGTCAGAATCAACCAGACCAAGCGCGGAATCGTCATAGACATAAGTGCCAGTACGCTATTTGATACGGGCGAAGCAACTCTACACTCCTACTCATTGGGTGTATTGCGCGCAGTTGCCGAGGTGTTGAGCAAAGAAGAAATGTCCGTCGAGATAGAAGGGCATACTGACGACATCCCGATCTCTACAGCCAAGTTTCCATCCAACTGGGAGCTGTCGTCGGTGCGTGCCAGTAGCGTAGCCAGATTATTGATGGAAAATGGAGTGCCTGAGAAACGTCTTTCCGTGATTGGATTGGCGGCGAACCTGCCGCTATTTCCCAACAACAGTCCTGAAAATCGTGCCAAAAACAGACGGGTAACAATTACCATAGCCTCACCTAATTTGGATAGAGATTAACCAGATGTTCTGCTAACTGATCGGTTGCGTCCATATACAAGGAGTTTGAAAAATAAAAACAAATTGCTTTGGTGCTTATTCTCAAGTTTTCAAGTAAATTGCCGTTATGGATATCTCCTATTAGCCTATACAAAGCCGACTTAATAAAAAATCATTGTTAGGAGAAAGCATGCGTAATAACCAACCTGTAACTGGTCGCGAATTTCCATTTCCGCAAGGGAAAACAGTCATTTCCTACACCGATCTCAAAGGGCAGATTACTCGTGCTAACGATGTGTTCATTGAATTGTCCGGCTACACCAAAGAAGAACTGATCGGCAAGCCGCATAACCTCGTGCGCCATCCCGATATGCCGCCCGAAGCGTTTCGAGACTTGTGGGACACCTTGAAAAAAGACCGTCCGTGGAGCGGCTTGGTAAAGAACCGCCGCAAGAATGGCGACCATTACTGGGTGCGCGCATACGCCTCTTTACTTGCTGACGGCTCGGGATACGTCTCTGTGCGGGTGGCTCCCTCAAGTGCGGAAACAGCTGCCGCCGAAAAACTTTACGCTGAAATGCGCAGCAATGCAGACATTCATCTGGATGAAGGGCAGGTGGTCAGAAATAATCTATTGGCCAAAATCCTGCGGCCATTAACCAACATTGGTATTGCTGCGCGACTCTGGTTGCTGGCTGCCAATGGCGTAGTCGGGTTTGCCGTGGCTACCGCAGCGGGGTACTTCAATCTGAGTAATGAAACGTTATTCGTGCTGTTGGGATGCGGCACGGCTGCGATATTGACCCAAGCTTGGTTTGTCATTAATCAGCTTAAGCGCGGATTAGACGAATCTAAGTCTGCGGCTGACTTTATTGCCAAGGGCGACCTGACTCGTCCGCTGCCATTGGCGAGCAAAGATGAAATTGGTGATCTCAATGCTTCGCTTGCGGTGATGCGCAACAACTTGCATGAATTGATTGCCAGTGTCAGCGAAGGGATTCATGATCTAAATCAAACCTCGGGCTATGTCTCGACTGCCGCGAATAACAGCTCCAGAGTCAGTGAAATGCAGTCTGGAGAAGCATCCGCAATGGCCGCTGCGATGGAAGAGTTATCCGTTTCCATCAATCAGGTTAGTGAGCATGCCAATGATGCATACACGATAAGTCAAAAATCCAGCATGCAAGCGGCGGAAGGTGGGCAAATCATACATAAAGCAGCCACGGAGATGGAGAACATTGCCATGTCGGTGAATGAAGTTGCCGGAAGAATTCGCGGTCTGGAGGAGTATTCAAAACAAATTTCAGGTATCGCAAACGCAATTCGTGAAATTGCTGATCAAACCAATTTGTTGGCTCTGAACGCGGCTATCGAAGCCGCACGTGCCGGCGAACAAGGGCGCGGCTTTGCTGTTGTTGCCGATGAGGTCCGCAAGCTGGCAGAACGAACTGCCACTGCCACGATGGAGATCAGCGGGATGATAAGCAAGATTCAGGATGGTACCGTTGCCGCCGTGAAGGAAATGGAAATCAGTGTGATACGAGTCAACGAAGGTGTCGGCCTTGCTCACGAAGCTGGTGATTCCGTCAGTAGCATCCGGGAGGCGGCAGAGCAGGCTGCACATGATGTTAATGATATTAGTCATGCGATCCATGAGCAATCAACGACTGCACGAGACATCGCCCAACGCATCGAGAAAATAGCCCAGGGCACGGAAGAAAATACCATCGCCTCTATGGAAACGGCTAAATCAGCAAAGCAGATGTCTGATCTCAGCACAAGATTGGATGAGCTGGCATCTCGATTTAAGATTGCCTAACGGTTCTGGTGTCAGCGCTACACTAGATAATCTTAAAAACGGCAATTGGCCCACGAAAAACACGAAATTGGTTCGATGAATCACCCATCGGATTGTATTTCGTAGCATTGAACTCTTTGAAATTTTTGCGAGCTTCCGCCTTGCGGCGAAATGCCTGCTTACCCCATTTCGTGACTTTCGTGGACTCTAGGATAATTTGACGTTGCTGCGCCACCCCCGCCCTCTCACACAGGGGGGGCAAAGTTATTCAAATATCCGTTCGGTGTTAAACTGGCACCCACAAAAAAGTGATCCCGGATACTCAAATCCGCAAGTCGAACGACTGTATATGGACTCCCCC
>PLYB01000287.1:4532-7324 GCA_003151655.1 Gallionellaceae bacterium | reverse complement strand
AGCTTTGAGCTTGCCGTTTGCAGGCGCACTCACCTCAATCCAGTTCGGTCCCCAATTACTGAGCGCTCCCATATTTCTCAATTCTTGCGCAAAACGCACATCGCCCTGCACGCTTTCCATGCCCACACCTTCCACACGCACAGAGCCGCCGCGGCCAATAGCGCCAGCAGCGAGAAAATACGAGGCCGACGAAGCGTCGCCCTCCACAAAAATCGTGCCCGGACTTTGATAACGCTTCCAGCCAGAGACCTCAAAGTTCTCCCATTGATAGCGTTCAACCAGCATTCCGAAGCGCGCCATCATCGCGAGAGTAATTTCAATGTAGGGCTTGGAAATCAGTTCACCCATCACCTCAACTTTCACCGTATGGCCGGTCAGCGGCAGCGCCATCAGCAAACCGGTGAGAAACTGGCTAGACACATTGCCGCGCACCTGCACCGTGTCACCCGCCAATTTAGCAGGCAAAATCTGTAACGGCGGAAAGCCTTCATTGCCCAGATAACGAATATCCGCCCCGAGTTGGCGTAACGCATCCACCAGATCACCGATAGGGCGCTCATGCATGCGCGGCACACCGGAGAGTTCATAACTGCCACCAGCCAAGGCTAGCGCTGCTGTCAACGGACGAAACGCCGTACCCGCATTACCGAGAAATAGCTTGGCTTCCTTCACCGGAAAATTCCCACCACAACCGGTCACGCGATACGCGTTATCTCCCAGCGATTCCACCTTCACACCCAATGTACCGAGCGCATCCAGCATGCGCTCGGTATCGTCGGAATGCAGCAGATCGCGCACTTCGGTCTCGCCCTCAGCCAACGCAGCCAATAGCAACACGCGATTAGAAATACTTTTCGAGCCAGGCAAACGCACCTTGCCATTGGCAGATACCAGAGGCGGGAGATCAATATATTCGTGTTGAGTCATACAGAGAGATAAGTTGAGTTATTGTTGATTCCAAGCACTGCGCACTTCCCTCGCCAAGCTAAAAATCTCTTCCAACTTGGCGGCATCGTTATTTTCCAGCGCTTGATGAATGACGTACAGCTCGTCAGCGTATTGCTTTACTTCACGCATCAAGGCATCGCGATTGGCGAGACTGATGTCGCGCCACATTTCCGGTGAACTGGCCGCGATGCGGGTGAAGTCGCGAAAGCCGCTGGCAGCAAAAGAAAGTAGCTGGTCACGGTTGTCACGTTGCGACAGATCATGCACTAGCGCGAACGACAGCAGATGAGGTAAATGGCTCACGGCGGCGAAAACTTCGTCGTGTTCTTGCGGGGTCAACTCACTCACCACCGCACCGCACAACTCCCATGCCTTGCGCACCCTCGCCACCGCTTGTTTTGAATTTTCAGGCAGCGGTGTCAGCACCACTTTCTTACCCTGATACAGATTAGCCAGTGCCGCTGCCGCACCGCTCTTCTCAGCCCCGGCAATGGGGTGAGCCGGAATGAATTGCGCAATCTTGTTGCCCAGATTGGCGCGCGCTGCCGCCACTACATCCCCCTTGGTACTTCCGCCATCGGTGACTAGCGTATGCGCACCAAGATGCGGCGCGATACGCGCGAAAAGCTCCGCCATTTGCGCCACCGGTGTAGCCAGCAAAACCAAATCGGCATCACATACTTCACGCGCCACATCGACACCGAGACGGTCGATGATGCCGAGTTGTTTGGCTTGTTCAAGTGTGGAGGCACTACGCCCGAAACCGACGACTTCATGCACCGAATTGGCTTTGCGCAATGCCAGCGAGAACGATCCACCGATCAAACCAACACCAAAGATAACGATTTTATTCAACTAGAAAATTCCCATGAGCATTCTAAGGCAATGACATCGACGCGTTTACTTCGCCAAGGCCACCGGATAATTGGGATGTTGCGGATTGGCAATCAACACTTGCTGCCGTGGGTCAACGATCAAATCCATCGCCTCCATCGGGATGACTCCCAACAAAGGTTCATTTCCCAACACCACAGCCTCGGTAACATAACTACGATTACCAAACGCAATTTCAATCGGAGCAATCTTCGGCACTTTGCGCTGATGTCCGTCCGCCAAGGTAACCACCTGCTGGGCGACCTCGCTAATATCGAAACCAAGTTGCAAGGCTACCTCTTCCGAGACGCACATGAACGTAGCTCCGGTATCCACCAATGCATTGACCTCGACACTTTGGTGCGTGAAGAGATTGGTTAGTTTAAGCGGTGCGTAAGTTAATCCCATGACATTCTCCTTGAGTGACTCGCATCTTAGGAATATACATGATTCAAATGGTGGGTTTCACGATAAAGCTGCTAATCCACCCTACATTTTTAATTACAACGTTCTTCCGATAGCTCCGGCAATGACACCCAGCGTGCCCATCAACTTCTTCAGTTCATCCGGTGTAAGTGCCTGGTCAGCATCGCACCATGCGTCGCACGGGCTGGGGTGCATCTCGATCAGCAGGCCATCCGCACCGGCGGCGATAGCGGCTTGCGACAATGCCGGAACCATCCACGCTTTGCCGCCTGCGTGCGAAGGATCGACGATGACCGGCAGGTGGGTTTCTTTTTTCAGCACGGGGATGGCAGTCACGTCCAGCACATTACGGTAGGCTGTCTCGAAGGTTCGAATGCCGCGTTCGCAGAAGATGATGTTGTGGTTGCCGCCTGCCGCGATGTATTCCGCCGACATCAGCCATTCGGAAATGGTCGCCGACATGCCGCGCTTGAGAATCACCGGCTTGTTGGTACGCCCGACCGCTTTTAGCAGGTCGAAATTCTGCATATTGCGCGTGCCGATCT
>PLYB01000287.1:4023-4508 GCA_003151655.1 Gallionellaceae bacterium | reverse complement strand
CGCGGCTTGAACGCGCCACCGCGCATCAAACGGCAACCTGCTTCTTTCACAAACTTTGCCGACAAGTCCATCTGCTCTTGTGTTTCCACCGAGCAAGGGCCGCCGATGATTTGAATTTGATTGCCGCCCAGCGGCACGCCCGCGATGTCGATCACGGTATTTTGCTTGTGCGATTCGCGCGACACAATTTTGTATTGCTTGGCGATATGCATCGCCGACTCCACCCCCGGCAGCGAAGTAAACATACCAGATGTAAGATTTTTTTCATCACCGATGGCACCAATCACGGTGCGTTCAATACCACGGGAAATATTGGCTTTTAAACCGGCTCCTTCCAGTTTTTTTACTACTGTTTCGATTTGTGCATCAGTGGTTTCATTGCCCATTACGATGATCATTTAACTTCTCCTAACAGGCATGGCACAAAGGCCAGCCTTGATTAATGAAATTTGTCATGCCTGTTTCCCCCACCCCAACCCTCCCCC
>PLYB01000287.1:0-3990 GCA_003151655.1 Gallionellaceae bacterium | reverse complement strand
TACATCGCCGTCGCATTGCCGATGCGGAACGCGACAAAATTGCCGAAGGACGGAATATATTCCAATCCCAGCTTTGTCAAACCATCAGTGATCTGCGCCATACCGCGCCGGTTCAACTCGAAAGTTTTTTTCACAAAAGACACATCGCGCAATGCCGCCACCGCTGCGGCTTGCGCCACGCTGTTCACGTTGAATGGTTGGCGCACACGATTCATCATGTCGGTCACTTGCTCATGTGCCAACGCATAACCGACACGCAAACCCGCCAAGCCATAGGCTTTGGAGAAGGTGCGCGAGATGATGAGATTGGGGAATTCTTTCAACCACCCCACCGAATCGTAGCGGTTTTCTTCCGGCAAATATTCGTTGTAGGCTTCATCCAGCACCACCAATATCTCGGGCGGCAGTCCGCGCAAGAAAGCCAGCAATTCGTCAGCACTTAAAAATGTACCGGTCGGATTATTGGGGTTGGCGATGAATACGATCTTCACTTTTTTGGTTTTTGCCGCCTTGAGCATCGCCGGCAGATCGTGGCCGAAACCCTTGGTCGCTGGCACGCTGATACCGGTTGCCCCGACGGCTTGCGTCGCCAATGCGTATACGGCAAAGGCATGCGCCGAGTACACCACTTTATCGCCGGGTGACAAAAAAGCGCGTGCGGCAAGCTCCAACAGATCATTGCTGCCGTTGCCCAGGGTCACGTTGGCATGCGCCACGCCGTAACGTTTCACCAGCGCGTCTTTCAGATCAAAACCATTGCCATCGGGGTATAACGCGATGGTCTTGATCGCCTCTTGCATCGCCGCCATCGCCGCCGAACTCGCTCCCAGCGGATTCTCGTTCGAGGCCAGCTTGACGATGCCAGTGATGCCCAATTCGCGCTCCAACTCAGAGATCGGCTTGCCGGGCTGATAAGGCGCGATGGAGCGAATGTAGGATGGTGCTAAATCACAGTAATTCATTTGCTTACCTTGTTTAAACCTTTCTTGTCATTCCCGCGAAGGCGGGAATCCAGCCATTCAAAAATGCCTTTTGTTTAAAATCACTGGATTCCCGCCTTCGCGGGAATGACGGCATTTATTTCATCCAACAATATTATTAAACAGCTACCGGGTATGAGCCCAGCACCTTAACAAAAGCCGCGATCTGCTTGAGTTGCAGCAACGCAGCCGCGACTTTGGCATCGGACTGATGGCCTTCGATATCCAAGTAGAACACATATTCCCAAAGCCCCGCACGCGACGGACGCGATTCCAGCTTGGTCATCGACACACCGTTCTGCGCCAATGGAACCAATAGATCATGCACCGCACCGGGACGATTCGCCGCCGACATCACCAAGGAAGTTTTGTCCTTGCCGGAGGGCGCGACATCCTGCTTGCCGATGACTAGAAAACGCGTCGTGTTGCGAGGATCATCCTCAATGTTTCGCGCCAGAATATGCAAATTGTAAATGTTTGCATTTTGCTCCCCTGCAACAGCGACTATATCCTGATCATTTGCCGCGCGTCTTGCAGCCTCAGCATTGCTATCTAGAGACACCCTTGGAATATCTTTAAGATTCCTTTCTAACCAGCCAACACATTGGCCCAATGACTGGGTGTGCCCATAAATTTTTTGCGGGGAATCCCAGCTATCCACTTTTCGCAGCAGGCATTGATGGATTGGCAAAATAACTTCGCCACATATTTTCAAGTCAGTTTGCAATAGCAGATCCAACGTCCGTCCCACAGCACCTTCCGTAGAATTTTCTACTGGCACCACTCCGTATCGCACCTCACTAGCCTCTATACGGCGAAAGACATCATCAATACTTGGTAGCGCAAAGAAATTACTTCCGCTACCAAAACGTTTGATTGCAGCTTCTTCACTATATGTGCCTTTTGGACCGAGATAGGCGACAGAAATTGGAGCTTCCAGCGCGCGACATTGCGACATAACTTCGGTAAATAACTGCGTCACCCCTTGATTGGACAAAGGGCCGAGATTCTTCTGCGCCATGCGCTGCAATACCTGCGCCTCGCGCTCTGGGCGCAGCACCGCGCTATTACCTTTGGCATGACCGATCTGCTGCGCCAATCCGGCACGCTGATTGAACAGCGTGAGCAACTCGTCGTCGATTCGATCAATCTGTTCGCGGTATTTTTTTAGTTCATTTGACATGAGCAATCAACCTTTACGTTGCGCGAATTCACCCATAAAGCTCGCCAAAGCCTGCACGCCTTCCAGCGACATCGCGTTGTAGATGGAGGCACGCATACCGCCTACCAGTCGATGACCTTTCAGTTGCATCAAACCGCGCGCTTCCGCTTGTTTGATGAACTCAGCATCATGTGCACCACCTTTGGTGATAAACGGCACATTCATGCGCGAACGATCCGCTTTGCTGACCGGGCAATGATAGAAACCGTTGCTGGCATCGATAGCGTCATACAGCAACTTGGCCTTGGCGATATTGGTCTGCTCCATCTTCGCTACGCCGCCGTTGCGTTTCATCCATTGGAACACCAGCCCCGCCATGTAGATAGCGTAAGTAGGCGGCGTGTTGTACATCGAATCGTGGTCGGCATGGATTTTGTAATCCATCATCGTGGGCAGACCGGACGGCGCATGTCCGATCAAGTCTTCGCGCACAATCACCAGCGTCAAACCTGCAGGGCCGATGTTTTTCTGCGCACCGGCATAGATCAGACCGAATTTTGAAACATCATAAGGACGCGACAGAATATTGGAAGACATGTCCGCCACCAGCGGCACGTTGCCGACTTCGGGCACCCAGTTGAATTCCAGGCCGCCGATAGTCTCGTTAGTGGTGTAATGCACATAAGCCGCGTTTTTATCCAGCTTCCAGCGTTTGAACTCGGGCACGTAGCTCGCATTTTTATCTGCGTTGCTGGCGACTTCATTCACGTAGCAAAACTTCTTCGCTTCATCGATGGCCTTCTTCGCCCACTCGCCGGTATTAACGTAGTCGGCAGACAGCTTGCCGCGCAGTAGATTGAGCGGAATCATCGAAAATTGCAGATGCCCGCCACCTTGCAGGAACAATACTTTGTAGTTTTTTGGAATACCCATCAACTCGCGCAGATCGGCTTCGGCCTGCGCCGCGATGCCCATGAAATCTTTGCCGCGATGTGACATCTCCATCACCGACATGCCGGTGTCGTGCCAATCAAGCAACTCTTCCTGCGCTTGCTGCAATACCTCGTGTGGCAAAACGGCAGGACCTGCCGCAAAATTAAAAATCGTCATAACGTTTTCTCTTGAGATTAGTTTTGATCTTGCGCCGAATCTTCGCCGCTGTTGTCGTCCACAACATCACCATCTACGGCATCACCTTCCGCGTCGTCGTCTTCTGTTTCGGCGATGCGACTCAATCCGGCCAGCTTCTCGCCTTTCTCCAGATTGATCAGTGTAACGCCTTGGGTGGCACGGCTCATCTCGCGAATCTCTTTGACGCGTGTACGGATTAATACGCCGTTGGTGCCGATCAGCATGATTTCGTCTTCGGTATTCACCAGCGTGGCCGCGACCACTTTGCCATTACGCTCGGAAGTCTGGATCGCGGTGATACCTTGGGTGCCTCGTCCGTGACGGGTGTATTCAACAATCGGCGTGCGTTTACCGTAACCATTTTCAGTCGCAGTCAACACGGTTTGCTCTTCGTTTTCAGCCACCAGCAACGCGATCACTTTACCGCCCTTGATCAGGTTCATGCCGCGCACGCCACGGGTAGCACGTCCCAGCGGACGGACGTCGTTTTCTTCAAAGCGCACCGCTCTGCCCTCGTCCGAGAACAGCATCACATCATGCTTGCCGTCGGTAATCGCCACGCCGATAAGGAAGTCGCCCTCATCCAGATTAATCGCGATAATGCCAGCCTTCCGCGGATTAGCAAACTCGGTCAGCGGTGTCTTCTTTACCGTACCATCGCTAGTCGCGAAGAACACAAATTGATCTTCGGTAAATTCTTTCACCGGCAGAATCGCG
>PLYB01000132.1 GCA_003151655.1 Gallionellaceae bacterium | reverse complement strand
GCGTATCTCCGGACAGGACTGAGTTCCTGATATGAAAAATTTCAGATCGGGTGTCTGCTCACAAGCGCAAAGCACGTAACCATGAGCCAATTAAAACAGCATTATTTGTTGGGCATCACGATTATAGTTTTACTTGCTTCCGGCAGGGCGTATGCGGCAAACAAAACTGGCGTTACCGATTCGTTGCGTGAAGGGGAAGTCAGAATTGATTTATCCTACTCACTGATGACTGTCTCACCTGGCGGCACATACTCGGTAGGCTCGAACAGCTCTTCATTAAGCGGCCATGTTACCCAGAGTAACATGGCAACTACTTATAACTTGGGTGTCACTGACACCATAAACATCAAAGTCGTTTACGGTTTTTCTCAAAACACCAATCAAGAATTAGATTACACATCGGGACCCAATAGTTATGTTGATACCACCCAGTGGACGGGTGCGACTTCTCCGGAAATAGGCATTCAGTATGTGTTGGACAATCGGAAGCAAAGCGGTATCTGGGCGGTGGTTTATGGGGGCTTTTCGCCTGCCGCACCATTCACTGCTCCTGTGTCCGAAATAAAGACCAATGGGGTGGCGGCTACCAGTGGCGTGGTAGGGAATTCAAATAACGGATACGCGACCACCAGAGCCGGGGCAACGGTGAGCTTCCCGGTTTATGCGGGTAGTGCATTCGCAAACTTTGAGTACTCTAACGGAGATAATTCAGTAAATTATGCCGGTTCAACAAGTGGGGTCAGTTCTACTGTTACCTTTGGTGTTGAGCACCGTATGGGCAATAGCGCAAAATTGCGTCCCTATCTTCGCGTTCCAGCAATGGGAAGCTGTTACAGAGGTCAGGGGCAATCAGCTTTTTTCAGTTGTTTCGATGTCGGTGTCCTTTTTATAAAGGATGTTTCAAAAAGTTTTTCATTGGAACTGCTTGGTCAACTCGGCACACTTAACCAAGCCGCAACAAACTACACAAATGGCAGCACGCTAACCTTATCGCAAAGTGGCTATACAGTTGGCGTGCAAGGCATGTTCTTCTATTAAGCAAGCGAATATGAGCCAATTTAAACTGCATTTTTCGGTTGTTATTGTTGTCGCGCTCGGTTTTGCCGTATGGTTGCCCGAACTAGCTTTGGCAGCATCCCAGAACTCAGCCGCTATATCCGAAATAATCAAACCAGACAACGAGCCTAAAGCCAAGAAAGACTCTGACGTTGCCCCCGTGATGATTAGTATTCCCGGCAGAAACTACGAAATTGGCAAATATGATGTAACCCAAGGTGAGTGGCGCTCCGTAATGGGAAGCAATCCGAGCCACTTCAGTAATTGTGGTGACAACTGCCCGGTAGAGATGGTGAGTTGGGATGACGTGCAAGAGTTCATTCAACGGCTCAATGTCAAGACTGGCAGGCAATACCGCCTGCCGACCGAAGCCGAGTGGGAGTATGCTTGTTTCGGGGGCAACCAGAGTGAATTTTGTGGCGACGATGACCCGAACTCACTCTCTTGGTACGACATCGAATTCCGGGGCAGTAACAAAAACACCACCCATCTAGTAGGACAAAATCGAGCAAATGGCTACGGTCTTTACGACATGAACGTCAACGTATGGCAATGGCTGAGTGATTGCCGCTTTGGTACTTGTGCAAGGCATAAGCTTCGCGGCGGCTCTTGGTACGATGTGTCGCAGTATTTGCGTACTCCCTTTCACATGGATGTCGCTACGAATCGGGACAACTTCATCGGCTTTCGGCTTGCCAGAACGCTTCCGCAGATCCCGCAGATAAAGAACTATCCTGCACTGATACGAATTCCGGGTAAGGACTATGAAATCGGCAAAAATGATGTAACCCAAGGCGAGTGGCGTGACGTGATGGGGAGCAATCCAAGCCACTTTAGTCGTTGCGGAGACAACTGCCCGGTAGAGATGGTGAGTTGGAATGACGTGCAAGAGTTCATTCAGAAGCTCAATGCCAAGACTGGCAGACAATATCGCCTGCCGACGGAAGCCGAGTGGGAATATGCTTGTTACGGTGGTAGCAACGCGGAATTCTGCGGGGGGAGCAGCATAAACAGCGTGGCGTGGTATGCAAGCAATAGCAAGGAAACAACTCATCCGGTGGGGCAGATGCAAGCCAACGGATACGGAATTTATGACATGAGCGGCAACGTATGGCAATGGATGAATGATTGTCGGCTCGGCGAATGCACAAAGCGGGTGCTTCGTGGCGGCTCCTGGGCCAACCTCATGGACGTTTTGCGTGCGGTCTTCCGCAGCTACGGTGACCCTGCGGATCGGAACGATGTCATCGGCTTCCGGCTTGCCAGAACGCTCCCGTAATGAAGCGGAAATATAAATACACAGCTCACCGGCAAGGCCAGGACAATATTGACGCGCAAATTACTTGGCTGAGCGTCGGAGATGGTGCCATTCTTTAGGGATATCAGGATAATTGAGCAAGTTAAATTGGGAGGTAATAAACACAAGCACGGGTAGTTGGAATACACTACGTACATTCGCCGGATTGAGTAACATGCATTAATTGCGCATGTTTATTTTCCTCAAGCGCGCATTAACTTTAATATTGGAATTTGGCTGTGCGATTAACTTTATATACCGATTACTCATTACGCGTTCTTTTGTATCTGGCAGCGAAACCGGAAGCTATCGCTACAATTAGTGAGATAACTGACTATTTTAAAGTTTCGCGCAATCACATGGTTAAGGTTGTGCATAACTTGGGTATCCATGGATTCATCATTACCAGCAGGGGCAAGAATGGTGGGATAAGACTGGCTCGTCCGCCGGAAGAAATTTTCCTGAGTGATGTCGTGTTGAAAACCGAGCCGGACATGGAGTTGCTCGAGTGCTTTAATCCGAAGAGGGATAACTGCGTAGTAACCCGAACTTGTCGCCTGAAGTCGATGCTGTATGAAGGGCGTGCCGCTTTTATGGCGGTGCTTGAGAAAAATACGCTGGCTGATGCCGCAAAGCCAGTCTCGGCTCCTGCTACGACACAAATTGTGGATGTCTCGCAATTGAGCCTCTGAGAATATATTCAGTCCATCGTTTAACCCGGATTGTTCATTAGAACGTAGGTCGGGCTTCAGCCCGACATGTCGGGTTCACCCTAAAGGGTACANNGCAAGCTGCCAAGTCATTGGTTATCTTAGAGGAAAACCCGACCTACAATTAATTTCTAATATGGGATAGCGGCGTAGCTTCCCCGAGTTATTTGCCGGATTATTTTAGTTGCATTTTCAATGCATCGCGCAAAGCTTCAATATGTCGCGAGTCGTCAAGTTCATCAGCACTGATCCAGAATATGTCTTCTGCGCGCGCTCCGAGTGTGTTGACCTTGGCACGATGCAATTTAATGTGATGTTGGGCCATGAAATAGGCGATACGCGCGAGTAGCCCGGGACGGTCGCCGGCAATAAGCGAAAGTACGTGATTCCCTTTCTCGTCTTTCTTGATGGTAACTTCCGGCTGGATAGGGAAGTGTTTAAGCTGGCGGCTGATTCTGCCCGCGTGCTGAACAGGCGGAACGTCCGAATTTTTTAGCGCAAGTGTAAGTTCATATTCGATGAAGTTCATGACATCGCGATATGAGGTCTTGTTGTTGCTCGCGTCCATTATCAGAAAGCTATCCAGCGCGTAGCCGTGCCGGGTAGTATGGATTTTCGCTTCCATAATGTTGTAATTCATGCGCTCGAAAAAACCGCAAATATGGGCGAATAAATAGGTTTTCTCCGGGCTGTAGACCAATACTTGCATACCCTCGCCGAAGCGGCTCAGACGGGCTTTGACTATGGGCGATTCGACATTGACCAGATGGGCAAGTCGCCGGGTGTGCCAGGCTATTTCATGCGCATCATGGTGTAAAAAATACTCCGCGTCGAGTTGACTCCAGAGCAAGTCATAGACTTCCGGAGCGATGGCGTACAGACTGAGCGTTTCCATTGCCTGTTGACGTATTTCACCGATTTGATCGGCGATTTTTCCGTCCACCATATAACGGCGGGTGGCGTGATACAAGTCTTCCAGCAACTTGCCTTTCCATGCGTTCCATACCTTGGCGCTGGTGCCGCGAATGTCCGCTACCGTGAGTAAATACAAGGCAGTGAGGTGGCGCTCATCTTTGACCTGAGCCGTGAAAGTGGCAATTACATCCTGATCCGACAGGTCTAGTGTTTGAGCGGTGGCGGACATGGTTAGATGGTTCTCAACCAGCCAAACTACCAACTGGGCATCTTCGGCGCTGAGTCCATGTTGTTTGCAGAAGCGGGCGGCATCTCCCCGTCCTAGTTTGGAGTGGTCGCCGCCGCGCCCCTTGGCAATATCGTGAAATAGTCCCGCGATGTAGAGTACTTCCACTCGTTCAAAGTCTTTGATCAATTTGCTGCACAATGGATTTTCATGCTCGTGCTTTTCCAGCGTAAATCTGCGCAGATTACGGATCACCATGAGAATGTGCTCGTCTACAGTGTAGACATGGAACAGGTCGTGTTGCATCTGTCCGACAACTTTGCCGAAAGCAGGTATGTAACGCTCCAGAATGCCGTGCTGATTCATGCGGCGCAAGGCATGGGTCAAACCTTGCGGCTGACGAAATATCTGCATGAATAGTTCGCGGTTGTGCGCATCTTTGCGAAACGTTGCATCGATATTTTTGCGTCCGCGCCACAACGCCCGCAAGGTGCTGGCAGAAAAGTCGCTGAGCTCGGGATGTTGTTGCAACAGCAAAAAGCTTTCCAGAATTGCCGAAGGTTGGCGGTTAAATAACTCTTCGTCGCAAGCTTCCAAAAAATGGTCGCGCGCGATAAAACGCGCATTGATCGAATGGATTTTTTCCGCTTCAGGAAAGATACGGGCACGCATATTTTGCAGCAGCACACTATTGAGTTGCAGTACCGCCTGTTTAGTACGGTAGTAGCGCTGCATGAGCAGTTCGCTGGCACGGCGCGAGGTAAGGGCATGAATATGCATCTGGTCGGCGAGTTCAGTCTGGTAATCGAATATCAGACGGTCTTCGCGGCGCTTGGCCAGATAGTGCAAACGGATGCGCAATGTTTGCAGCAAGGCTTCATGGTGCGCAATGGCGCGAGCTTCAGTTGCTGTAATCAATCCCGCCAGAGTAAGCTCGTGCCAAGTTGTTCCAAAGCCGCAAGCTCGGCTGATCCAGATCACATTTTGCAGATCGCGCAGACCTCCGGGGCTTTCCTTTATATTCGGCTCCAGATTGAAATCGATGTCGATAAAGCGCATGTGGCGATGCTCTTGTTCCTGCGATTTTGCCAGGAAAAATGCGCGGCGACTCAAGTGTTCGGAGAGCGTTTCGCGCATTTCCAGAAAAAGAGACCGGTTGCCGATGATGTGGCGGGCTTCAAGCAGATTGGTTTGCACCGTCACATCCGACGATTCGGCCATGCAGTCGCCCACCGTGCGGATGCTGTGGCCGATCTCCAAGCCTATGTCCCACAATACACCGATCAGTGTTTGCAATCGTTGTTGCAAATCGATATCCGGATGTTGTGGTAGCAGGATGAGCAGATCGATATCGGACTTCGGAAATAGTTCCATACGGCCATAGCCGCCAACCGCGACGAAGGCTGCATCGTCAGGCATGCCAGCCTGGAGCCAGATTTGTTGCAGGTAGCGGTCAATCAGTTTTGCGTGGTTGTGCAGCAGCCGATGCGGCTGTGGATGTGCTTCGTAATCACGCTGTAGATCAAGTCGTGCAGCATGCAAAGCATCGCGGATTTGAGCGGTTGTTTGCACTATCGGGATTAGAGTTGCGGGGGAGGGGGGGCATCTGCCGAAAGTGTGAGAACTTCGTATCCAGTCTCAGTCACTAGAACCGTGTGCTCCCATTGTGCCGACAGGCTGTGGTCTTTGGTGACAACGGTCCAGCCGTCGCCCAATTGTTTGATGCCTGCTTTTCCCGCGTTGACCATCGGCTCGATGGTGAAGATCATGCCAGCTTCCAGACGTATACCGGAGTTTGCTTTGCCGTAGTGCAGAACTTGAGGTTCCTCATGGAATTTCTTACCTATACCGTGACCGCAAAATTCACGCACGATACTGTAACCCAATCCTTCGGCGAAACTTTGAATAGCGTAGCCGATGTCGCCAAGCGTCGAACCGTGTTTGACCGTGCGGATGCCGCGCCACATTGCTTCGTGTGTGCTTTCACATAAACGCCGTGCCTGAATCGACGGCTCGCCAATATAGAACATACGGCTGGTATCGCCGTGGTAGCCGTCTTTGATGGTGGTGATGTCGAGATTGATGATGTCACCATTCTTTAATCTTTTGTCACCGGGCACACCGTGACACACCTGATGATTGATCGAGGTACAAATGGATTTCGGATAGGGCGCATGTCCGTGCGGCGCGTAATTCAACGGCGCGGGAATGCAGCCTTGCACATTCACCATGTAGTCATGGCATAGCTTGTCGAGCTCATCGGTGCTGACACCCGCTTTAACGAACGGTGTGATGTAATCCAATACTTCGCCCGCCAAGCGGCCGGCGATACGCATTTTTGCGATTTCTTCGGGGGTTTTGATACAGATGGTCATGATGTCGTGTGATTGAGTGGCAGCGGCAAGGATAAATCATAGGCGCGCTCAACACAACACTCACGACGAAGGGGCGCAGTTGTGTATTTGCTCAAAATATTCAGATTTTCGGCAAGCGAAGCACGTCAACTTCAGCCTCTCCAGCGAGGAGTTGCCTGATGCGGGTTTAGGGAGACTGGCAGCGTTGCTACGCTATTTCTCTTGATGTGCAAGCCGATATAGCTTTATTTATAGTTCTGACGAACGACTTACTGATGCACACCGGGAAGGCTGAACTGAAATAACTCCGATAAGCCTTTTATCCTGTCCAAAATATGCAAATGAAACGATGACACCCTTGCTTATAAAAACCTCAACAATATGCCTAGTGGTACAGACCCAATTGATAAGGGATATTTCTAAAGTATTTTTAAGTGAAGTCCAAGCAACACTTTCGAAATTGAGATCAATTAGCGAGGCGTTATATTGCATTTCATTTGCCACGCCAATGGCGGAGTCTAAGCGAGTAGTGTGATCGATCATCTTTGGAAGAGCCGCATTTTCTTGTGCTGCTATAGCCGATAACTCATCATCAGTATAAGCATTGGCTATTCGAGAGCTAGTCGTTATTTGTGGTAGGTCAGCTATTTTCGCTGCCTTTGTTTTAGATGTGTAATTTTGGAAAGTAGATATTGCTGCCGCCACAAAAACACCGACGACGGCGATAGTTACAAAAATACTTGCGATTGCTATGACTGTAGAAAATGAGCTTTTGTTGTTTGCATTTTTGCGAGTGACTGCTCTAGGCTTGACGCTCGGAAATGATTGGTTTTTCGAAGTTAACGCAACAGATGAAGTTAACTTCCTGCTATCGGCTGAAGAGGCTCCAGCAGCAAAATTAAATTGCAATGGAGCAGCAGATGAAGTCGACTTCCCGTTATTCTGGGGCAGTGAACTACCGGGCGCAGAGGACACTGTTTTGCCACTGATTGGAACGGGCTTAGCCTGTGTGACTACGCCACCAATGGTCGTTAATGCCTTGGTCTCTTTACTCATTTAATCCCAACTATTTTTGTTTGGTGTGTACTGCATTCGTCCATAAAATCCGCTAGGTGTTGCTCTGGCACTGGCGGTGAGTCAGAATGCCGAAAAATCAAAGCATTAAATTCATTTGCATACAGCTCATATGGTCACATGTGCCCGTATGTAAAAATAGGAACTTGTTCACACTTTTGTGCGACTATTTTCTAGCGTTATCGCTGTAATTTAACTCCCTTGTGACTAAAACAGTACGCGAGTTCAAATTTGAAGTGCAACGTCTGACTTAAAGAATACCTGATTCGGAGTT
>PLYB01000067.1 GCA_003151655.1 Gallionellaceae bacterium | reverse complement strand
CCGCCCACGCCGCCGACCTGGCCAAAGGTCACCCCGGTGCACAGGTGCGCGACAACGCCATGAGCAAAGCGCGTTTCGAATTCCGCTGGGAGGATCAATTCAATCTCGGCCTCGATCCGGATCGCGCACGCGAATTCCACGATGAAACCCTGCCCAAGGAATCCGCCAAGATCGCGCACTTCTGCTCCATGTGTGGCCCGCATTTCTGTTCAATGAAAATTTCCCAGGACGTACGCGACTACGCCGCCAAGGAAGGACTCTCAGAACAGGCTGCGCTGAAAAAAGGCATGGAAGTGAAATCGGTCGAGTTCGTAAAACAAGGCGCACAGGTTTATCACAAGGCATAACGATGAATTGTCGTGCGGGTTGCGGTGCCTGCTGCATCGCACCCTCCATCACCTCGCCCCTGCCGGGCATGCCGCAGGGTAAACCTGCCGGTGTACGTTGCGAGCAACTGGACGAAGACAATAGCTGTAATGTTTTCGGCAAACCGGAACGTCCAGCTTTCTGCGCCGGGTTGCAGCCCTCCGCAGAAATGTGCGGTGCATCGCGTGAACATGCGCTAGCTTGGCTGACCCGATTAGAGCAAGCAACTCGCCCCTGAGATATTCGCCTGAAATAATCTCTAGTAGTTCAGACTTAGCAAAAGATACGTGAGTAGCTATTTTGCGGCGCTTTGGTTGACAACTGTTAATTAACGGTTTACATTCCCAATCATGATTAAAACGTTTCGCCACAAAGGCCTTGAAACATTTTTCCGCAAAGGGAGCAAGGCTGGCATACAGCCGCACCATGCGCGCAAATTGAATTTAATGCTGACGATGCTGGACAATGCGAAGCAACCGGATGATATGAATGCACCGGGCTGGGATTTTCATCCGTTAACAAAGGATCTGATCGATCATTATTCGGTTAGCGTTAATGGAAACTGGCGCATGACATTTAAATTTGAGGGTGTCGATGCCGTTCTCGTCGATTATCAGGACTACCACTAGGAGATATTAAATATGAGCAGAATGCACAACCCGGCACATCCCGGCGAAGTATTGAGGGAATGGATACCAGAAGACATGACGATAACAAGCGCAGCTCAGGCACTGCAAGTTTCCCGCGTCACACTATCTAAAGTCCTAAACGGCAAAGCAGGTATCACTGCGAGCATGGCCCTACGCCTCTCCGCGTGGCTTGGCACGTCGCCCGATGTTTGGCTTGGAATACAAATGCAGTGGGACTTGTGGCAAGCGGGGCAACAGCCCTGCCCTAAAATTAAACCGTTGGACAGGCTGGCTGCATAATCAATCGAGTCCGACCCTATTGATATTTTCAACTCGCCGAAGACAATAGCTGCAAAGTTTTGGGCCAAATGGAACGACCCGCTTTCTGTGCCGGGCTACAGCCCTCCGCAGAAATGTGCGGAGCATCGCGTGAACATGCGCTAGATTGGCTGACTCAATTAGAGCAAGCTACTCGCCCCTGAAATCGCCTGCAAGTTTGACCTCAAGTGACTAAGATCCCTCTAAGCAATGCCACACTCTACAAACGAAACTTGATTACTTAAACAAGTACGTCACTAGGTTTGTCGTGATTTTGGTTACTAATGGCCGATAAAGAATGATACAAACAATTGCTACTGGATACGCGACAGTCCAGATCGACATCCATTGCGTAAAAAAATCATGACTGAAGCCAATTCGTGAAAGAGTAGTGGCAAATGTAATAGTCAGGGACATAAACAGTCCCATGAGTATGGAAAATATAACGCCAGTAAATGTAAACATGATTTAAATTAATGCATAATAAATTGATCTAAGCTTTTCAAGTAGGCGGCCGTTGGACTCGGACACTCACGAATGTGCAGTCTTTCGCCAGTTGGCGGTTGTCATTTTATCGTCGACATAACTACACTCGTATAATTATAAAGCGACACGGCGATTTGTCTTGACTCAATGTTGCTACGCACCCCGATCTGATTCAACGTGAATTTTTTACGAAGCCAACCAAATCAGTTAAGTTCTTTCCTATCGAGTCGGGGATTGACCCAAGTTTTTCTACCGGAAGATTAAGACGATTAACCCAAAAAGTTGGATAGCCAAAAGACTTTGCCCCAGCCGCATCCCATCCGGCAAAAGGAACGAATAGAATTTCCTCACGTTTTAAATTAAATGCATCTACCGCCATCTGGTAAGCGCGCGGGTTCGGTTTATATGTTTTTATCTCGTCGGTGCTAAGAACATGTTCAAACACACCCCCAAGTTCGGCATTCTTGATGCCGACGTCGAGTATCTTCGTAGTTGCGTTGGACAGGATCGCCAAGCGGATACCGTCATTCTTTAGTGACTGAAGGGCTGGCGCGACATCCGGCCAAGCTTTGAGCGCAAGATATGAATCCATCAACTGTTTGCGTTTATCTGCTGTCAGATCAATTTTTAGCATTTCGCATGAAAATTCTAAAGCATCCTCCGTTGCCTGCCAAAAGTCGGCATAGTGTCCCGATAAGGCACGTAACCACTGGTACTCGAATTGCCTAGTTCTCCATACATTGCCGAGTTCAGTGCCCCTCCCCGGAAAGAGCTGCTCTGCAAGTACAAAGACCGGTCGCGGATCAAAAATCGGAAATGCATCGAAGGCAATCGCCTTGATCTTTGAGTTGATGGAGGCATGAGCCAAAGGTACTGATGCCATTAATCCCGTTGTAACACCTGCGGCTATCAAGCTGAGAAATTCTCTGCGATCTAATGACATGAAAACTCTTTCTAAAAGTTATTCGAGAAAAATATGTTCTGCTTCTTTGCGTTGAGTAATCGCTTAGCTGTTTTTCAAGTATTGTGTATTTTGTGATCCGGCCAAATGAACTCCACACGAATACCGCTTGGCTCATAACACATCATGTGCTTGGCAGGCCCCTTCCCCAGCCACTCAGGCGCAAACTCAATTCTTACTCCGTTATTGACCAGCTTTGCATAAAGGCTGTTTAAATCCTCCTCACTGGCCACTTGAAATGCCACATGATGCAGGCCTACATTTATGTTTTTATCAAAATGGTTTGCCGGTTCTTCTTTGGTTGCCCATAGCGTCACCATAATGCTGCCATCGCTAACATAGATGGCAGGATATTCCTCGTTCCTGCGCACTTCTTTCCAGTCCAGCATTGAAATGAAAAAGGCCGCGCTTTCTTCCAGCCTGGAAACGGTTAGGCCGATGTGATGAGTGCCTTTAGTAATTGGCGTATTCATGGTTTTCCTTTTAACGTCGCGTGAAGTGATGAACCGTGCGTATTATTCGCGGCCTCGATTCATCCTGCGAAGTCCTTGCGCAACAATTCCATCTTCAGGAAATCAATCGGCTTGTGATTGACGATCAATTGGCATTCGCCACAGTGAGAGAAGTTCTTCTGCCGGTACAACGCAATTGCTCTCGGGTTGTTTTTTCGAACAATGAGATGAATGCGTTGCAGTCCGATTTCATCGAAGCCTATTTGCAAAGTTTTGGCGGTGATTATCCGGCCAAGTCCCTGACCGGCTTTGTCCGCACGCAACGCAATGCGAAACTCGGCTTCACTTTGTGCAGTCAAAGCAAGAATAGTAAAGGCAACCACTTTGCCCGACTGTTCTGCAACATATACCCAAGTATTTGGCTGGTCACGAAACTCTGCGATCCAGCCACCCTGCCTTAGGGCATAGTCGATGTCGGCAAACTCCGGCGGATAGCTCGGCCAGTTTTCGATGACGATCTCGTCTTGCGCCGTAAAGACACGCAATTGAATCTTGTCATCCGCGGGAAAGGGATTCATAACGTGACAGCCAAGCCGCGAGCACGGCGGTTGGAGCGAAAAATCGAATCGCGTTCCGGCGTGGCGTCCTGCTGCAACATCGCTATCCATTCCTCGGTCGCCATCACCGCCGCAAAACGCGATTGCAACACCACACTCATCACCCGGTGTATTTCCTCGGCGGTGGCCCGACCGGCGCGATTCTCGTACGGTACGGAACCGGCGGCATCGCTGATGAATTCCACGGCGTAACCGCTGTGAAAGGCGTGCAGCATGGTCGACAGATTGCAGTTGTGGGTCATGTAACCGACCACCGTGACGATGTCGATGTTATGCTGGCGTAACCATGCTTCCAGATCTGTTCCTGCAAAAGCGCTGGGTAATTTCTTGGCCACATAATGGTCGTGCGGACGCGCAGCAACCACCTCATGCAACGCTACTCCAACAGAACCCTCGGCCATGAACGGCGCATTGGGGGGCAGGATATTCTGCACAACCACCACCGAAATGGATGCTGCGCGCGCGACATCCATCACAGTCCCGATATTGCGCAGTGAATTTTGCACATCGGGAAATTCAATCGGTAGCTCTCCGCCAACGTAATCATTCTGGACATCAATCACAAGCAAAGCACGGCGTGGCATAACGGCCTCCTGACGGATTAATATAATTGCACTGAGCGAATTATTTCTATTTATGGCATTGGCTCATAGTGGCCTGAATGACATTTTTAGATATAATCGGGCCAACATGAAAAAACCGGCAAAAAATTCAGATTCGTACGCGGTCATCGCCTTCAATGGTGTCAGCCCATTTCACTTGTCGGTGCCGTGCATCATTTTTCGCCCTGATGCCAGTAACAACAAGGTGCCCGACTTTAAGCTCAAGGTGTGCGCTGCCGACCCATCTCCCGTCCAGACTAATGCCGGTTATGCTATCCATGCCACGCACAATTTCGCCGCGCTCAAAGACGCTGGGACGGTTATCGTCCCCAGTTGGCACGATACTGCAGAGTTGCCGCCCAAAGTGATGCTTGATGCGTTGCGCAAGGCTCATCAGCGCGGCGCCAAAATCGTCAGCTTTTGTCTCGGCTCATTTGTGTTGGCGGCGGCAGGTCTGCTGGATGGTCGCAAGGCGACCACTCATTGGCGCTGTGCAGCCGAGTTGGCAGAACGCTATCCGCTTATCGAGGTAAAGCCTGATGTTTTGTACGTGGACGAGGGTGACATCGTTACCTCGGCCGGCTGTGCCGCTGCCATAGACTGTTGCCTGCATTTGCTGCGCACGCAGTATGGTGCCGAAGTCGCCAATCACATCGCCAGACGCATGGTTGTGCCACCCTTTCGGCAGGGCGGGCAGGCTCAATTTATCGAACAACCGCAATTCAGTTCGGTTACGCCTGATCGACTGTCTCAGGTCATGGAATGGATGACGCAAAATTTGGCTGCTGCGCACACACTGGACGCACTGGCCGAACGAGCATTGATGAGTCGCCGGACTTTTACCCGCCGCTTCCGCCAGATGACGGGAACCACCGTCGGGCTATGGTTACTCAATCAGCGTTTGACATTGGCGCAGCGCATGCTTGAAATGACCGACAAGCCAATCGAGATCGTGGCCGAAACCGCAGGATTCGCGTCGCCCGCATTATTCCGGCGCTGTTTTGGACAGGCGTTCGGTGTTAAACCTTCCGTCTATCGCAGGGAGTTTTACGGTGAGTGAGATGGGCGTCCGCTCTTGTAGAGCGTATTCTTGACCGGCGCAATTTGCCTGGGCTTACAACATAGTGCGCAGGTATAATTGCACCTATGCAACATCAGTCATCAATACCTCCTGCCGAAATCACCTCCGACTCGCCCTGCTCCGGTTATTGCACCACCGTTCTGGGTGATGATGTGTGCCGCAATTGCTTGCGCACTTTCGAGGAGGTCACGCACTGGGTGGAGATGTCTGATGACGAACGGCGTAACGTCAATTTGCGCATCGCGAGATTATCGCAAGAACCTTAAATTTATTAACACTAAAACGATATGGACACACTCCTGCTACTTAAAGCGACCATCCTTGGCATAGTCGAAGGTCTCACTGAATTCTTACCGGTTTCCTCAACCGGGCATTTGATTCTTGTTGGCGACCTGCTGAATTTCAACGATGAGCGCGGCAAGGTTTTTGAAATCGTGATTCAGTTTGCGGCCATTCTTGCCGTGTGCTGGGAATACCGCGCCAAAATCGCTTCGGTAACTTCCGGTTTGGTACAAAAACAGGAAGCCGCGCAACGCTTCACCTTCAATCTGTTCGTCGCTTTCCTGCCGCTGGCAATCCTCGGGCTGCTATTTGGCAAAGCAATCAAAGCGCACCTGTTCGCACCCGTTCCGGTGGCACTGGCATTCATTATCGGTGCATTCTTTATTTTGTGGGCAGAGAAACGCACGCACACGGTCACTATCAACAGTGTGGATGAGATGCACTGGAAAGACGCGTTGAAGATGGGCTTGGCGCAGGCACTGGCGTTGATTCCCGGCACGTCGCGTTCGGGAGCCACCATTATCGGCGGATTGTTCTTCGGCTTGTCACGCAAGGCCGCGACAGAGTTTTCTTTTTTCCTCGCCATTCCCACCCTGACCATGGCGACACTGTATGAAATAGTGAAATATCGTCACGACTTTCGCGCCGATGATCTGGGTATATTTTTGGTCGGCTCTATCGCTTCGTTTATCAGCGCATTCTTCGCGGTGCGCGCTCTGTTACGCTATATCAGCCGCCACGACTTCACCATATTTGCCTGGTACCGCATCGCG
>PLYB01000187.1:2011-5720 GCA_003151655.1 Gallionellaceae bacterium | reverse complement strand
TTTAATTTCAGTAAAGTTGGAAAAACTGTCACCGGGCTGCTGGATGCCGCGCCGTAAAAACGGTCACGGATGGTGGTGTTAATTTTCGCTGGTTTGGCAGCATCCTCCTGGATTTTTTCCAGCACGGCAAACAAACGACCCAAACGGTAAGCTGGATTGGAATTGGTAGTATCAAGCGACACGGTAATATCCTCCTGTTGATTTTTGAAACGGGATGCCCGGTTGAGGCAGGCTTTGATGAGCGCGGCGCGGGCGTAGGTCACATTGAGCAATGGCTTGCCTGTTTTATCATTTTTCTTCGCCTGTTCGGCGCGAATCTGCCGAATTGCCGCTTGCAACAAAGTGGCGGGATAAGGTGTACCCGACAAAATCGCCCGCATGGTGTCGCCCGCCAGATTGGGCGGAATGTTTTTGGATTCGCCCAATTTGGCGATATTCACCAGCAGACGAAACAGCGAGAGATAGGGCGGATCGTAAGATGCCCGGTCTATTTTCAGGTCATCGAAATGCTGCCGGATGCGCCCGGCAAATTCTGCCACGGTGCCAACCTGCCAGAAGCGCACCGAGATACGCGCCGCATTGGGTGCCAGCCCCAACACAAAGAAGCGGTTGGTATCGCTGTCAGTAACAAAGCTCCCCGTTTCGACACTGCGATAGAGGCTCTCCACTGCCTTCACATTGCAGTCTGGGTCGTCTTTGCGCGGCTCTCCAAACAGATCGAGAAAACCCGTTTCCAGTTCGTCAGGTGCGTCGGCCCAGAAAATCGTGGAGGTATCGCCGACTTGGAGTTTCTGTTTGCTTTGGAGCAGATGTGCTAGAGCCTTTGAGTATGCTGCAACGGCTTGCTTGCTTATAGGCGCATTTTCACCTTGTCTTTTCTCTTTACCATAAGACTCGAATGCTCTCTCGTTGAAAGAAATAAGCGGCCCGATTTTCTGCTGCCCGTAGAGGTTCTTAATGGAAGGATGCTTTATTTGAATTGGAGCATTTGGCTTCCCGGTAATCAGACAAATTTGGTTAACGGGTGATTGTCCGCCAACTGCTGCTTGTTCGTAGTAACTTTTCACTGTCGGCCTGTAAAACACATAAGGAGCATCATCCTCAGCCAATTGAAAAGTTACTATCGGAAATCCGCTGCTCAATTCCTTACCATAACTTGGGTGCGTTAGAATTGGCTCAAAGAAGGCTGGATCAGTAATACCGCTACGAATAAATGAGCAAACGGCTTTTACACCTTGGTCTTCAGGAGGAAGATTTTTAATAATCGCCTCTAGAAAACTGGCGATTTTTATGTCTCCACTTTTACCAAGGCCGAATACGAATGCTGAATTATCCCAAAGCAGATTGGCATCCTTTCCGCTATTGGTATGCTTCACAGCCTGCTCACCAATATTGGGAACGAATTCGATCTTTGGTCGGCTATTTTTACCGTCGTTAGTTTGTAGGCATTCGACACGCACCACTTGCCCGTCTTTTTCCAAAACAACCACATAATCTATCCCTTTGGAAATCCAGCCCTCTGGTGCTAGTAGCGAATCGGGGTCTTCCGCCTTGCGGACGTAATACTCTTTCAGTGCCTGAAGTATCATCCCCGTACCTCTTCGCTATTCCAGTCTGGAATCACCACCACGCCGCCGTTTATACGCGCATTGAAAAAACGAGGTGTAGGGTCGGCAAGATTATTGTAGTCCATGTCGTAAAGCATCCAGCCCAGTTCACGAGTTTCCGTTATGGGCGCGGTAGGTTCTTTGGCCGGATCATCAATCAGGCGAACATCACAAGCGAACTCGCGACAGCCGAGATAAGGCTGGTTGATACATTGGCCTTTCTCAGCTCGACGCTCAAACATATTGAGAAACTTGGCTGGCGTGTTGGGTTTGTGCTGTTCTGCTGCCTCCTCGGGGTTTTGCACGATATGGGACAGGTGCGGATAGTTGAACCGATGAGCGCGTTCAGCCATCTCAAAATGCGCATACAGCCGGTATTTCACGTCGCGTAAAAAAAGGCCGGCGCGCTGCTGGCGATCTTCTTCCACATACAGGGCAAGGTTAACGCTGCCCTTACTTATCGCCGCTTTGACGTTGTTGCCTGAAATTTTTCCACCAACTTCGTTGCGCCTCACCGAAACCCAGCGAACCGGATTAAGCACTTCTATTTTAGTCGGCACCCAACGGATCGCCGGTTTCCATAGAATGGCTTCGAACACGGCGCGGGCGGCAGATGGCGTAATGACATCGTAGCTGACCCGTTCCACTTTCATTTCCGGGCGGGTGAAACAGGCGAAATCGCCGCTCACTTCTAGGCAGTAGGTTTTTCTTGGCATGGCTTTCCCTCGTTTTTTAGAACGCAAGCGCGCTGGGGTTCAATATCGGCGACTCGGCAAGCAACAACCCTGTTTCCTTGTGGTATAGAGTATCGCCTACTTGGGCATACAGGTCAGGATAATTTTCAATTGCCTTAATGTCACCATTCTGGAGCAGGCGGTTCAAATCGTAGCGATAAATCGTTACCGCATGACGTTGGAGCTTGCGCATTAAATCACGCTTTGGCCCTATCTGATTCAACTGCTGAATCAGATAGGTGCTCTCGGCGTTGTAGCGCACAAACACGGCCTGCGTTTCTCGGTCATCAATCAAGCGGAATTTTTCGGCGGCGGTGCGGAACTGAACCTCCAGACCACTTCCGCATTTTAGGGAACCAGCAATATCGTGCTCATCCAGATTGGGCATACTCAAAAAACGATTGAAGTAACGGGTGAACAATTCCCGCGCCAGCGGTTTTTCAGGCCGCTTGTGCCATACGTCTTTGGTGGCATCTTCGCCAAAGCGCAATAAGCCTTTGGGTGCGGGTTTGGGCGGAACGAACACCACAACTTTGCCCTTTCCAGTCAAACTTCCCTCGCGATTGCAGCGACCCGCTGCCTGCGCAATAGAATCCAGTCCGGCCAATGCCCGATAAACCACGGGAAAGTCAAGATCAACCCCGGCTTCGACCAATTGTGTGCTGATGACGCGCACCGCTTCGCCACGTTTGATCCACTCTTTGATGTCGGCAATTATCGCCGAGCGGTGCGCGCCGCATAAGAGCGCGGAAAGGTGCAGCGTGCCCTTGGGCATAAGCTCCCAAAGCTCGCGGCAATCCTTGCGGGTATTAACGATGGCCAGCACCGAATCATGCTGGCAAAGCTCTGTGGCGAGAGATTGCCAGTCGGTGGGTTGGTTGAAATCATCAGGTATCTTAACGTCTACCCGTTCCAGATCGGCATAGAGTCTATCAACATCAGCAATAATTTCGCGCACATTGTTCAGCCCCTTGCGCGTAGTACGACCAAAGTTGTCCTTGACTGTATTTAAGGCTGGCTGGGTTGCAGTGGAAAGCACGACCGTTACGCCGTAGTGGGTAGTCAGCAGGTTGAGCGTATCGAGTATCGGTTGCAGAAATTCCGGCGGCAGCAGTTGCGCCTCATCCAGCACGATCACACTGTTGACGAGATTATGCAGCTTGCGGCAACGACTGGTGCGGGCGGCGAACAACGACTCAAACAACTGGACATTGGTGGTCACGATCAGCGGTGCATCCCAGTTCTCTGCCGCCAAACGGCTACGCGTAGTTTCGCGGTCTACATCAAAGTTGCTATGGTGTTCCACGACATCATCTTTGCCGAAGATGCCGCGAAACACATCAGCGGTTTGCTCGATGATGCTGGTGT
>PLYB01000187.1:0-1921 GCA_003151655.1 Gallionellaceae bacterium | reverse complement strand
CTGTTGCCGCGCCTGATTTTTGCCTTTATCCATGAAGGTTTCGGTGTCGAGGAAGTCCGCGTCCACCAAACATGAAAACAGCATCCGCACCCACAAATGGAAACCATATTCACCCCCGAGCAACTTGGAGGCTGGCTTGTTCTGTGTGAGGATTTCTTGTGGAATGGTTTGCTCTGGTATGCGGTCGAGCAAGTGGTTTTGTTCTGCCCCTAATCGAATGGAGAGTGCCTTGCCTCCCGATTCCGCTGCGTGCCAGTCTGATAGTCCTGCATGATGGCCTGCAATCAGATAAGCCAGAATGCGTCCATGTTTATCGAACTGTCGAACCACGTGTATCGCGCCAGCCGTGGAATGGTCAACGCGACCAGGCACCCCTCCTTCAATGTGGGCATTTGCCCTGTCGTAACCACTGACCGTTTTAATATACCGTTGAAACTCTGCGCTGTACTTGCCCAAGTCGTGCCACAAGCCAGCCAGACTCGACCAGTCCGCGCTGTTAAAGGGCGTGGCGAATTCGCCAGCCAGATTCGCCACGCCTTGCGAATGCTCATCCAGTAGATGCCCATGCCATCCACCACTTTTATCTAGGCGAACATGTGCAAGGGGTTTGTTTTCGGGTTTGTCATTCATATAGCTCATGCTAACACCCCCACTGTCTCAAAACCTGAGCCTGTCATTCATTCTTTTGCCAGACAACATTTCTTGTATTTCTTGCCGCTGCCGCACGGGCAGGGATCGTTGCGACCGATTTTTGGTTCGGGGCGGATGTAGGGTTCATTGTCATAGTACGGGTTGTAAGGATTATTCGGATAGACCGAGTCTCCATTCAAACTGCGCTGATTCTCTTTTTCGTCCTCTTCCCGCCAACGTATCTGGCGTTGGGTGATGGCTTCTGGTTCGTAAAATTTCCATGGGTTTGTGAAACGTTCCGGTTTGTTTTTCGTATCCGAATACGCTTGTTGAATGTCATCCCTGCCGAAATGGCTGCCCCAGCCACTTTGCCTATCCGCCAAGCTCTCCAGCATGGAGCGATATTCCGGGCGAGGATAATCCAGTAGTGTGTTGCCAGCAGAGAGTCGCAATTCCCAATTATCACTTTCGTCGGTTGCGATGCCAGCCAACCACGCCAGCGCTTGTTCGAGCACTACTATTCCCTGTTTCGCGGCAAGCCTGATTTCCGCCTCGATGGCTGTGGCGCGTATGTACCAGTCCAAGCTTTTGTCCTCACAGAGGGCACGCAGGGAAGGCAGTACGGTGTCCGGTTTGTTCTGGAATAACGCAGACCAGTAACCTGCAAGCCAGTCTTGCAAGTTGTCATCTTCCTCCTGCGACATGCGCCGCATGAGTTCTACCATCAACAATCCGGCTTGCTCGCTGGAGATTTGCCCGAGAATCATGACGGCATGGAGACGCAGCCACCATATCCCATCAGCTATTTCATCAAGTTCATCTTCACGCTCAAGCCAAAGAAAATCATCCTCGTGTAATTGGCGCAAATATTCCGTCATTGAGTCGCCGCGACGGGCGCATTCTTCGATGACATTGCGAGGGACTCGGTCATGGTCTTCAATGACGATGTCGATTAGTTTCGCCGGGCTGAGTTCGGCGAGGTCTTGGTCGGGGTAGGTTGGTAAAGTGATTGAATCGTTCATGTTGATTCCTGTTTTAAATGATGTTGGGTTACGCGGTGAAACTGCTAACCCAACCTACGCATCCGTGTATTTTACTGCGGCTTTGCGCAGGTTATCCAACACCTCGCGACGCAATTCTTCCGGTTCGATAACTTCCACTTCTGCGCCGTGTTTGAGAATATCCATAGTCAACTCGCGCGGGTCTGAATAGGGGATGTGCAACTCATAGCTGCCGTCTGCAAGCGTCCGGCTTTGCTGCTGCGGGTGCCAGTGTTCATCGGCAACCCAGC
>PLYB01000327.1 GCA_003151655.1 Gallionellaceae bacterium | reverse complement strand
AGCACGTCCTTGCCCGCGATGCCCATGTCGGCCGCACCGTATTGCACATAGGTCGGCACATCCGATGCACGCACGATAATCAGGCGCACGTCGGCGCGATTGGTTGGCAAAATGAGCTTGCGCGAAGACTCCGGGTCTTCCAGCGCGGTAATACCTGCCGCAGCCAGCAACGGCATAGTCTCTTCAAAGATACGGCCTTTGGATAAGGCAATGGTGATGCCAGTCATGTTGATTTGCGCATTAATTAATAAGACGCGCATTCTATCGCCAAATACGGTGCAAGATAAAATCAGATTGTGATTTGTATCAGTAGACAGCGAATTGACAGGACATAGAGACTTTACAGTCGCTTTCAAACTGGTACCTGTGCCTGTCCGCAGTGCGACGGTAAGCAGGCGATCATATAGAGCGTTGCCATCCAAGCCAAATGACTCCAATTAACCAGGAAGCGATGTTAAGAGCAAATGACATGTCCGGTTTACTCACACAGCGAGATTTATTTGGTGGTTCCATTGCCATCAGTCTTGAGCTTGCGAAACACGGACAAAGCTTGATGGGCTTGTATCATCCATTTCATGACAAGAGAATATGTCATCCAGAAACCTCACTGACTACTTTTCTTTGCGTTCTGAGGCATGCGGGCAATCTGATCTGGGGAGCCATGTTGCCGCACGTAATCTCGAATCATCTGCCGTACTACTTGCGACGGTGTCTGATCGTGAAGAGCGCATATTTCTTCGAAGATCTGTTTCTTGGTGGGGTCAATCAGGAATGTTAGTCGGGCAGTACGGCTTTCCATAGTCCAGTTCCATTTTATGTTAATGATATGTTAATATTAGGCACATCAGATTGCAATCATTTGAAGCTCAAAAGCTTGTTATTCATTACATCAATTAAGCGGGGATACGGCAATGACTAGAATAACATTAGGAACGCAATGTTCTATTTGAGATTTTAAGGAGCTTCCGCATGAGTAACAGAGCTCTGGTCATTCAAGATAGTCAGAATCAGTCTTTTGATTGCGATGCTTTTATGCACGAAAGGAATCTGGTTGCTGATTGTTGTAGCACCCGCTCAAGCGCTTTGTCCGCATTCAAAAGCAAAAGATATAGATGCGTCGTTATGTCTATGGACATGGAACGCGATGATCCACTCGCTATTATTCAAGACTTGCGCAGTACAGAAACCATGCTTGGCTTGCCTGCCACTCAGCTTTTAGTGGCATACACCATGCGACCTCCAACACAATCCGAGATTACACAATTCAATATCGGCGGACAGATTCGGTTACACCGATTGCCCTAGCGATAATTGAATATCCTCTTGGGAAAATAATGATAAAAACCGGGCGCAATGATGTCTGCCCTTGCGGCAGCGGGAAGAAATATAAACAGTGCTGTTTACCCAAAACAGATACTGTCCAAGCCATCGGGAATGCAACGGACAAATCCAGACTTCTCAGAATTGGTATAAGCCATCATCAGTCGGGCAATCTTCGGGAGGCGGAAATAATCTATCGGCAAGCACTATTGCTCGACCCGAATGATTACAATGTGCCACACCTTCTCGGCCTGCTGTCCATCCAGAATAAAAAACCGGAACAAGCGATTGAATTTTTAAGCCGCGCGATTTCAATTAACCCTTCACTTCATTCCGCACATTTTAGTTTGGGGAATATCTATCAGGCACAGGGTAAGCTCGGCGAAGCCATCACCAGCTTCCTTCGAACCATTTCGCTCAAGCCGGATTACGCAGAGGCGTACAACAATCTTGGAGTGGCCTGCAAAGACTTGGGGAGATTAGACAACGCACTACGCTACTACCTTGAAGCGATTGTGCTCTCGCCCTATTTTGTCGAGGCACACAACAACTTGGGAAATTTGTACAAGGACATGAACAAGCCGCAGGAAGCAATGGCCTGCTTCCATAAAGCAATCTCACACAAGCCGGAATATGCAGAGGGACACTATAACTTGGGTGTCTTGTTAAAGGAGCAGGGCAAGGTTGAAGATGCTTTAACCCGCTTCGAACACGCGATAACACTTAGGCCGGATTTCGCTGATGCGCATTGTAATTCGGGGCTCATCTTCATGGAACAAAATAAGTTAGATGACGCTTTTACTTGTTTCAAAATTGCCTGCACTCTCAAGCCCGAGTCCGTCGAAACACTCATCAATCTGGGTGTCGTTCACCGGGCACAGGGTGAAACAAAAAAATCTTTAGCCTGTTTCGAGCATGCGATAAAAATTGAGCCGGATAATTCCATAGCGATTCATTTGCGGGACACGCTTAACGGTAACAACCCGGAGCACCCGCCATTTCAATACATCGAGAAAATATTCGATGCCCATGCTGCTAAATTTGAGCAGCATCTTATTGGTGACCTCGACTACAGAACACCCGAGAAACTAGTCGCCATTATCAAAGAATTTTCAGCACCGCCGTTGCAAAAGTGGGATGTTCTGGATTTGGGATGCGGTACCGGATTAGTCGGAGCAGCCATTGCGTCCGCTACACGCCATTTGGTTGGTGTCGATTTATCCGCTAACATGTTGCAAAAAGCCCGAGCCAGAAATATATATCAGCGGCTGGAAAAAGCTGAATTGCTGGACATGATGCGGGGCGAATCTGCTTCCAGTTATGACCTGATTATTGCAGCAGACGTATTTGTTTACCTTGGAAAGCTTGATCAGGTTTTTCAGGAAGCGATGAGACTACTTCGTACCGGAGGTCATTTTGCTTTCTCAGTGAAATCAATTGAAGCAACGGCTCATGCAGAAACCAATCCGGATGCGCCGAAAGATTACCAACTGAATGACACGGGACGCTATGCGCACTCGTCTGCATATTTACACAGACTCGCGGCAGATATTGGTTTTGTTAGTCATCGTATGGTGCAAACTCAAGCTCGTCTTGAACATGGTGAATCGGTTCAAGCCTGGTTGGTGTTATGGGGAAAAAAATAATCAGATGAATGATTTTACAAGAACAATGCGGCAGCAGTTTGACCAGATGCTTGCCTGGACAGCCCGGTCGCAATCCGACGTTAAGTCCTGCAAACCTTATATAACCAAGCGGCATGGCAATCTCGCGTTACATTTCGATCACTTGTCGGTACAAAGTGAGATGGCTATGGATATGCCGGACGAATTGGTGTTGAGTTACACCCGAGTGATGATGAGTTTTTTGCTGCTCGATCCATCCCCAAAACATATCACCATGATAGGTTTGGGGGGCGGATCACTGGCCAAGTATTGCTACCGCCATTTGCCGAAAACTAAAATTACCGTAATCGAAATAAACCCGGATGTGATCGCGTTGCGAAATGAATTTGCCATCCCCCCCGATGATGCCCGATTTAAAGTGTTATTGGACGATGGGGCGGCTTTTGTTTCAGCACCGGACAATGGACTTCAAGTACTGATCGTAGATGGGTTTGATTCGGGTGGACAGCCCGCTCAATTGGGTAGTCAGCGGTTTTACGATGATTGTTTTGCATCATTGGCTAACAATGGCAGTTTGGTGGTCAACTTGTGGGGAAGCAACCCGAACTACAATGAATATTTAGCAAGAATCAAAAATAGTTTTTCCGGCCGGGTAGCAGTGGTGGTTGCGAAAGACGGCCTTAACAAAATTGTGCTCGCCGTTAAGAGTGCGGGTTTTGAACCATCCGCAACCACAATACGTCAGCATGCTAATTTACTCAGCCTGTCGCACTCCTTGAACTTTCAAGCAAAAGCCGACAAGCTGATCAGTGCTTTTTGCGGCTACGCTAATCGAAGCGCATCCACCGCATGACCAGCAACAGAAGTAAAATCCATTATTTCCGCAAGCGCATTCCATCCTTCGAGTGCCAATCAGGTTGCCAAGATTGCTGCGGGCCTGTGACCACCTCCACCGAAGAGATGGCACGGCTGCCCGTTAAAAGCATCGCGGAACATGAGGCCGCGCTGGCTGACCTGAACTGTCCTTACCTTGACAGCAATGGATGCCAAGTCTATGCGGAACGTCCGCTAATCTGCCGTCTATTCGGAACGACACCACGACTTGCCTGTCCGAATGGCAACCGGCCTGATGTTATGATCGATCCGGACACAGAACAGCAAATCCACAATTTCTTCAGGAATACTCGCCACGTGCTGGTTTGATAAGCTGAACTTCATCTAGCCGATGCTACAGAGTGCATAGATGCCACTATGCACAGCTATACATAGTGCACGTTGTTGCCCTTCACAGAGCATAACGGTCAGTCGTCACTGGTGGTTCATGGCCGAACTGAGTCTTAAGATCATCGTCACACATTTTGTCCGCTATCCAGCATGGCGAAATCTTTCACGGCGCAACATTACCTGCCGGATAGCGAAACAACGGCAAGATCAACGGACTTCCCGATATCGTGACTTGGTGAGGGGCAAGTTCCGAGACGATACTGTTATCAGTAAACTTTGAATACCCCCACCCTGCTCTTTGGAATGTTCATTCAATTGAGTCGCTTAGTTGTTTGAGCGCTTCCACCACTTCTGTTGCGTCACAATTCTTACAAGGTGTAGATTTAGAATAAATAACTTTGTCATCAAAAATATTCTGGATGCTCAATGACAAAAAATAATTACCGTCTTTTTTAGTGACATTTCCAACAGCAAGGATTTCAGCTTGAAACGCACCTGCAATATTTTGCAAACATCGTGTTTCATCACATTCCCCATGAGTTTGTTGTTTGTTTTCGTTTGCAAATACTTCATGAGCTATTTGCGAAACTCGAGGACCAGCAAACACAATATACTTCTGTTGCAAGCCTTCTACTAAAGCTGTTTCCATAGCACCTTGTAGACTCTTGTCTTCATCATTAACGCGCAATGGAATGAGGACAAGCCGTTCGAACTTAGATTTGTCTTGATTAGATACAAGAGGCTTTGTTGACTGCCTAGAAGATTGTTGAACAGGCGCTGCTTCTTGAGAGGGTTCACTTTGTTCTTTGAACATTCCAAAATGTTTTTTTACAGTAGGTGGAATGGCAAGCAATTCCACCGTCGCCAACCAATCCTTGGCTTTCTCTTCAGATTCCAGCTTTGCATTTTCCCCAAAAGCTTCTCCAACAGATTCGACAAAGTAATCTCTATTGGGCTTCATGTTAATTTCAATCGGATCGCTTTTTGATTCACTTGAGAACGTGCTTGAAGGTTTAATAAATACGATTGTATGTTTGCCGGGAGACAACTCCAAATAGTAATAGTTAGTGATGTTAACTTCGCCAATTTGAACATCATCGACCACCACATTAACTGGAAATTTTGCCAACCAAACCGCACCAAGCGTAGAAATCGTAGAAATTATTTGCGCAGTCTTTATGCCTGTACTCTTAGCACGGTACAAATATAAACCAGATTTACCGGGGGGGGGCTCGAAAGATGCTGATCGGGTTAATTCAACGGAAGAAGGAATAATGTTTGAAGTTGAAGCGCAACCAGTGATAAAAAAAACTAGTGTGATTAGCAAGAGAACAAAACGCTTCATACTCCCCCCTGAGTTTTAGTCATTTAAATACAATTCAAGATAATGAGCTTCCCTCGGTTTTGCGAACTTCCGTTGGCACGGAGCAGTCCTCGACTCTGCAATATTACCTGCCTAATACCGGAAGTTCAAAAACCAAAAAGTAAAGCTATCTCTGGATAGGTCTCGCTACATCCCCCGAAAACTGCCGACTGACAATTAAGGTAGGATTCATAAGCTAAGCCTACCCCGATAACACTATTGGGTCCGGCAGTAAAATAGACTCCCGCACGTGCACCATCAGAATTGATGCTCGATTGATTGGCTATGGCAATATTGCGATAAAAGGCTCCAATATATGGTCGAACTAAATAACCTTGAGAGAAAACATATTGGATAGAGGGTGATGTTTGGTTGATGCTTGGACTGTTCCCAGACCAGTTCTCGTAGGACAAGCCGATACCAAGCCCATCAAGGAGGTAATAGTTCACCCCTACACCGAGAATCAAATAGTCATTATTGAATGCGGAACCGCTTCCCACTAATAGCGAGAATTGAGTGCTCCCTTGACCAAAGAAATCGACCCCATAGGATATACGCGATGTAAGCGTTGGCAATATCAGCAATAGTATTAGCAGGAACTTTTTCATGTGAATAGTTTACCTCTAAACGTTTAGTTTTTGTGTGTAGCATACACAATACAGGAGCCAACTTTCTGAAAGCCATTTGACATGAGTGATTGAAATTCAGCATTTGGCACATCGCCACATATCTAACGGCAAAAGTGCCTTTCTCATAGCAGCCGGTCGCCACCGACGGTTCTTGGCCGATTTTGCTCAGTCAGTATTCCACTCGCCGAGCGTCTCTTGTCGAGCCAGAAACAGACCTCCGATTCTATTTCCATCCTTAATGTTCCTTTTTCTTTGCCGGTAAAGCGAAATAAATCGTAGTGCCTTCGCCTACCTTCCCCTCTGCCCAAACTCGTCCACCGTGACGGATAATCACGCGTTTGACAATGGCTAGGCCGATTCCGGTTCCTTCAAACTCACTTACGCCATGCAGCCGCTGGAAAACGCCGAACAGCTTGTCGGCATACTGCATGTCGAAACCGACACCATTGTCCCGCACAAAGTAAACGGTTTCGTCACTCTCGATGGAACCGCCCACCTTGATCGTAGCATCTTCTCTGGAACTGCTGAACTTGATGGCATTGGATAGCAGATTGACGAATACCTGATGCATTAGGGCGCGGTCGCCCATAGTTGAGGGTATGTGTTCGATTTCAATTTGCAGCTTGTGCCCGGCGGCAACGACAGGCAAAAGTTCTTCAACAACTGATCGTGCCAATCCCTCCATGTCGATTTCAGCATAAGCCATTTCCAGGCGGTTGGTGCGGGAAAACTTCAGGATGTCATCAATCAGCTGCCCCATCCGGCGGGTATTGTCACGCACAACGTTGAGTAGTCGTTTGCCTTCATCATCCAGCTTATCGGCATAGTCATCCAGCAAAATGTGGGAGAATCCGTCTATGGCGCGCAACGGCGTACGCAGGTCGTGCGAGACCGAATAGGANNGTTCCTTGTTGGCAGCTTCGAGTTGCACCGTCCGTTCGGTTACCCGCCGCTCCAGACTGGCATTAAGCTTTCGAATTTCCGCCGTACGCTGCTTGACCAATTCTTCAAGATGGCTTTGATGCAATTGCAAATCACCCGTGACACGTTGCAACTTGCCGATGATGGTTTTAACGTGTCTGACGAAGGGGTGAAAAATCAGCAACGCTTCCAGCGTCAACAGCAACAGAGTGAGCATCCAGAATATCGTCTCGGCTTTTTGCAAATGTCCAACTGATGCCTCGCCTTCCAATTGATATTGGCGCACCATCTGATCGAGCGCAGAGACCAATGTAGTCGGCGCGACCTCGGTGATGTATTGCAACAGGGGATTTTCGGGAGTTAGCGCGTTATCGTCCAGCAGAAGCAATGCTTGAACATTTTTAATGTAGGTTTCGACTTGCCTATCAAGTGCAATGGGTTCGTCGAAATAAATGGAACGGACTGTAAGAGACATGGTTTCCGGTAGCCCCATTTCATTGTCGCCATGGGTCAAGCCACGATGTGAGCGAGCCATGAGGTCAATCGCATCTTTCAGTTTGCCGCGAATGAGTGATCTTTCAGCTTTGGGCGTGTTCAACAATAGGTTCGAGAACATGGCAGTCCGTTGGCTGAGCATCCGCTGTCGTCCGCTCACATTGACCACTGCCGCCGTGCTTTTCTGCTCCGAAATCACCAGATGTAGACTCACCCATGCGGCCGTGGAAAGCGTCGCCACTAGGGATAATGCGATCACATAACGCCAAGTCAGCGCACCAGCGACGCCTAATTCATTCACCGAGTCTGTGGTGTTTGATTGACTCATGATGCCCCCACGATTTGAATTTTGGTACAAACGGAAGATACGGAACGATGTTACTCGACCTGCGGCAACTTTGAGATATTTATTCTTGCTAACTGCCTACTCCAAAGCAATGGTATGGACTCCACC
>PLYB01000316.1 GCA_003151655.1 Gallionellaceae bacterium | reverse complement strand
CATCAGCGCGGCCTCGATCACGGCGTGTTCATTCCCTTCAAACTCATTTACCCGGAAGCCGATGTACCCATCGTGCAACTTTCGCTCCTGAGCAACCTTGATCCAGCCGCGCATCTTGCCCTCGGCCACGCCTTGTCACCGTTACGCGACGAGGGTGTGCTCATCCTCGGCAGCGGCTTGAGCTATCACAACCTACGTGAATTTTTCTCGCCCAATGCCGCCGCCAACGAAGCTTCCGTCCAATTCGACACGTGGCTGGGTAACGCGATCAGCGCAGCGCCTGCCGAACGCGAACGGTTGTTAATCCAATGGGCGACAGCACCGGGAGCACGCGCTTGCCATCCGCGTAGCGAGCACCTGCTGCCGCTCATGGTGATTGCCGGTGCGGCGGGCACGGATGCAGGGCACATCTGCTACAGTGAGCCATTACTCGGCAAAGCCCAGTCAGCTTACCAGTTCGGGTAGGGGCGTATGGCAATACGCCCTAATGCTAATCCAATGATCACGCTGAATTTGATTCAAAAACATCTGCGCAGCATCGCCGACCCCACAACGGCGCTCGTATCGCAAAGTTTTTTCAAAACCGCGCCGGGACAATATGGTGCGGGCGACATCTTCCTCGGCATCAAAGTGCCGACCCTGCGCGCCTTGGTAAAAACTTTCCGGGACACAGCGCCGAATATCATCAGCGCATTGCTTAAATCGAAATTCCACGAAGAGCGTTTATTCGCGCTTATACTTTTGATCGACTTTTATCAGCGCGGTGATGAAGCCGATAAACAGTGCGCGTATGAGTTGTACCTTGCGCACACTGCCTATATCAACAACTGGGACTTGGTCGATGTCAGTGCGTCGCAAATCGTGGGCGATTTTCTTTCCACGCGCTCGCGGCAACCGCTCTATCAGCTAGTGACCTCAGATGCTCTGTGGGAGCGACGTATCGCGATCATTGCCACTTTCCATTTCATCCGCCGCAACGAATTTGCCGACACCTTGCGTATTTCCGAGCAGCTACTACCCGACACGCACGACCTCATCCACAAGGCAGTCGGCTGGATGTTAAGGGAAGTTGGTAAACGCGATATGGCGACGGCGGAACTATTCTTGCAACAGCATTACCACAACATGCCGCGCACCATGTTGCGCTATGCGATTGAACGTTTCCCGGAAGTGCGCCGCAAGCAATACTTATCCGGCTTGATTTGAGTGTAGGTCGGACTTCAGTCCGACATGCCTGTCCTGAGCTTGTCGAAGTGGTCGGGTTCACCCTAAAGGGTACAAGAACCTCTTCGAGGAAAACCCGACCTACAAAACCTTGATTTTGTGATGTCCCAGCGGCTAATAAACAATCTGGAATTATTTCCCGGCTGCTTTTAACACCACTCGCTCCACCTGTACGCTAACGACACCATCACTCAGCCACACTTGTCCGTCCTGAATAGTGCATTGCAAATTCATGTTGCGTTGCGCCAATTTTGCCAGCGCCTGCGTGCTCTCCACCGGAAGATTAATGATGGTGAGATTCTTCTGCCGCGCAAACTGGGCACTGTTCTGCGCAAACCACATATCAGCCACGCGACCACCATAGCAATACACCACCACTTGATTAGAACGACCACAGGCTTTGCGGATCAGCTTCTCATCTGGAATACCAACATCGATCCATAGCTCGATCGAGCCGGTTAAATCCTTGCGCCAAAGATCCGCCTCTTCATCGTTGGTCATGCCCTGACCGAATTCCAGATACTTATGCGCATGCAAGGCAAACGCCAGCAAACGCACCATCATGCGCTCGTCCGTTTCAGACGGATGCCGAGCCAGCGTCAGCGCGTGATCTTGATAGTAATGAGTCTCCATGTCCGCAATTTGCAGATTGGCTTTAAAGATAGTTGCTTTGATTGCCATGAGGTTCCCTACTCCATTACTCTGCCACGCAACGACTTCGTTGCACCGCGCTTCACTTTGCTCTCCACCCGCTTCTTCTGCGAATTGCGCGTCGGCTTGGTGGCGCGTCGTATTGTCGGCAATACCGCGATGCTCTGCACCAACTCTTTCAAGCGCCGCAATGCCTCACCGCGATTTTTATCCTGACTGCGAAACTCCTGCGCCTTGATGATGACCACACCGTCTTTGGTGATGCGCTGGTCGCTAAGCTGCAACAGACGCTGTTTGAATTCCGGCGGTAGCGAAGATGCATTTACATCAAAGCGCAAATGCACTGCACTGGAAACTTTGTTCACATTCTGTCCGCCTGCACCTTGGGCGCGCACCGCAGTCAATTCGATCTCGCGCTCGGGGATAGTGACGTTGTGGGCGATGTACAACATCTTACAACCCACCACAGAGGCACAGAGACACAGAGAAAAACAAATCCGTTGCTTGAACGAACACCAAAGAATAGTGATTGTCCATAGCAATGAAGACAAACAAAGGGGTTGCAGTTCTCTGTGCCTCTGTGTCTCTGATGAAACAACTAGCCATTCGACTAAGGCTGGCAAAAACGCCAGCCAAGTCGCTGGTTATGTGGTGAATGGTTTTCATCACTTCAATACCACAATCTGAACATCGCCCAAAGTGACCACTTGTCCCGCGCGTATCTTGGCAGTCTTGCGCAACTCGACTTTGCCATCGACGGACACCACGCCTTCCGCCACCAGCATTTTGCCCGCCCCGCCGCTGTCGCACACACCGGACAACTTGAGCAATTGATTCAGCTCAACAAACTCGCCGCGCAGTTCAAATTCAAGTTGTTGCATCACAATTTAACCGCATGCTCGCGCGTGGTATGGAACACCACTTTCGGCCAGCGCTCTTGCGTGAGTTTCAGGTTGACGTTGTTCGGTGCGAGATAAGCCAAATTTCCTGCCGCGTCGATAGAGAGATTGTGCGACAGTGCTTTTTCGAAATCCGCGAGGATTTTTTTATCGTCACAAGTCACCCAGCGCGCACTGGTGGTGCTGGTGCCTTCGAACATTGCATCCACACCATACTCGCCCTGCAAACGGCTAGCCACCACGTCGAACTGCAACATCCCGACCGCACCCAGAATAAGATCGCCGCCGTCCAGCGGTTTGAATACCTGTACCGCGCCTTCTTCGCCGAGCTGCTGCAAACCTTTGTGCAACTGCTTTACCTTGATCGGATTGCGGATGCGCACCGAGCGGAAAAAGTCCGGTGCGAAATACGGAATACCAGTGAACTGCAATACTTCACCTTCGGAGAAGCTGTCGCCGATCTGCATATTGCCGTGGTTGGGCAAGCCGATGATGTCGCCCGCATACGCCTCTTCCACTTGCTCGCGCGATGAAGCCATAAAGGTGACCACATTCGACACGCGTATCTCGCGGTTGATGCGCAGATGCTTGA
>PLYB01000290.1:16027-16177 GCA_003151655.1 Gallionellaceae bacterium | reverse complement strand
GATCGGCAGTCTCTTCGAAACCAAAGCCCTCAGAAAACGCTTCGTAATCGTGATAAGTAAATTTAAAAGCGTGGCCTTTGCGTGTGGCACGTTGCGCGTAGATATTCAGCAACTCGGCGGCGGTATCGCGCACCTGCTGCATGGCGCGGC